>UQQA01000090.1 GCA_900543105.1 uncultured Ruminococcus sp. | reverse complement strand
AATATAGTATAATATAATAAAATATTACGGAGAAAAGCGCGGAAACTTTTCTTCAAAAAGGAGATCGCTATGGTTTTACAGGATTTTTATGAGGGCAGAGCGTTTGACGCTTATACATATTTCGGTGCGCATGTTGAAGAGGACGGAGTTATGTTCCGAACCTACGCACCCAACGCACATTCCATTGAGGTCATCGGCGAATTCAACGAATGGAACGGTCAGTATATGAACAAGGAGGGCACGGGCGGCGTTTTCTCGCTTTTCGTCAGCAATGCCAAGGTCGGTCAGATGTACAAGTACCGTATCCGCGGTGCAGGCGGTGAAACGGTCGAGAAGTGCGACCCTTACGGCTTTGCAATGGAGCTTCGCCCGAACTGCGCTTCATATATAACCGACCTGAAAAGCTTCAGATTCACCGATGAAAAGTGGCTCGCTTCGAGAGGGGACACCTACAACAAGGCGGTGAACATTTACGAAATTCACTTCGGCTCTTGGAAAATGAAGCTTACAAAGGAAGAGGGCGACGGTGAGGATTTCGACAAGGATATCCCTGTTGAAGAACGCTGGTACAGCTACCGTGAGCTTGCGCCGCTGCTTATAAAATATCTCAAAGAGAATCATTACACCCATGTTGAAGTCATGCCGCTCGCCGAACACCCTGCCGATATTTCGTGGGGATATCAGGTAACCGGCTTCTTTGCGCCGACTTCAAGATACGGCAGCCCCGACGACCTCAAATACTTCATCAACGAATGTCACAAGGAAGGCATCGGCGTTATCACCGACTTTGTTCCCGTTCACATGGCTACGGACTGGTATGCTCTGTCGAAATATGACGGAACTGCGCTTTATGAGTACCCGAACACGGGCGCAGGCGCAAGCGAATGGGGAACCTACAACTTCAACTATTTCCGTGGGGAATCAAGGAGCTTTATGCAGTCGGCGGCGAACTACTGGCTTGAAGAATTCCACTTTGACGGAATCCGAATGGACGCTATCAGCAACATCATCTACTGGCAGGGCGATGCAAACCGAGGCGTAAACAACGGCGCTGTGCAGTTTATCCGCAGTATGAACAGCGGTCTGCATCATCTCCACCCGACAGCACTGCTTATGGCAGAGGATTCGACCAACTTCTTAAAGGTAACTGCGCCGTCCGAATATGAGGGACTTGGCTTCGACTACAAGTGGGACATGGGCTGGATGAACGACACGCTCGACTTCTTCCGCACACCGCCGTCCGAGCGCCCGAAGCATTACCACAAGATAACATTCTCAATGCAGTATTTCTACAACGAGCTTTATATCCTGCCATTCTCGCACGATGAAAATGTTCACGGCAAGGCTACTATCATTCAGAAGATGTGGGGAGATTACGAGGAAAAATTCCCGCAGGTAAGAGCGCTTTACGCTTATATGTACACCCACCCCGGAAAGAAGCTCAACTTTATGGGCGGAGAATTCGGTCAGTTCAGAGAGTGGTCGGAGGAGCGTCAGCAGGACTGGTTTATGAAGCGTTATCCTCTGCACGATTCGCTCGCGCGCTATATAGGCGACCTTTCCAAGCTTTATGCGGAAAATCCTGCACTTCACGAAGGCGAATACAACAGCAGCTGCTTCAAGTGGCTCGAAGCCGATGCCTGCGAGGACTGTGTTTATGTTTATGAGCGAATGGCGGCGAACAAAAAGGTTCTCGTTGTGCTGAATTTCTCGGACAGGAAGTACGAAAACTACACGATCGGCGTTGACGAAAAGGCATATTTCCACGAAATACTGTACAGCGACAGCGATATTTACAGCGGAAGCACGCGCACGGTGAAAAAGCCGTCCATAGTTTCCGAGGCGAAGCAGTACAAACAGCACAAGTTCTCATTCAAGGACGAATTTGCACCCTTTTCGGCAAAAATATACGAAGTTGAAGAGGATTAAAGCGGAAATTTTTTCAACGTAAAGGTGAGTTTACATTCAGTATTCCCACCGATGCGCAGATATGTGGAAAACTTGGGGTACGGTTTTACGCACTTTTACACACTTTCCACCCAGTTTTCCACCGTATATGAACAGTTTTCACCATTTTCCACCGAGTTTTCCACCGAATGTTGAGGAAAACTTTTAATACAACTTGTATATTGACCTTAACAAACGTCAAGAATAGCCTTGAAAGAACATTTTGAGGTGGAGAATTTATGATAAAGGGCGTAAACAGGCGAATTGTTGAGATAAGCGGAATGAAGAACGACTATTTTGAAAAAGCTGTGCTTTATATCCGACCCGAAAAAAGCACCGAACCTATCGGCAGGCTGGAGCTTGAGGCGCGAAGCACGGTGGCGATGCTTTCCCCGAATGAGGAAAAGCCGCCGAAAGGTCACGTCATAACCGACCTGACCTTGCGCCTGCTGGCGGTTTCGCTGGGACTGTTTGCCATTGCTTTGACGGTGTACCTAATTGTATAATTCTGAATTATTTTAATGCGTAATTCGTAATGCGTAATGCGTAATTTTTTTTTGTAGATTTACTAAAAAAGCCCAATTTTGTAGGACGGATTTCTGTCCCGAAGTGCATCAGCGATTTTTCGGTGTACAAATATTTCTGCAAACAAAATAACCCTGTTTTCAAAGGGTAAATCAAATTCTTTGAAAACAGGGTTGTTTAAGATAAAACGTCTTGCGCGCGTGACCCGTCCCATACAGAAAATTCACCGTGATTTTATAGGCTTTTAACGGGCGAGAATCCCCTACGGAAATCAGGCATTTCACGACAAATATACGAAACAAAAATAATTACGCATTACGCATTACGAATTACGCATTAAATAATTCCGAATTTATTTATGATATTTTCCCCCTGCATTTATCTGAAAAGCACGGTAAAGCTGTTCAAGGAGCATTATCCGCGCAAGCTGGTGAGGGAACGTCATTTCCGACATTGAGAGCCGCAGATCGGCGAGAGCCTTTACCTCGGGCGCAATGCCGAATGAACTGCCGATAACGATATTGACCGTGCTTTTGCCCTCATACGCCGATACACTTTGCAGTTTTTCCGCAAATTTCACCGACGGGAGCTGTTTGCCATCTATACACATTGCAATATTATAGCAGTTATTTCCCGACAGTAATTGTAAAATAGCCTTTCCCTCGTTGGAAAGTGCTGCATTTACCTCTTTTTCGGACGGGTTGTCGGGAAGTCTGCTTTCCGCAAGCTCGACTATGTTCAGCTTGCAGAACGCCGAGAGCCGCTTGCTGTATTCCGCCGAAGCTTCGCGCAGATAACCCTCTTTGAGCTTCCCTACCGTAATTATATTGACATTAAGCATCAGCTGTAGTCCCTCCTTATATTTGTCAGACTTCAGAATAACCCCATATTCGCGAACATAAAGTTATTCCCTCACAAAACGAGCGAAGCAAAGCGGAGCGCAGCGCGAATCTGCCGCGGGGCTTCCCCGCCCCACCTTAGAATGCAACAAATCCTCCGCTTGTTTCAACGGGCGCAACGCTCAGTATGTAATCGCTGTTGCGAACGAAGCCGTCAAGGTGACGGACTACCGTTTCAGCGGCGATCTCGGGCGTGTTGTTATCCTGCGAAAGATGTCCGAGGATAAGCTTTGTCGTGCCGCTTTCCACAAGCTTTCGTGCAAATTCGCCGCAGTCATCGTTGGAAAGATGCCCGTTTTTGGAGAAGATACGCGTTTTCAAATAGTAGTCATACCGACCGTTGCGAAGCATTTCGACATCGTAATTCGCCTCGATAAGCACAACATCAAGTCCGAGCAGACTTTCCTCAACGATAGGCGAAACATAGCCGAGGTCAGTGCAGACAGCACAGCGCTTTCCGTCCTCGAATTCGATCTTGTAGCCGCAGGATTCCTTTGTGTCGTGCGAAGTCGGGAAACAGGAAATTTTCATTCCGCATATCTCCTCGAAGTCTTTCATCTCGCAGCCCTCGCTGTTGATGAAGCCGCTGCCCATGAGAATATCCAGCGTGTAAGCCTGCGCATAAACGGGAACATGGAGCTTCTTCGTCAGCACCGAAAGTCCCTTTGTGTGGTCGGAGTGTTCGTGCGTGATGAACACCGCTTTTATCGCTTCGAGCGGCAGTTCGTTCACCTCAAAAGCTTTTTTCAGCCGAGAAAACGAAACGCCGTCATCTATAAGTATCCCCTGCTGTTTGTTCCCGATGTATGTAGAGTTGCCCTTGCTCGAAGAAAACAGCGGATAAATTCTTGCCAACTTTTATCCCTCCGAAAATTTTTGCCAAGTCTGCAGCGGAAAATATAAGCTTTTACGCAGTATGCCGCGATTTGGCATAAAAATCATATCAAATGACATTATACCACAAAATCCGCCGATTGTCACGCTTTATTTTTCCGAGCATAAAATAATATTGAGCGGACTGCGAATACAGCGGACCGACTACTTAATTTTACAGGAGAAATGCAATGAACATAGAAACAAGCCTTTTTTCCCTTTCGGAGGGAATGTGCGCCCGCGTCACACAGCTGCGCAATGACGGCAGTATGCGGCGGCGCTTGCAGGATCTCGGACTTATCGAGGGCACACACGTTGAATGTTTGCAGCGAAGTCCCTCGGGCGACCCAACGGCGTATCTGATAAGGGGCGCAGTCATTGCCCTGCGTGAAGAGGACAGCTCAAAGATAATGGTAAGGGCGGTTTAATTTAAATTCGGAATTAGGAATTCGGAATGCGGAATTATTTTGTTCCGTATATTTGTCGTGAAATGCCTGATTTCCGTAAGCGCGAATTCCCGTTCCGCGCCGCAAGATGTTTTGTTACAAATAAAAGAACCTGTTTTCAAATGATTGATTCATTGAAAACAGGTTCTTTTTTATGAAAAGCGATATTTATATTGAAAAATCGCTTTGCGATTCGGGACGATGACCCGTTCCTTACAGAAAATTCAATAGAAATTGGGTTTGCAATGGGCGGATATGGAATCCGTCCCTACGATTTTCGCTGCAAACTAACGGAACATAAATAATTCCGAATTCCGCATTCCTAATTTCGAATTTGTCAAAATATGCAGTATTTCGCTTTACCCGAGCATTTTGCACTGTACAGAGCCTGGCTGCTTTTCTGCATAAGAAGCTCCGTGTCCTGCTCCTCATTTTCGCCGATGCGCTGAACGGCGATACCAAGGCTCACGGTAAGTCCTTTCGCATAAACTTTGGACGAATATGCCGAAGCAAGCGTGTTCATTGCACGCTCGGCAGTTTCCTTTATTTCATCATCTGAAAGAGCCTCGGTGCTTACTACAGTGAACTCGTCACTGCCGGTACGCGCTATGATGTCGGTCGGATATATCTCGGAAAGCTTCTGCGCAGTCAGCCTTAACACGATATCTCCGATGTCGTTATCGTGACTGACGTTGTATTTGCCGAAATCGTCGATATCGATAACGGTCAGAGTGAGCTGATGCTCTTTTCTGAACTTTTCGAGCCGACAGAGCAGTCCGCCGCGGTTGAAAACTCCCGTCAGCAGGTCGGTATTCTCCTGCTTTGCCGCCTGCTCCTTGATGGTCTGCTCCGCAGTTATGTCACGCAGGACGAAGATCTCGCCTATAGCTTCGCCGAAGGAGTCACTTATGCTCCTTTGGTCCATAAGCAGTACCCTTTTTCCCTCGTCCGTGTGAACGATGACCCTTGTCATACCGTTATCAAGCTTTGTCATGCTCTCGGCGCAGTTCTGCCAGTAATCACGTGTCTTTCCGACAGCGTTTCCGCACTCGGGAAAATACTCGGCGAATTTTAGGTTCACGCTCACTGTTTTGTGATCCTTTCCTTCGATTATCACCGAAAAAGGCATATTTTTCAGCACGGAGCTGATCTCGATATTGATATTTCTGATGTCGGTAACATCGTGTGCGATCCCGCACGTTCCGAAGATAGTTCCGTCCTGATCGATAAGGGGACTTTTATAGGTACTGAACATTCTCATTCCCTTTTTGGTCTTGACCTTTTCGTCAAAGCGCACTGTCTGGCGAGCTTTCATAACTATCTCCTCGGACTCAAGGCAGACATAATCGCCCTTTTCGTATTCCTCTTCGGGCATATCCCATATATAATAATGACCCCGCTTGTAGATCATATCCTTTGTCTTGTCAACAGCATCGCAGAAACCGTTGTTCACGATAAGATGCCTGCCCTTGTCGTCCTTGAACCACACAAGGTCGGGTATGCTGTCTATCGCCGTTGTAAGGCAGGTTTCTGTTCTTCTCATATCAAAGCGAAGCTTCATATCTTTCTGCAGGCGCAGGAAATTCGCCTTTGCAAGCGCTTCGCAGGAAGTGTCCGTCCATACCGCATCAGCCTCAGCGATAACAGCTTCATAAGCCTGCATATTGTCCTCGGGAAGAACGACCACCTTATACGCTTCATGAAAGCGTGAAAGCTTCGCATTTACAGCGTCAAAAGCGTCAATGATAATAGCCGTGTCAGCGCTGTCATAAACGGATTCTATGCCTTTGGGGAATGAGATATCGAACGTGCAGTCCTCCGGGCTCTCCGCCGATTCGGCAACCTTTGCGATAAGGCTGTTCCCCGATAATATCATAATACCGCATTTGAATTCATACATTATCATTCACCTCGGTCATAATAAAGCGCATCGGCGCGCTTTTCAAACTCACTTTCGGGCAGAGGCTTGTCAAAGACATAACCCTGAACATAATCGCAGTTCATTTCTTTCAGATAGTCGAGCTGAACATCGTCCTCAACACCCTCGGCAATGACTTTCATTCCGAGATCACGTGTCATTCTCACCATATCACGGAGGATATAGAGCGTCTTTTCCTTTTCGGGATAATCCTCCGAAAGCGGAATGAACGAGCGGTCTATCTTTACGATATCGAGCGAGGTGCGCTGGAGCATTTTCATCGTTGAATACCCCGTTCCGAAATCATCTATTGAGGTCTTGAAGCCGTTTCTGCGGAACTCGTCCACAAATACGGACATCGTGCCGTAATCGCTGAATTCCTCGCTCTCCGTAAGCTCTATCTCGATAAATTCGTGTCCGACGCCGTATTTATCAACTATCTCTGTGACCTTTTTCACGAAATTCGGGTCGTCAAGATGCTTTCTTGAAAAGTTGCTCGAAATGCAGACAAGCTCTTTTCCGCTGTCCTGACGTTCCTTTAACATTCGGCAGACCTCTTCAAGCACATAGAAGTCAAGCTCGCAGACCTTGCCCTCTTTTTCAAGTATCGGGATAAATTTTATCGGATTGACGATCTCGCCGTGTCTGTTCCAGCGAACGAGCGCCTCCGCACCAATAAGCTTCTTTTCGCTTATCTCGACCTTAGGCTGATAGTAAACAACAAATTCACGGTTCGCTATCGCCTTGCCGAAGCCGTGGATTATCTCCTGCATCTGCATCTCTTTTTCAAGAAGCTCCCTGCAGAAATAAATGCTCAGGATATCCTTGCGTTCCTTTATACTCTGATATGCTACGGAAACTCTGTGCATTACTTCGCCCGGGTTTTTTATACCGTCAAGATGTGCCGCACCGACCCTTGCCGAAAAATTCAGCCTGCGTTTACTGCCGCTTGATGTTTCAATATTGACATCGGTATTTTCAAGAAGCTTTATAAAGCTGTCCGCATTCTCCCTGCGGATAAGCACGACAAAATTGTCACCGCCGAGACGGGCGAGCATCTCATCATCTTTCAGCTCTGCGATAAGGCGGTTCGCATACTGGAAAATGACCTCATTTCCCTCTGTATATGAGAAAATATTGTTGATGAATTTGAAGTTATGTATGTTGAAATACATTGCGTCATAATCGGCGATCCTGCCGCTCATCAGAAGCTTTGCGGCATACTCCAGATATCCCGAAAGGTTCGGTATGCCGATAGCCAGATCGACCATCATATCTGTTTTTATCGAGGTCACGAAATACTCCCTCGGGATAAAGCTTATAAGTTCGAACGCAAGCTTGTGGATATTTCCGTGCTTGTCGGTCAGATCCGCAGGGTAAACAGCCGTCTGACGGATATTTTCGCCTGCGGCTTCGTATTTCTCATAATGCCTGCCGTTCTCAACAGCCTTTGCTGCCGGACAGCCGAAGCATTTTGCACCCTTTCCGACAGCGGCGAAGCAGCTTCCGATCCCCATTACCTCGCCGTCCTCAACGGTGACCTCTATGCCTTTTACAGGATCAACGATCTTTACCAGATCAAACATAGACCCGAGCTGTTTGACTATCTCCCCGATATTTGTATGATCATACATTTTCCAATCCTCCGAAATAAGCTTTATAAAATCATTATAACACACTATTTCATAAAATTCAATAATTTGTTTAAATTTTCAGTCTTTTGCCGAAAAATCGTCCCACATACTTCCATTTTTGTTAAAAAATTTGTAGTTTCTGCACTAAAACTGAACACCAATAAAATACAGGAAAAAATCTGCGCCGAAATCACATATATCCAAGATTGTCGGCTTGATTTTTTTCAAATTTTAAATGGGAACCTCTAAAAACCTCCCTCACGGCAAATTTTCTACGACTTTGCGCATCTTCTGCGTTAGCAAAACTTGAAATACATTCGGAATATATTCCGTAGTATTATACTGCGTTTCGCTGCCTTGAAGCTGCGCAAAGTCCCAACGAAAATTTGCGAATAATACGAAGTATTATTTTGTTTCGGTTTTTAGAGAACCCCAAATGATGTTTAGTATAAATGATCATATTATCGTATGATATTTATTCCCATTACAACTCTGTCATTGCCGCCGAGGTCTTTCATCACCTTTATGTCGGTATAGCCGCTCTTTCGGAGGATATCCGAAACCGCTTCGCCCTGCTCATAGCCTATCTCGAACGCGAGCAGACCGCCCTCTTTGAGTATCTCTTTCCAAAGACCTGCGATAACACGGTAGAATTTCAGTCCGTCCGTGCCGCCGTAAAGCGCCGATTCGGGTTCGCACTTGACTTCGGGCGAAAGCTCACCCATTTCCTTTTCTGTGAGGTATGGAGGATTTGAAACGATGCAGTCAAGCTTGCGGAATTCGCCGATGTCCTCGGGATCGGTGAAATTTCTAAGCAGGTCGCCTTTCAGCACGTCGCCTTTCATCGTCTTTACGTCAACGCCGTTCCTGCGGATATTCTCCGTGAGATAAGGGAACGCCTCGGAAGAAAGCTCCACCGCCGTTACTTTCGACTGCGGAAGATTTTTCTGTATCGCAACGGCAATGCAGCCGCTTCCGCTGCAAAGATCGATTATCTCGGGGTCAAGCTTTCCAAGCTTCATAAAATGATCGAGCACCGCTTCAACGAGCGTTTCCGTGTCGGGACGGGGGATAAGCACTCCCTTTCCTACTTTGAACGGCAGACCGAAGAACTCCCATTCGCCGAGAAGATACTGGAGCGGCTCGCCTTTCAGCCGCTTTTCAAGCAGTTCAAGCGCCTTTGACATCTTAGCTTCATCGGCATCTTTAGTGCCGTTCATCGCAAGCTGCAAGCGATCAAGACCCATAATATCCTCGATGATGCATCTGCTCTCAAAAGTCGGGTCGTCTATACCTGCGTTTTTCAGGCTGAATCGGATATAGTCGTACAATTCTTCGTTGGTCATATTGGAGAAGTCCTTTCTGTGGTTATTGCAAAATGGGGTGGAAAGTTTATTGCTAAGGTCGGGGCAAAACGGGCGGATATGGAATCTGCATCTGACAAATTTGCGGCTTTGCGTTCATATCCCATAGCTGTACATATTATATCTGAAAGCCAATATACGCACTTCGTTTGTATATTGGCTTTCAGAGGACAGTTTATCGGGATATAAAGAATGGCGCAATTCACTATTATGGCTTTACGAAACCTAATTCTCATTTTTCGTTTTTCATTTTTGATGTGAATTGCGCCCTTTAGCTATTAATAATTACGCTATTGAGGCAATGCTTTTAGCTATAGTTCAGGGAATTTCGCTCTCTGCGGAGAGCGACCAAGGGCTTTGCCCTCTGGACACCTACCACCTTTGAAAAG
>UQQA01000089.1 GCA_900543105.1 uncultured Ruminococcus sp. | reverse complement strand
GGGCGGAAGCCCTTTGGTCGCTCTCCGCAGAGAGCGAAATCCCCTAAACTAACAGCATAATATCATTTATAATAGTATATTCACTAACAAGTCAAAAGGCGCAATTCACAAGAATAACGGGAAACGAAATATGATAAACCCAGTTTCATAAACCTAAAAAATGTGAATTGCGCCAATTCTATTTTCTTCAAACAAACTATCCTCGGAGCGAAATGCGCAGAGCGAAAGCGATAAGCATTTCACTCCGACATCGCTTGAACGGCGGTGGTGTGGGATATGAACATAAACCGACATTTTAACATAGGGTCGAATTCCATATCCGACCGTTTTAGCATAGCCACTCATACTGCGTTTTACCACTCATATTGCGTTGAAGCTTCAAATCCACTCACTTCGTTCGTAGATTTTCGCTTCAAGGATAGATTTTTTAGGAAAATAGTATGGCGCAATTCACTTTTTAGGTTTACAAAACTGATTTCTCATAGTTCGTTTACCATTATTCGTGTGAATTGCGCCCTTAATTCAGTTAACAGTTTACAGCTTTTATTTGATAGTGATTACGCTATTATTACAATGATTTAGCTGTTAGTTTAGGGAGTTTCGCTCTCTGCGGAGAGCGACAAGGTGGCTCTGCCCCCTTGACCCCTGCAAGCCTTTGAAAAGGCTTGACCTAAACTTTATTTTTTACAGCCGTTCCGTTTGTTATTATCAGTTCGGTGCTTTCACAGTAAACGTAACAGAAATGGTCTTAACGCTCTTTTTGTCGCCGAGCGGCATTATCTGTGCCGAGCAGTCGGAAAGGTCGCCGTCAGCGGTTCTCGCTTCTTCGGAGAGCGAATTTACCCAGCCGTTGTAGAGATTTACTCTTGAGCAAATCTTGTCATCAGAGCAGGTGTAGCCTTTGCCCTGCATTTCGTATGCTTCGCCATTGATGAGAATTTCGTCAATTGTATAGGTATAATCGGGGAAGAACTTCTCGCCGTTGGAAATTCCGAGTGCCGAGAACGCCACGCCCTTTGCCGCACCACATTCGGAAAAATCAAGACTTACGGTATATGTACCCTCGCCCGTGATCTGAACATTTTCAGCCTTTGCGCCCGTTGTGCAGTTTGTCGGGTCGTATGTGTCGCCGATACTGTAGGCAACGCCGTAATCGCTCGAAGCATACATTATCCATGCTATCGACATATCATCGGAGGCAGGAAGTGCAATGCTTTCGCTCTGTGCATCGACAGACTTCTGCTTAGTTTCTTCGATTCTTGTCTTAGCCTCGTCCTTTATCGTCTGAATGTCCTTGTCCTTTTCATTGTCATAGCGGCGGTCAAGGAAAAGCCGAACGAGTGCTTCATCGGAGAACTTGTTTGCCAATCTTTTGTAAAAGTTGCTGCAATCCCAGAGTACGGGGCAGAAATCATAAAGGTCGCAGTTGTCCAGGAGATTTGAGTAGAACTTGTCAGTCTCGGGCTTTATTCCGCCGTCCTTTTTCATAACGGCATATTCGCCGATAACAACGCCGTAGCCCACATCGGAGAACTTGCTGAGTTTTTCCATATTTCCGTTCTGCTCGTCATAATCGGACGGAGAACCCCACTGATTTACGCCGTCCGTGCTGCAGTAATCCCACGGTGTATAATAGTGTACCGAAAGCAGGAGCTTACTGTCTGCGGTATCTTCGGGCATCTTGAAACGCTCGTCACAGGTGTGTGCGATATCCGTGTTATAGCCTGCGATAAGGAGAAAACGGTCTTCGTTATTGCCGCCGAGCGAACGGATAAGCTTAACGAATTCACTGTTTATCATGTTTGTTGTTTCATAACATTCATCCTTGGTGAGAACGCCCTGCGAACCCGTGATATCCTTGTCGTTGAGGCGGTCGCCGAGTTCCTCGTTTGCGGATTCAAAGATGAGCTTGTAGGAATAATTTCTGAAACGCTCGCCGATCTGCGTCCACATCGACTTGTACATTTCGAGAGCCTTTTCTCTTACAGCCGTGTCCTCCGCACCGAACATTCCCCACCAGCCTCCGTCCCAGTGGTCGTTGATGATAACATACATATCAGCATCAAGCGCATAGTTCACAACTGTTTCAACACGGGAAAGAAGTCTTTCGTCAATGATGTAATCGCCCGATTCAAAGTTCATTCCGTTTGTCCAAGCCACAGGTATTCTGATAGTGTCAAAGCCTGCATCTTTCATGCTCTGCATCATTTCGGCAGTCGTGTAGGGCTGTCCCCATAGCGTTTCAAAGCCGTCGGGGTTTGTGCCGCCGACATATCCCGAGTGATTGTAGGTTTCAAGCGTGTTGCCGAGGTTTATACCGTTGCCCATAGCTCTTACAAATTCGAGCGAGGTCATTGCCTTTAAGCTGTCCTCCTCTTCCGCATCGGTCGAAGCCTCCGCTGCGGTGCTTGCTGTCGCTGCTTCGCTCTGTGCATCGTCTGTTTTTTCATCGCCGTTTCCGCAGCCTGCAAGCATTGAAACGGAAAGAAGCAGAGCCATGAACGATGATAACGTTTTCATTTTCATGTATATCCCTCCACATTTTTATCGTTTTTACCGTGACCCGTGACCGTAAAAAATATATTATAATTATACTCTCCCGCAAAGCATATTTCAAGTATTTTCTATAAATTTCGGGTGAAATTTTGCGTTTTTTTGTGCAAATATATATTTAAGAAAAAAATACAGCGTTCCCGACTTGAAAACGGGAACGCCGGATCTCATTATTTTCTGTCGGAAATTTCAAGCAAAGCCTGACAATTCGGGCAGCGTGCGACCGTGCCCGACATATACGAAGCTCCGCAGTAAGGGCAGGTTTCCGCGTGGGAGCTTGTCGGGTTTGCCGCAGGTGTTTCCGCAGGACATTCCACTGCATTTCTGTATTTTCTGTTCGGGTCGTAGAAAACTATGAAAAATGCGTGTACAGCGATAAATCCGACAAATACCAGCAGTGTAATAAGCATTGCAGGGTCAACGCTTTTTTTCATTGTTTCGGGGGTAAGCTCATCAAACGAAAGGCTTATCGCTTCGGAAACCGACTTTGAATCGTCCGTGAGATAGCGCTGAAGCCTTGTATTGAACCCCGCAGCTTTACCCTCGGTCAGAATGTCCGAGGTATCATCTCCCTGCATACCCTCCCAGTACCAGTCGTTAAAGGACGGGTCGGGGTTCTCTGGTTCGGAATATACTATCAGCCAATGCTTTTCATCGGGAAAAGCATTGACGTAAAGATCGTATGCATAGTATTCCAGAGCGTCATATTTGCCCTGCCAATCCTCATTATACACCGTAAAGACAGCAGGCGAAATGCCCGTTTTATCATAAAAAGCTTCAAGCGAGCTTTTCAGCCTTTGTGTATCGCCGAGTACGTTTATTTCGTCTTTTACAACGATTTCGGTATTATAATCGGCCGAAAGCTTCTTCGGCGGAAGCATTGAACTTTTAACAATTGTATAAAAGCTGAATATGAACGGGATATAAAATATAAGTATGAGCAGACGCAAAGGACTGCGCCTTTTTGTGATGTCATAATCTGCATAAACATATCGGGGAGTACCTCGGTGCATATATACATATCTTATCGCTCCGGGAAAATACGATGTGTTGATATGTCTGCGTGAAGATGACGACCCCGAATGTGAACGGCGCGAGCTGTGTGAACGGCTGCGGTGCGAGCCCCCTCTGTGAGAGCCTCCTCCCGATGAATGCGGCATAGCTTTACTTCCTTTCTTTACATTATAATAGAATTGTAACATTTGTTTAACAGGAAATCAAGCTTTTTATATACAAAAATTTTGTGCGAAAACAGCTTTTTGCCAAAATAATGACATTTTTCTGCATTTTCTTTTAATATGCGCCCCGAACCATTGACACGAACTGTAAAATAAAGTATCATATTAAAAGGTATGAATTTTATGTCGGAAGGTATTGCAAAAAAATGATAAAAAATTTCAAAGGCAGCATAATGCTTCTGATAACCTCGATTATATGGGGAACTGCTTTCGTAGCCCAGAGCGAAGGCATGAACTACGTTGAACCGTTCACATACAACGCGATGCGAACTCTTCTCGGCGGAGTTGTTCTTATCCCCGTAATGATCCTTTTTCGCTTTTCCGATAAGCGAAACGGAAAGGAAAAATCGAGCTGTTCGCTGAAAAATACGGTCATAGGCGGAATATGCTGCGGCATTGCTCTTTTCATCGCAAGCTCATTCCAGCAGGCAGGCATCGCGCAGACAACGGCAGGGAAAGCAGGCTTTGTAACGGCGCTTTACATTGTAATAGTTCCGATGATAGGGATATTCCTGCACAAAAAAATGCCGCTGCGAATGTGGCTTTTCATCGCAATAGCGCTGGCAGGCTTCTGGCTGCTTTGCATAAAACAGGATATCGGTATCTCATCGGGCGATCTGCTCGTTTTCTTCGGCGCGATATTCTTCGCTGTGCATATAACGGTCATCGACTATTTCAACCAAAAAAAAACGGACGGCGTTCTGATGTCCTGCATACAGTTTTTTACAGCAGGACTGCTTATGCTGATATGTATGTTCATTTTTGAAAAGCCGACGATACCAAACATCATGGGCGCAGGCGGAACTATCCTTTATGCAGGAATATTGTCCTGCGGAGTTGCCTATACTCTTCAGATATTGGGTCAGAAGCACACGAACCCTACCCTTGCAACGATGCTCATGAGCCTTGAATCGGTGTTTGCGGCACTTTCGGGCTGGCTTATCCTCGGTGAAAAGCTCAGTATAAAGGAATTTATCGGGTGTGTACTTATTTTTGCGGCGGTTATACTTGCACAGCTTGCAGGTACAGATAAACTTAAAAAAATTGAAATGAACGGAGAGGTAAAATGAAAAAATATCTGAGCAAGATCATTTTTGCGGTCGTTATGCTTGCATTTCTTATATGCTGTATGATCTCCGCGCCAATTTCCAATGCGGTCGGAACGCTCTGGTCGCTTCTTCCGCCGATAGTGGCTATCGGACTTGCGCTTATCACAAAGGAAGTCTATTCTTCACTGTTTATAGGAAGCCTTACGGGCGCTGTTATCTACGCCGCTTCTGCTTCACTGGGCGCAGAGGGCGTGTTCACCACAGTCGTTCGTGACGGACTTATCGCAAATCTCGCCGATTCGTATAACGTCGGAATACTTATATTCCTTGTTGTCCTCGGAACGATCGTTGCGCTTATGAACAAAGCAGGAGGAAGCAAGGCCTACGGCGAGTGGGCGGCAAAGCACATAAAATCAAGAGTCGGCGCGTGTATCTCGACCTTCGTGCTCGGCGTTCTTATCTTCGTGGACGATTATTTCAACTGCCTTACAGTAGGCTCGGTAATGCGTCCGGTAACGGACAAGCACAATGTTTCGCGCTCAAAGCTTGCATATCTTATCGATGCAACAGCCGCACCTATCTGCATCATCGCTCCCGTATCATCATGGGCGGCGGCAGTAAGCGGCACTGTTGAGGGCGTAAACGGCATACAGCTTTTCATCAACACCATTCCATATAATCTTTATGCGCTTCTCACAATAATTATGGTCATTTTCATTTCACTCACGGGTTTGGACTACGGGTCTATGAAGCTTCACGAGGACAATGCCGCAAAGGGTGACCTCTTCACCACGCGCAATACAGTTTATGAGCCAACCGAGGACAACACCTCTTCCAACGGCAAGGTCATCGACCTTATCATACCGGTTGTAATACTCATTATATGCTGTGTAACGGGAATGATATACAGCGGCGGATTTTTCAGCGGTGAAAGCTTCATAGATGCATTTGCGAACTGTGATGCTTCGTATGCGCTTTCACTCGGCTCTATCATTTCGCTTATTATCATAATAGCATATTTTCTTGCAAGACGCGTTCTCAGGTTCAGCGATTGTATGAGTGCGATACCGTCAGGCTTCAAGCAGATGGTCCCTGCGATACTCATTCTCACATTTGCCTGGACATTGAAAACAATGACCGGACTTCTCGAAGCGGGTACGTTCGTTTCGTCAATAGTTGAAAGTGCATCTGCGATAGAGATACTTCTCCCGTGCATACTTTTTGTCGTTGCACTTGGACTTGCATTCGCAACGGGAACATCTTGGGGAACATTCGGGATCCTTATCCCTATCGTAACTGGAATTTTCAGCACCGAGCTTGCAGGTGTTTCCGCAGCAGGCGAGATACCGAAAACCGTAATTATATGCATCTCAGCCTGCCTCGCGGGTGCAGTATGCGGCGACCATTGCTCACCGATATCCGATACAACTATCATGGCTTCGACGGGCGCACAGTGCGACCACGTCAACCACGTTTCGACACAGCTCCCCTATGCACTCACGGTTGCGGCAGTATGTATGGTCGGCTATATCTTCGCAGGCTTTGTGCAGAATGTGTTCGCAGTCCTCGGACTTTCGATAGCACTTATGCTTGCAGTTCTGTTCTTTATCAGAATGTATGAGAAGAAAAAAGCGGTTAATGAATAAGAACCCGTCTTCACAAGCATATGCGCACGTCTTTTCGGCAAATTTTGCCGCAGACTGCGTTAAAAATCCTTGCCTTGTCTGCAACAAAATTATGCTCGAAAATCCGCACACATTTCTTATGAAGACAGGTTCTAATACTAAACACCAATAAAATACAGAAAAAAATCTGCGCCGAAATCCTATATATGCGAGATTGTCGGCTTGATTTTTTCCAAATTTTAAATGGTGTTTAGTATCATTCGGCGAAAAAGAGAGAGAAAACAGCTTTGTTTACCGCTATCTGAAAAAGAAAAAGGACAGCCGTGCCGAGGTCATAGGACGGCGAAAGGCTGACCTTTTTGAATATGCGGAGCGGAAAAAGCGTGACAAATATATCCTGCTCAAAAGTGCCTGCTTTGCCCTTGAACGATACAGAATAATTTCAAAGCAGGAATACGCTGACATTCTGAAAGACCTCATCGGCACGAAGGACAAGGCCACTGGCGAGGTGAAGATCCCTGCAAAATATGAAGCTCTTGACGATGATGAAGCTTTCAAAAAAGCGGAGGAAATGTTTGATCACATTCAGCGATTTTAATCAGCCATTGGGTAAAAAAAGCTGAAATGATCCCATGGGATAAAATTGAAGAAAAATATGCAAAGCAAACCCAAAATATGCAAAGCAAACCGATGAACTCTCCTCTGCACATCTATTAACGATACCGAGCAGTAAAGTTAACAGCCCGACTAATACTAAACACCAATAAAACTATAGACAAAAAATCATCGCATAACCCATATATGCAAGATTATGCTCGATTTTTTGTATAGTTTTTAATTGGTGTTTAGTATAAAGTGTATACGAACTTCCTGCAGGGGTTTTGGCTTTTTACTTTATCGCATATTTCGGTAAAGTAACTATAAATTCCGAGCCTTTATTCGGTTCGCTTACAACTTTTATGCTGCCCGAATGATGCTCGATTATCTGACGTGTTATCGCAAGTCCAAGACCATTTCCGTTTGAGGCGTGTGAAGCGTCCGCTTGATAAAATTTCTCGAAAATTCGTTTCTGATCGTCCTCGGAAATGCCTATGCCGTTATCCTTGACCGAAACCGTGATACTGTCGGGCGTTTTTCGCAGGATTATCCGCACAACGCCGCCGTTATCTGTGAATTTGAGCGCATTTCCGACGAGGTTCTGCCATGCTTGGAAAAGCATATCCTCGCTGCCGTAAAATGAAACGTGTTTGCCCTCATCATCGATGTCGATATCGATATTTTTCTCCGTCCAGACCTCCTCATACATTATAACGACCTGACGGAGCTGCTCGTCAAGCGAAAATTCCTTTTTCTGTATTGCAACAGAGTTATTTTCGAGCCTTGAAAGCGCGAGTATATTTCCTGTAAGAGCCGAGAGCCGCTTTGTGTTCCGTATTATCTTTTCGGCGTATTCTGCGCGCTTTTCGTAGGTGATATTCGGGTCTTGGAGAAGCGTTGCATAGCCCTCGATAGTTGAGAGCGGCGTTTTCATCTCGTGCGAAACGTTCCGGGTAAAATCGGTATGAATAATTTTATTGCTTCCAAGCTGCTTCGCCATAATGTTGAAGTTCTGTATCATCTCACGCACTTCACGAAACATTCCCGTTTCGTTCATCTGCACGGAGAAATCGCCGTCGGCAACGCGTTTCATCGACTCATTCAGCTTTATCATCGGGACGAATATCTTGTTGCTGATGATCTTAGTTGCAATGCCTGCAAAACAAATACAGATGATTATTATGTATACCATGATGAATGACGGAACGTTCCCGTCCTCAAAAAAGTGCATTTCGTTTATGATGAGCATTATTATCCCTGCGAGGAGAATACTTGCGATCATTATAAGTCCGACAACAACGGTGAAAAGTATCGTCAGCCGAAGCGGAACTTTTTCTTTTTTCTTTTTTTTCATTTCGTTTTTACCTTGTATCCGAGATTGCGGACGGTGACTATTTCAATATCGGGATTGTTTTTGAGATGTTCACGCAAACGTCCGATGTGAACTTCGAGCGTGTGAGGGGTTGACTCGGAATCAAGTCCCCATATCTCGTCCATTATCTGTACTCGCGTGAAGGTTCTGTTCGGTGCGGAAGCAAGCTTGTACAAAAGGTTGAATTCCTTTGGCGGAAGAACAGTGCTTTCGCCGTTGCAGCTTATCGTGTAAGAATCACATTCGAGTGTTGTCGAACCAATAGTGAGCTTTCGCTCGTGTATGCTCTTGGAGCGGCGGAGAAGTGCCTGAACACGCCATATAAGCTCGTTCACATCAACGGGTTTTACCATATAATCGTCCGTGCCGGAGCTGAAACCCTCACGCTTGTAGAAAATTCCGTCCTTTGCCGTTACCATAAGTATCGGCGTGTCAATGCCTGCTTCTCGAAGCTGCTTAGTAAGCTCATAGCCGTCCATTTTGGGCATCATAATGTCGGAAATAATGAGGTCGATGTACTCCTTGTCGATGATATCAAGAGCCTCTTCGCCGTTTGATGCTTCAAATGTGTCGTAAGAATTATTTTTCAGTACCGTGCAGAAAAGCTTCCGAAGCTCTGTATCATCTTCCGCAACAAGAATTTTAAACATAAAGGTTATCTCCTTTGAAAAATAGAGCAGTAAAGTAATCAACCTTACTGCCCTTATTATACTATAAAATTATAACGCTGTCAACGCCGCACAAAGGTCAGATAGTTGTCTTGATGAAGCGGTGATCGTCGTCCGAGAGCGAGATTCTCCAGCGTTCGTTGAGCGCATGACTTTTGTGCATACGGTAGAAGCTTACCAAAAAATCGACAGTCATTACTGCAGTGAGAACGAAAGCGGCTATCTTTGCAGGAAGAGGGTCGAGCCGTCCGATGAGGTTCATTATCGGGTCAAAAGCATAACGCATAAAGAGCGTGATTATTGCGGCAAATCCAAGGCTCGTGAAAACGCTTGTGTATTTTGTAACGTGGAGGGGGAGCCTTGTGTAGTTCCAGTATTCAAAGCCGCAAAGCTTTTCAACAGCATAGCCGAGTGCTATTTCACCGATACTTACTGTGAAGAATACCGCAGCGAAGTAAATAAGAACGCTGTGTTCCTTAACGGGGAGCTTACCTGCGAGTACCATTGCCTGAGGAGTTCCGAAAATTGCATAGATAGATATGACCGCCATTCCGTAGCCATAAAGAAACGGCATTGTCATATTTCGGTTGTCGATATAGCCTTTGGTGAATGCGAGCCATACATTTTCGAGTATAAAACCGAGGAATGAGATGACCGCCGCCATAATGCCGATAGAAGTCAAGCTGTAAGTGATCATAAAAATTACCATTCCTTTCCGAAAAAGTCCGAATTCTTGACAAATCCTCACTATTTTTCTTATTGTACCCATTTTAACACTGGAATATCTCTTTTTGTTCAATTCTGCAGGCTGTTATTTCAAAAATTTGTTGAGGTTTTGTTGAGGTTTGAATTCATAAAACAGAATTTGTAAATTAGTGAATAAGTAAGAACCCGTCTTCACAAGCATATGCGCACGTCTTTTCGGCAAATTTTGCCG
>UQQA01000088.1 GCA_900543105.1 uncultured Ruminococcus sp. | reverse complement strand
GACACCCACCACCCTTTAAACAAAGCGAAATTCTTTCAGAATTAACGTAAACTTTGATTTTGTGCAACATTTTTCAATAATACACTTTTTCGACGGTCATTTTATGGAAGCCTTGTATTCGGACGGAGTTATTCCCGTCACTTCCTTGAATTTTTTCGTGAAATAATCGGGGTCGCCGAAACCGAGCTTTTCGGAAATTTCATAATTGCGCAGCGTTCCCTTTTCCAAAAGTGACTTTGCAAACTCTATGCGCAGACGGCTGTAAAACTCACCGAACGTTATCCCCGTTTCTTTTATGAAGCTTTTTCCGAAATAGTCTTTGTTGAGGTTCATAAACTCGGCAGCGTCGCTCATCGTCACGAATTGGTAGATATTATCGCACAAATACGCCGAAACTGTGCGTATAAACCTGCTTTCCGAGCCTTTTCCGATGCTTTTGAGGACATTTTCCGCCTGCTCACACAAAACACCGCCTTTTTCGGCATCAAGCCGAGCCTTTACCCTCGAAAGCATCTGCGAAAGCTCCCTTTCGTCCACGGGTTTCAATATGTAGTCGAGAACGCCGAGCCTCATTCCCTTTCGTGCCGCTTCAAAATCGGGGCGCTGGCTGAAAAATACCACGCAAGTGCCGCCGTACAGCCGCTTTATCTCCTGCGCAAGCCTTATCCCGTCAAGCTGGGGACGGTTCACCTCAGTCAGAACGAGATCGGCACCGTTCTTTTTGAGAAAATCGGCAGCCTGCCGCTCGGTCTGCACAGCCGCAGCGACCTCGAAGCCGAATTTTCCCCATATTTCCATATTCATATATCTTACGCCCTGATAATAGTCATCATCTGCGATAAGAATACTGTACATTGCGATACTTCCTTTTTGCGGTATATTTTGTATGCATTATACCACATCAAAAGAAATTTTGCAAGATTAGTATAATTATGCAAAAATTTCCGCAAGCTTTTCAAAGCTTTCCGCCGAAGCCGCAACAAGACCTTCATCGGAGATGCTCCCGAAGCCGTAAGCCGCGTGTACGAACGGTACAGCCGCCTTGAACGAAGCCTTGCAGTCACCGTCGGTATCACCGACATAAGCCGCACTTGTACAGCCGTGCTTTTCCATAAGCAGACGTATCGTTATGCTCTTCTGAACTCCCGTATCTCCCCAGCAGAGAAAACCCGAGAAGAAATTTCCGAATCCGCTTGCCTGTAAAAATGCCTCGATATAGCCTTTCTGGCAATTGCTGACGATAAAAAGCCGATGCTTTTCCGAGAGCGCTTTCAGCACGGATTCTTCATTTTCGTAAAGCCTTCCGCCATGCTCGGCAACATATTCATTTTCCGTCTGCATACATTTGTCAAGAAGCTTCATCTGTCTGTCCTCGGGCAGCATCGGAAAAAAGTGACGGGCAAGCTCGTCCATCGGCTTTCCCATTGCACGGCGAAGCTCCTCTCCCGTTATCTCAACGCTGTCAAGGCACGGAATATCAATTTTCTTCACCGCAATATTCCACGAAGCGGCAACATTGTCCGCACTGTCCCACAGCGTTCCGTCAAGGTCAAAAATTATGCTTTCAACATCAATTCTGTTCATTTTTTCAGGCTTTTCCTTTCGGTGAAACATTATCCAAGCGCGCTTTGAGCAGCTTTATCCCGAGAATTATATCGTCAGTGTAAGCGGCAGCATATTCAATAGTTCTGTCAGCATTCGGCGCTGACTTTTTTATCGCCTCAAAAATTCCGTTCCAGTCAGCCGTGCCGCTCTCTATCGGTGAATGGCTGTCGCTCACGCCGTCATTATCGTGAAAATGGAAACCGACTATCCTCTTTCCAAGCTTGTTTATCAGCGTGGGAATATCCCAGCCGTTCGCGTTCGCGTGACCGATATCGATAAGAAAATCAAGGTCGGCATTTTCCGCAAGCGAAACGAAATCGTCATACTCTGCGACAAGGCTGTTATTGAATTTGAAGCCAACATTTTCAACCGCAATGCGAAGATCGTACTCCTCCGCTTCTTCGGCGATCACAGCCATTCGTTCGGGTAAGATCGCCCTCTGCTCAATGATCTCTTTCTCATTTCTCGGAGAAAGGCTGTTCGTGTGGATAACGGCATACTCTGCGCCAAGCTTTTCCGCAAGGGCGAAACATTCCCTGTGCTTTTCGAGTGTGTATTTAAGCTCCGCTGAACCTTTCGGCGCAAGCAGACAGCAGTCCTCCATAGGGCAGTGCATACCGAGCTTTATTCCTTTCAGAAAACGCTTGTAAGCCTTTGCCTTGTGAAAAGGGATATTGTCATAAAAAAGCTCGAAACCGATATCTTCAAGCTTGCTTTTCTTTAACTCATCGGCGAAATCAACAAGCTTTTTCCCGCCGAGAGGATATGTGCTGATATTATACATTTTGTCCTCCTTATTTTATTCCCGAAGTTGCAAAGCTCTGCATAAACTGCCTCTGGAAGATGATGAAAATGATGAGCAGAGGCGCAACAACTATGAGCGTAGCCGCGCAGGCAGCGCTCCAGTTTGCTCCCGTTTCGGCTGACATCGCGAAGATTGCAAGACCGAGCGTGAGCGGACGCTTGCTCTCGGAGTTTATCATTACGAGCGGCCAGAGGAAGTTGTTCCACTGGTACGAAGCGGAAACAAGTCCGAATGCGATATAAACGGGTTTCAGCAGCGGAACATATATCGAAGTGAGCATACGAAGCTTTCCGCAGCCGTCGATCTTTGCGGCTTCTTCAAGCTCATACGGAATCGTTCTGACCGTCTGGCGCATCATAAGGATCCCCATTGCCGAAGCGAAAAACGGCAGGATAACGCCTATTCTTGTGTCGGAAAGACCAAGACTGCTGATGAACTTATAGTTCGGCATAATGAGAACGTCCGCCGAAACCATCATCTGCGTTAGGAAAAGCATAAAGAGGACATTTTTTCCGTAGAAATCAATTCTCGCAAAAGCATAGCCTGCGAGCGTTATCGAAATGAACTGCACAAAAAGCACAGCCGCCACCATTACTATAGTGTTCACATAATACTGTCCGAACGGCGCAGAATCAAGGATAGCTTTTACATTATCGAGCGTGAGCGCCGAGATATGGAAAAGCCTGAGCGCATCCGACTGCGGAACAAGTGCTGTTTTCACGAGCCATATAAACGGAACGAGGGTAACGACTGCAAACGCAAACATTACTATATAAGATATCACAACGAACGGCGTTACCTCGAATTTCTTCATCGGCTGAGCCTTTTCCGCTTCACGCTCGGCTCTCATTTCACGCAAGCGTTCCGAAATGCGTATTGATAGCGGCTTTACCGCTGTTTTTTCATTTGACATAAAATTTTACTCCTTAACTGTAAAAGGTGTTTCTGTCCTGCACAAAGAACTGAACGCCCGTGATCACGAGCAGCATCACTACAAGAACGACTGTCATTGCGGAAGCTCTGCCTGCGTCCCAGAAGTCAAAGCCCGTCTGGAAAATGTAGTAGAGAAGCATATTCGTGGTGTTGTTCGGACCGCCCTTTGTCATAATGTAAAGGTGATCTACCATTTTATAAGCGTTCGTGAGTGAGATTATCGAAACATATATCGTCGTCGGGCGGAGCATCGGCCATGTTATCGAGCGAAACACCTGCATCGGTGAAGCTCCGTCCAGCTTTGCGGCTTCGTACAGTTCTTCCGAGATGCCCTGCAAACCCGAAATATAGAATATCATCAGATAACCTGCCTGCTTCCAGATAAGCATCACGATAATGCCCCATACAGCCGTCTTCGGGTCGGTAAGCACACGCAGGTTCGAGCCGAGCTGTCCGAGAAGTCCATAGCTTGGCGTGTAGATGAAAAGCCAAATATTCGCAACCGCGACCATCGGCAGGATAGTCGGGTAAAAGAACGCTGTTCGTGCGAAGCCTTTGCCGAAGCGTATCTTGTCTGTGAAAACAGCCATTGCGACCGACAGCGCGATGCTCACGGGAACGGTCACTGCAGCAATAAGCAGATTATTTTTGAACGACTGTATAAAAACAGCGTCCTTTGCAAGTCCCGTATAGTTTTTCAAGCCGATGAACTGCGGAGTTATCACCGAAAGGTTGTCCCTGAAAAAGCTTGACCATATACTGTTTCCTATCGGATAAAGTGTAAACATTACAAGAAATATGAACGCAGGCAAAAGCATTGCATAAGCGATAAAGGAGTTCCTGACTTTGCGTTTTCTGTCGGCTTTTGTGAGAACGATCTTTTCCTTTTTCGGCTTTTTCGTGCGTTCTGAAGTTTTTTCTGACATATATCGACCAACTTTCAAAAAGTGTAATACTTTGCAGAAAACGCCGACATTGACGCGGCAATTTCTACCGTAGCAATTATCAGCGTTTTCCAAAAAGGAGAGACTATGAAAAATTCAAAAGGGGGATTCATTTGAAACTCGCAGTATCGATCTGCGAACTTTTGAAAGAATACCGCTCGGTGACGTTACTCTTTCCGATATATTAAAGAAGAATTTTAAGAAGAAGGTTTATTTATACTGTGCAAGAATAGCGTCAGCCTGCTCCTGAGCCTGCTGCATTGCTGTTTCTGCGTCCATAGAGCCTGTCATTACAGCTTCAACAGCGGTGTCGAGGATATCCTGAACGCTGCCCTGATCGTAAACGGAGAACTCTGCGTGACCGTATTCAAGCTGATCTCTTGCAACGAGTGCCTGTGGGAAGTCTGCGGTGTAGTTCTTCATACGTTCTGTTTCATAGGCTTCGGGTCTTGTTGCAACGTAACCCGTGTCGATGCTCCACTGTGCAACTCTTTCGGGGTCGTTCGTCATCCACTTGATGAATGTGTAAGCTGCCTGTGTCTGCTCTTCGGGAACATTCTTGAAGAGGTAGAAGTTTCCGCCGCCCGTTGGTGAGCCGTAGGATTCATCGGCAGGAAGCATTGCTGTGCCGAAATCGAATGTTGCGTTCTTCTTGATGTTTGTAAGGTTGCCCGTTGTGTGATAGATCATAGCTGCCTTGCCCTCGAGGAAGTCGGTAGGTGTTGTTGACCATGCCGATGTGCCGGGAGCCTGACAGCCCTTGTCGGAAAGGCTCTTCCAGAAGTTAAGTCCCTTAATGGTTCTCGGGTCGTTGAAGTAGACCTCTGTACCCGTATCATTCATAAGGTTGAAGCCGTTCTGCTGGTTGCAGAATGTCTGGAGCATCCAGTAAGCATAGCCTGCCTTGTCGGAGGGTATCTGGATACCGTATCTTGTTGTCACACCGTTTTCTACCTTGGTGAGCTTCTGGGCATAATCTTCAAGCTCTGCCCATGTCTTAGGCGGTGTCTCAGGGTCAAGTCCGACCTCTTTGTAAGCGTCCTTGTTGTAGTAAAGGATAATTGTGCTTCTCTGCCACGGGATTCCGTAGGTGAGGTCGCCGCAGCGGCTGTTTTCCATAAATCCGTCATAGAAGCCGTTCAGCCATTCCTTGTCCTCGTCCGATGTTGCGAAAGTATCAAAGTCATAAATTGCGTCCATCGAAAGCAGCGAGTAAAGGTCGATCGAGAACATCAGCGCAATAGCAGGGGTGTTGCCCGACTTTATAGCTGCCTGAACCTTTGTACGGGTCTCGGCATAAGTTCCTGCATAAACGGGGTTTACGGTGATGTTCGGGTATTCCTTGTGGAATTCATCGCAGAGGTTGCTGATGAGAACGTCAGGACCGCCGCCTACTGAAACGGGGAAGTACATATCAAGTGTTACATTTTCTGATGAAGTGTCAGTGCTGTCAGCTGTCGTGTCTGCCGAAGCAGCTTCGGCTGTTGTCTTTTCCTGCACAGAAGCAGAAGCTGCCGAATCTCCGTTTGAGCTTGAGCAGCCTGCCAGAACGGAAAGGCTCATTATGCCTGCGAGGACAGAAGTAAGTATCTTTTTCTTGTTCATCTTTGGATTCGCTCCTTAAATTATTTGTAGTCGTTTTGAACTTACGGGCTAATAATATCACCGCCGAGAGCCGAAGTCAATGGATTTTACAAGCATTTATCCCGTGTTTACTTACAATTTAACCCGATAAAATGAAGCATTTTTTTAAAATATCATCGCATTTACGATATTTCGCCTCTCCCTCTGCACATATCTTCCAAAAACTTACTTCACCGTGGCTTTACATAGATTTTCACTTTCCTATGAGATATAAAAGCCGCTCTGCAAACTCTCATGTTGTGCTGTTTGCAGGCGGCTGTATATTTTTCAACTATAAAATAATTTTTGCATTGAAAACCGTATCTTTTTATGCTATGATAAGATATTATCGGGAAAGCATCAGAATTCTCACTTTCATCGCAGCTTTTGGCAGTATAATTATAATTTTATACTAATTTTTAAACTGAAAGTGTACAAAAAATCAAGCAAAAGCTCGCATATATGGCTTTTGCGCCGATTTTTTGTCTACACTTTGATTAAAAATTAGTATTAGGCAGTTTTCTTATAGAAATTTTATTCTGCCGCTGTTATTATTATATTCACATAAAATTTTAAACTGAGGTTTGATATTATGGCACAGAATTACAGAAAAACAGTCATCGCCTGCTATCTCGGCTTTGTCACGCAGGCAATTACGGCAAATTTCGCTCCGCTTTTATTTCTCACCTTTCACAATAATTACAGCATACCGCTGGGAAAGATCGCGCTCATTTCATCGGTATTTTTCGTAACGCAGCTCATCGTTGATGTTCTGTGCGCAAAATTCGCCGATAAGATAGGCTACCGCAGGTGCGTTGTCGGCTCGCAGCTTATGTCAGCCGTGGGACTTATCGGACTTGCGTTTCTCCCCGAGCTTCTCCCCGACCCGTTTACTGGGATAATCATAAGCACGGTGATATACGCCGTCGGAAGCGGTCTGACCGAGGTGCTTGTCAGTCCTATCGTAGAAGCCTGCCCGTTCGAGCATAAAGAAGCTGCGATGAGCCTCCTCCACTCTTTTTACTGCTGGGGTTCGGTCGGAGTTATACTTATCTCAACGCTGTTTTTCGCCGTTTTCGGCATAGAAAACTGGAAATGGCTCTCCTGCGCATGGGCGCTCATTCCGTTTATCAATATGTTCAACTTCTCCTCCTGCCCTATCGAACACCCCGTTGAGGACGGCGAGGGAATGGGCATAAAAGGTCTGCTGAAAGTGCCGCTCTTCTGGCTTGCAATAGTTCTTATGATATGCGCAGGCGCATCGGAGCTCTCAATGGCGCAGTGGGCATCAGCCTTTGCAGAGTCCGCACTCGGTCTGTCGAAATCAGTCGGCGATATCGCAGGACCTTGCCTTTTCGCCGTGACAATGGGAATAAGCCGAACTATCTACGGAAAATACGGAGATAAGCTCGACCTTATGAAATTTATGATAGGCTCGGGCTGCCTCTGCCTTGTCTGCTATGTGACCGCTTCAACGGCAAGCATACCGATGCTCGGACTTCTCGGCTGTATAATGTGCGGCTTCTCGGTGGGCATTATGTGGCCGGGCGCAATAAGTATATGCTCGGCGAAAATACCATCGGGCGGAACGGCAATGTTCGCCCTGCTCGCAATGGCAGGCGATATGGGCGGCGCGCTCGGACCCTGGATAGTCGGAAACATCACCCAGAGCGCAGGCGACAATATGCAGAAAGGTATGCTCGCAGGCTGCGTATTTCCTATCGTGCTGACACTCGTGCTTCTTATCATGAAAAATTCAAAAAAGTCAAAACAATAATACAAAGTCCGTCACAAATTGATCCGGACAATTCTCACACGATACCTGTACTGTCCGCACGGTATTTCAACGAGTGAATTAAAGTCGCCTCTAATACTAATTCCCGATCAACCTATAGACAAAAAATCTGCGCCAAATCCATAAATCAGAGTTTTTGCTTGATTTTTTATAGGTTTTTAATTGGTGTTTAGTATAAAAGAGTCAAAAACAGCTAAAGAAGAAAAGAGTGAACTATGAACATAAACTATATCCACGAACCGACAGACCTGCAGTGCGGTCAGGCTGTGCTTGCAATGCTTCTCGGAACATCAGCCGAGTATATATGCGAATATCTCGGCAACGACCGCGAAACCGACCTTAAAGAAATGAAACGCGTCCTGACCGAGCACGGCATAAAATTCTCACCCGAGCGAAAGCAGGCTCAATCTGCCGCCGACCTCCCACGATGCGCACTTCTCAGCCTTGAAACTCCGCGATGCTGGCACTGGTCGCTCTATGCGAACGGCGTTTTCTACGACCCCGAGCATGGTATTTTGTCCGATTTTCCGCAGTCGGAGCGAAAGTTTTACTGGGAGATCTATTCCGAAACAATAAAAAACTGAATTATACTAATTTTTAAACTGAAAGTGTACAAAAATTAATATTACCATTGAATTTACGCCGCTTTTGTAGTATAATAATAAAAACAGCTTATACAAAAGGCGGTATAAAATGACACTTGAAAATAAATTGAGAATAACCGATCCTGCACAGCTTGCCCGTGAAGAAGAACGCATCAGCAAGAAAAAAGCGGCTGAATTGTTTGAAAACGGGATACTTGATACCCTGAAAGCAGGCAGTTTTGATACCCTTAAAACGATACACCAATATCTTTTCGGGGATATATATGATTTTGCGGGAAAAGTGCGGACCGTAAATATCGCAAAAGGCAGCTTCCGCTTTGCACCCGTTATGTACCTCGATGCCGCACTTGCAAACATTGACAAAATGCCGCAAAGCACCTTTGATGAAATAGTTGAAAAATACGTCGAAATGAATGTTGCTCACCCGTTCAGAGAGGGCAACGGCAGAAGCGGCAGGATATGGCTCGACCTCATTTTCAAAGTCGAGCTCGGCAAGGTCGTTGACTGGAGCAAAGTTGATAAAGAGGACTACCTGCTCGCTATGGAAAGAAGTCCTATCCGCGATACGGAGATAAAGGTCGTGCTGAAAGCCGCACTTACCGACAAAATAAACGACCGTGAGATCTATATGAAAGGCATTGACCACAGCTATTATTATGAGGGTTATACCTCATTCAAAACCGATGAACTGTAAAAATAAAATCGCCCTGCAAATGACAACCGAAGCCATTTGCAGGGCGTATTTTTTTGTTATCAATTTTCAGTATTTTAAATAAGATTATAATAATTCTGCTTGTCAATATACATCTTGCGGTCGGCTTCTTTTGCGATCTTCTCAAAAGGTTCATCCGCCTTTGAACGGAACGCATAACCGAGTGAAAAGCTGACATTATATTCAGTGCTTTCTTTTTTCGCAAGGCTTATCCTGCTGAGGATATCGTCCTCTTTCCATTCGGGAAGAACGGCAAGGAACTCATCTCCGCCAAGCCTGTATACATTCTCTTTCCCGAACATGGACAAAAGGATATTTGCGGCTCTGACGATATACTTGTCCCCTGCCTCGTGTCCGAAGCTGTCGTTTGTCCTTTTCAAACCGTTAAGGTCGCACATTACAACGCCGAGCGACTTGTTTGCATCATATTTCTGCCTGTAAGCCCAGCCGAGTGCCGAACGGTTCCTGCATTTTGTGAGCTGATCGTACATTGCGATCTCTTCAAGCTTTCGGGAATAATTGCGTATGCGAAGCATCATAACAATGACGAATTCCATCGTATCAATGAGGTCGGAGATGTTGTCCATTATCTCCCTCGGAGGGTTGTCCACCCCATAAAATCCTGCGTATTTTCCGTCAATGTATATCGGTCCCGTAACAAGCCTTTCAATATTCTGCGGCTTGAGAAGATGATACATCGGCTCGCTCGTTGCGCGGTATTCCTCCATATCATAAATAATGATATTATGCGATTTCTGATATTCATGATACCAAACATCAAGAAGTCCATCGAACGGAACATTCTGAAGATTGCCTTTTTCAGCATTCACACCGTCCCTGCACCATTCGTAGGTGTTGCTGAAAGTGCCGTCAAAGTTGTTCTCAAATATATACGCCCTGTCCGAGTTGAGATTTTCACATATATACTGCAAAATATTGTTGATTATCTGATCGGGCTGTTCGGCCGATGAAGCGAAATCCATCATATCGGTCACAAATTTGTGTTTATCAAGCTCTGCCATTATATATACCTCTTTGCTGAGTTATATTCTCAATAATACTATAATTATACCACGGCATTTTCCGCCCGTCAATAAAAATAGCTTTCAAACTATGCTTCAATAACTTAAATTTGTATGAACATTATTAATACTAAACACCAATAAAATACGGAAAAAATCTGCGCCGAAATCCTATATAAACCTGTTAAAAACAGCTACGAGATT
>UQQA01000087.1 GCA_900543105.1 uncultured Ruminococcus sp. | reverse complement strand
CAATGATTTATGTCGTAGTCGAGGAGCTTATCCCCGAAATGTCCGAGGGCGAACATTCCAACATCGGAACGGTATCGTTTGCAGCAGGCTTTGCGGTGATGATGATACTTGATGTTGCACTCGGGTAAATTCAACAAAGAAAAAATAACTTAAACGTTCAAGTTTGTGTATATTAAACCTTGTTAGATAAGGCTTGATATGGTAAAATAATATACAGTTAGCCACTGCTAATATAAGCCTTTGCTTTTACGGAAACAAGCAAAGGCGTAAAATTTACTGTCAAGTTAGTTGTTGCTAACTTAATGAGTAGTGACAAAAATTGGAATTTTTCGGGCAGAAATTGCCTCAAAGGGTATGAAAGGGTGAAGAGAATGTTTATTGAGATAAACAATATCAAAAAAAGCTACGGAAGCGGTGAAAGCAAGGTCGAGGTGCTCAAGGGGATAAGCGTCGGCATTGAAAAGGGTGAATTCTGCGTTCTTCTCGGACCTTCGGGCAGCGGCAAATCCACGCTTCTTAATATAATCGGCGGAATTGACGATGCTGACTCGGGTTATATCTCTATCAACGGCGAAAAGACCGAGAATATGAACGAAAAGGCTCTCACAAACTACCGCAGAAAGCATCTCGGATACATTTTCCAGATGTACAACCTTATCCCGAACCTTAACATAAAAGAAAATGTTGAAACGGGCGCATATCTGAGTGATTCTCCGCTCGATGTTGACGATATCCTTAAAACTCTCGGACTTTATGAGCATCGTCACAAGCTCCCGTCCCAGCTTTCGGGCGGTCAGCAGCAGAGATGCTCCATCGGCAGAGCTATCGTAAAGAACCCTGATATCCTCCTCTGCGACGAGCCGACAGGTGCGCTCGACTACAACACCTCAAAGGAGATCCTGAAGCTTATCGAAACGGTAAATCAGAAGTACAACACCACCGTAATAATGGTAACGCACAATGAAGCTATAAAGGATATGGCAGACAAGGTTGTAAAGCTTCGTGACGGAATGATAAGAAAAGAGATCCGCAACGAGCATAAGCTTTCTGCCGAAGAGCTTGACTGGTAAGGAGGAACGAAGATGAGAAATCCCCTTACAAAGCGTCTGCCCCGTGAGTTCGCAAAAGATGCCGCAAAGTATATTGCTATATTCATTATGATGGTGCTGCTCATTTCGATATGCTCGGGAATGAGAGTTGGAAATGAGAGCCTTAAAGCGGCATATTATGAAAGCTTCGACCTCTACAATATCGAGGACGGACATATCACATTCGATAAAGCGCTCCCCGAAGAGCTTAAAGATAAACTTGAAAACGGCGCAGACTTAAAGTTTTATGACAGCTTTTATTTTGACGAGGACACCGCCGAAACGGGCGCTACCGTCAGGGTTTACAAGCAGACCGATGCGCTCAACAACCCGTGTTTATTGAGCGGCGAGCTTCCGGCAAAGGATAATGAAATTGCTATTGACCGTGTTTTTGCAAAGAATAACGACATCAATATCGGCGACACGATAACACTCAACGGCAAGGCTCTTACTATCACGGGCTTTGTCGCTCTGCCGAACTACAGCACACTCTTTGAAAGCAACACCGACTCGATGTTTGATTCGATCAATTTCTCTATCGCAGTAATGACCGACGGCGGCTTTGAAGCTGTCGGAAGCAAGAACCTCAAATACAACTACGCTTGGCTTTATAACGAAGCTTATGCAGATGATATCGAAGCCGCAGACCGCTCCGACAAGTTCCTTGACCTTATCGAAGATGAGCTCACCGATTATGACGAAGCTATCGTTCAGGTGCAGATAGACGAACTCACCGACAAGCTTGAAAAGGCTTCGGAAGAATATGCCGACATCTACAAAAAGTCCTTTGAGGACAAGATGAACAGCCTCACCGATACTATTGAAAAAGGCGCAGAGGAATACGGCAGCATCTATCAGAAGTCCATTGAAGAAAAGGTCACAGAGGTAACCCGGAACATCACCGAGGGTGCGGAAGAGTACGGTATGCTCTATGCTTCAACGGGCGTTAAGCCTGCTAAGTCCGACCTTTCAATAGATGTTGACGACTTCACGTTCGGCGTTATCGAAAGATCCGTTGAAGCAATGATGACGGGAACGTCTTACGCAGGACCTACCGAGCAGGAGTTCATCGATGAATACCTCGATTCCGTCAAGAAGCCGACAAAGGATGAACTTTCGGCAGAAACAGACGATTTCACATTCAGGATAATCGAAGATTCCGTAGCCGCCGCAATAAAGGGCGAGGAATACGAAGCTCCCTCCGAGGACGAATTCAAGGATCAGTATATCGATTCCGTTGAAAAGCCTAAGAAAGAAGACCTCTCTGTTCAGCTTGACGATTTCCTCTTCGGAATTATTGTGGACGGTGTTGAAGCCGAGATAAACGGTGAAGATTTTGAAATGCCCGATGATGAGGAATTCGAGGACGAGATCGATAAGACGGATATTATCACCGTTGATAATTATATCCCGAGATATCTCAATCAGGGTATAAATTTCTCCATTGACGATATCGGCGGTGACGAAGCGGGAGCAATGGTAATGGTATATATGATGATCGCTGTTATCGCATTCATTTTTGCAGTGACCATTTCAAACACTATCGTTGCCGAAGCAGGTGTTATCGGTACTCTCCGTGCTTCGGGATACACAAAGGGCGAGCTTATCCGACATTATATGCTTCTTCCGATAATCGTTACGCTCATTTCGGCAGTTGTCGGAAACGTCATCGGCTATACAGCTATGAAGGATTTCTGCGTGGGTCTTTACCTCGGCTCGTATTCGCTCACGACATATAAAACCGTCTGGGATCCGTCTGCATTCGTGCTTTCGACAGTTGTTCCGATAGTGCTTATGCTGATAATAAATCTGACGGTACTTGCTTCAAAGCTTAAATTAAGTCCGCTCAAGTTCCTCCGTCACGACCTTAAAAAGAACTCCAACAAAAAGGCAATTCGACTTAACACAAAGATACCGTTTATGACGAGATTCAGCCTGAGAATTTTCTTCACGAATCTCCCCGGATATATCGTAATGATAGTCGGGATCCTCTTCGGCGCAGTCCTTATCAGCTTCGGTGATATGATGCCGAGAATGATGGACGAATACAAAGCGAACGTTGTCAGGGATATGATAAGCGACTATCAGTATATACTTTATGACTATGAAGAAACCGATGAGATCGACAATATTTCAGCGGAAAAATTCGCCTCCGAAAGCTTTGATTATTCAAAGGAAGGCTTCCTCACGGACGGTATTACCGTTTACGGCATTGAAAAAGACAGCCGTTATATTCATTCGGAGATCCCCGAGGGGAAGGCGCTCATTTCAACGGGCATAAGCGAAAAATACGGTATCAAAGCAGGCGACAGCATTACACTTGACGAAAAATACAAGCGCAACAGCTCCTATACGATCGAAGTCGGCGGAGTTTATGACTACAGCTCATCGCTTGCGATATTTATGAATATCGACGATTTCAACAGGACATTCGGCAACAAGAGCGGCTACTTTACGGGTTATTTCTCCGATGCCGAACTCACAGAGCTTGATGAAGATGAGGTTGCCGCAGTTATTTCAGCCGATGATTATACAAAGCTCTCCGACCAGCTCATGGTCTCTATGGGCGGTATGATGAATATAATGAAGATATTCGGCGCATTGTTCGATATCATCGTTATCTACGTCCTCTGCAAGCAGGTCATCGAGAGAAACTTCCAGTCGATATCGATGACGAAGATACTCGGCTACAAGGACAGCGAGATCGGCGGACTTTATATCGCCTCGACTTCGATCGCAGTCGTTGTCGGACTTATCATCGCAGTTCCTTTCATCGATATTTCAATGAAAGCGATATTCAAGGGTTACCTTTACACAATGATGACGGGATATATCCCATGCTCGATCAACCCGATGACGTATGTTGTCACGGTCACAGTCGGACTTGTCTGCTACGCAGTTGTTGCGATCCTCCAGATGAGAAAGGTTTCAAAGGTTTCCAAGAGCGAAGCGCTCAAAAACGAGGAATAAACTTACTCCGACCCACTTTTTATACAAACTCTCCTTTTCAGCAAAAGCACCGCATTCTCATGGTAAATTTTATCACGGGAAAGCGGTGTTTTTCGGTATATTTTCAGTGTTCCTATTGACTTAAAGCCAAGTTGGTGATAAAATAAAAGCAGAAATTTATTTCTGAAAGGAAGTTATATCTTATGAGTACGATCCTTGTTACAGGCGGCGCAGGCTTTATCGGGAGCCATACCTGTGTTGAGCTTCTCGGAGCAGGCTATGATATCGTAGTTCTCGATAATTTCTGCAACTCAAAACCCGAAGCACTTGACAGAATAAAGAAGATCGCAGGTAAGGACTTCAAATTCTATGAGACCGACCTGCTTGACTTTGAGGGCACAGAAAAAGTGTTCAAAGAGAATAAGATCGATGCAGTTATCCACTTCGCAGGTCTTAAGGCAGTAGGCGAGTCCTGCGCAAAGCCGGTTGAGTATTACCATAACAACCTCACAGGTACGCTCAACCTTATCCGTGCAATGCGCGCAAACGGCTGTAAGAACATCGTGTTCTCCTCCTCCGCAACGGTTTACGGTATGAACAATCCTATCCCGTTCGATGAAACGATGCCGACCTCAGCAACAAATCCTTACGGCTATACAAAGGTTATGATCGAACAGATACTTATGGATACTGCAAAGGCTGACAGCGACTGGAGCGTTGCACTCCTGCGTTATTTCAATCCTATCGGCGCACATGAGAGCGGACTTCTCGGCGAAAACCCGAACGGAATACCGAACAACCTTATGCCTTATATCGCACAGGTAGCGGTTGGAAAGCTTCAGTGCCTCAGCGTTTTCGGCGACGACTACGATACAGTTGACGGCACCGGCGTTCGTGACTATATCCACGTTGTGGATCTCGCAAAGGGTCACCTCTGTGCAGTAAAGTATAACCTTGAGCATAAGGGCTGTGAAGCTGTAAACCTCGGTACCGGCAAGGGCACGAGCGTACTTCAGCTTGTACACGCATTTGAAAAAGCATCGGGCAGGAAGATAAACTATAAGATCGTTGGCAGAAGAGCAGGCGACATCGCAGAATGTTATGCAAACACCGATAAGGCAAAGAAGCTTTTCGGCTGGACAGCACAGTATGATATAGACAAAATGTGCGCAGACAGCTGGAACTTCACACAGAAGAACCCGAACGGAATGTGATCAATGCGTAATGCGTAATTCGTAATGCGGAATTATTTTGCTCCGCAAAATTGACGTAAAGCCCTAAATATGTAGGGGCGGATTCTATATCCGCCTGATGCAAACCCTGAATTTAAAGTGTTTCACAAAAACGAACGCCCCTGTTTTCGATGGTTTATCCGATGAAAACAGGGGCGTTTTATTGTATTCTAACGGGCGGATATGTAATTCGCCCATACGATTTTCGTTACAAACTAACAGAGCAAAATAATTACGCATTACGCATTACGAATTACGCATTTGCGACAGCATCAGCCCAGCTCAAACATATTCTCCATAAGCAGATAAGCCTGCGGAAAAGCACGCATAAAGTTCCATACACCTGCACCTCTGAGCGAATATTCACGGATAAGATCAAGCTTCGCTTTTACACTGCGAACGTCCTCAAACCAGACGATATGCTCCCGTCCCTCGCTGTCAGAATAGGTATAGTACGGACTTTGCACAGTTTCGTCATAGAGTATCGGAACCCCGTATTCCGCCGCCCTCGCCGCGGCTGTTCGGTTGCCTATGACTTTGGCGGCGCTTTCGCCCTGAATGAAAGGGAGCGTCCAGTCGTAGGCATAGTTCGGCATACCGAGGTATATCTTTTCAAGCGGTATTTCCGTTATGGCATAATCAACGACTGCACGCACTTTGTTTATCGGTGCAATAGCTAAAGGCGGACCAAATTGATAACCCCATTCATAAGTCATAAGAAACGCAAGATCGGCACTTGCGCCGAGTGACGGATAATTGTGCGATTCGTATAGCGTACCCTGCTGATCTGCACTCGTTTTCGGGGCAAGATCGATGTTCAGCACCAAGCCCTCTGCGTTAAGACGGTCGGCGGCATTTTGCACGAAAGCCGAAAAGCTGTCCTTGTACGCCGCAGGGATATACTCCATATCGATGTCCATTCCGTCTGCGCCCTTGCGCTTTATTATATCGATCATCTGCGAAAGCACACGATCCTGAAATCCAATATCGTTCAAAAGCGGCACAAGCTTTCCCGAATAAAAACTGCCGTCCTCGTTGATGAACGAAAGGCTAAGAAGCACCTTTGAACCGAACTGCTTTGAAATGCTTATCACTTCACTGTCATTCGGGATAATAAGCTTTCCGTCAGTATCAAATCCATATCCGAATATAATAGTATATTCCGCGAAAGAAGCGACCTGACGGAGTATGTTTCTGTTCACTCCCGGATAGACAAAGCCGCTCAGACTTAGATTTCCGGAACGCTCATTTTCATAGCCGATAACGATAGTTTCGCCCTCGTAAATATATTCGCGCGAAGTCAGACCGAGATTGTTCCGCCGAAGCCTGCGCACGGTCGTTCCGTAGTCACGGGCAATGCTTTCGAGCGTTTCGCCTCTCCGAACGGTGTGAACGACTTCGGGAATAAGTATCAGAAGCGCCTGCCCGACCGCCAAATTATCGGGGAGCGCAAGCGAATTATCGGCAATTATCCTCTGCGGAGATACTCCGAAGCGCGCGGCGACAGATGAAACGGTGTCGCCCTGCTGAACGATATAAATTTCCATAAAAATGACCTCGGTTTCGTGAAAAGTTGGTTTCATCGGAATTTCGTTGACATATCCTTTTAATTGTATTATAATTAAAGTGTATTTTATGCGAAAAATTCTTGTGGAGGTCATTTTATGGCAAGAATAGATTTTGACTATATCTGGACTGATAAAAAAAGAACATTCCTCGGTCTGCCGCTTTCATTCACACGCTATATCCTCACCGAAAAGAAGCTTATTACGCAGACGGGCTTTCTTTCAATACAAGAGGACGAGATCGAGCTTTATCGGGTTTCCGATAAGAGCCTGAATTTGTCGTTCGGCGAGCGCCTTTTCGGCTGCGGAACGGTCACGGTAAACTGCCGTGATGTTGACACCCCCATTAAGGTTATAAAGTCGATAAAAGCACCGCGAAAGTTTATGGAACTGCTCGAAGAGAACGTTGATATCCAGCGTGACCGCTATAGGGTGCGCGGCAGAGATATGATCGGTGCAGACATCGCTGACCACGACTGCAACTGCGATCATAACGATGATGACGAATTTGACGGGTGACGAAAATGACACTTGAAATTAAAGAAAAGCAAAGCTGCTGGGAGTTTTTGCAGAAGACCGACCTGCCGATTTTCATATACGGAATGGGCGACGGTGCGCTGAAAATTCTCTCCGTCTTTGAAAAATACAATATTCCGACCGCAGGCTTTTTCGCAAGCGATGAATTCGTCCGAGGTCACAGCTTTGAGGGACATCTTGTGCATAAGCTTTCGCAGATAGAACAGCTTGTGGACGATTTCGTTATCGTTCTTGCGTTCGCCGCAGGCTATGAGAGCCTTTATAAGCGTGTGAACAGCATCGCCGAAAAGCATCTGCTGCTTGCGCCCGATGTTCCCGTTGCGGGCGGCGGCTTGTTCGATTATGATTACTTCTGCGAGAACAAGGAAAAGTTTGAAGCTGTTTATGATAAGCTTGAAGATGAAGCTTCGCGCAAAACATACGAAAACGTGATAAATTTCAAAATAAGCGGCAAAATAGAGTATCTGAACGCCTGCACCTCAGACAAAAGCGAGGTATATTCTTCGATCGTGAAGCTTGGAAAAAACGAAAGATACGTTGACCTCGGCGCATACAACGGCGATACCGCACTTGAATTCGCCGAGGCGGCAAAAGGCGAATATGAGCATATCTACGCCTTTGAACCGAACCCGAAGAATTTCCGCAAGCTCTGCAAAAACACCGAGGAGCTTCACGATATGACAGCTTTCAACGCCGCCGCTTGGAATGAAGATACTGTTCTCCGATTCACAAAAAACGAGGGCAGAATGTCGACGAATTCCTCCAAGGGCGAGATAGAAACGACTGCGCTCTCGGTCGATAATGCGATATCCGAGCAGGTCACGCTCATAAAACTGGATGTTGAGGGTTCGGAGCGTGAAGCCATTGAGGGCGCAAAGCGTCATATCAGCGGCGGTGCGAATGTCATTTCCGCGCTTTATCACCGCAACGAGGATCTGTTCGCGATACCGCTGCAGCTGCTCAAACTTAACCCGAATTTGAAGCTGTATGTCCGTCATCAGCTTTATATCCCTGCGTGGGAAACAAATCTTTATGCGATAAACAATGGTCACCTCTAAAAACCACCGGCTAAAGCCTTAGCACCTCATCTGCTTGCAGATTTTCCGTCATCTTGCACATAAATTTCTTGACATACGACAGTATGCCTGCGAAATTTCTATACAATCTGACGAAAAATCTGACTGCGCATCTGAGGCACTATGGTTTTTAGATGCGACCAAATAAAGGAAGTCTTGAAAATGAAAAGAACCGAGATAAAAAAGCTTTATGAAAATGCGCCCGAGAACGGCGCAGATGTCACCGTCTGCGGCTGGGTGAAGTCCGTCCGCGTGAGCAAGGGACTTGCATTCCTGTCGATATCGGACGGCAGCTGTTTTAAGCAGCTGCAGATAGTTGCCGAGAGCGAAAAGGTGGACGATTTTGAAGCCGTTTCGCACCTCAACACGGGCGCGGCAATATCCGTCAGCGGAAAGGTCGTGCTTACGCCAAACGCAAAACAGCCGCTTGAGATCAACGCTGAGAGCATCACCGTTGAGGGCGCTTCGACACCCGATTACCCCTTGCAGAAAAAGGCTCACAGCCTTGAATATCTCCGCACTGTCTCGCATCTGAGAATGAGAACGAACACGTTTCAAGCCGCTTTTAAGGTTCGCTCAGTCGCTTCACAGGCGCTCCACAGATTTTTTCACGAAAACGGCTTCGTTTATGCGCATACTCCGCTCATCACAGCGAATGACTGCGAGGGTGCAGGCGAGATGTTCCGCGTTACTTCGCTCGACCTCAATGAGATCCCGAGAAACGGGGACGGCTCGGTCGATTACACGCAGGATTTCTTCGGCAAGCCTGCATCGCTGACCGTTTCGGGACAGCTCGAGGGTGAATGTATGGCAATGGCTTTCGGCAAAATTTACACGTTCGGACCGACATTCCGTGCTGAAAAGTCATACACTCAGCGACACGCCGCCGAGTTCTGGATGATCGAACCCGAGATAGCTTTCGCCGACCTCGAGGACGATATGGAGCTTGCCGAAAGTATGCTCAAATATGTTCTTCGCGCGCTTCTTGACGAGTGTTCGGACGAACTCAGATTCTGCAACGATTTCTATGATAAAGGTTTGCTCGAACGCCTTAACGCTGTCGTAAACTCCGACTTCGCAAGGGTAAGCTACACCGAAGCTATTGAAAAGCTCGAAAACTGCGGCGAAAAGTTTGAATATCCCGTGTTCTGGGGCTGCGACCTCCAGACTGAGCACGAGCGTTATCTTACCGAAAAAATTTACGGCAAGCCCGTTTTCGTCACCGATTATCCAAAGGAGATAAAGGCTTTCTATATGCGCCTTAACGACGACGGAAAAACCGTTGCGGCAGTCGATCTGCTTGTCCCCGGAGTGGGTGAGCTTATCGGCGGAAGCCAGCGTGAGGAAAGACTTGACCTTCTGACCGAGCGAATGAACGAGCTGGGACTTGACACGGAAGCTTACGACTGGTATCTCGACCTGCGCAGATACGGCGGAGCAAAACACGCAGGCTTCGGACTTGGCTTCGAGCGCCTTATAATGTACGCAACCGGTATCTCCAACATTCGTGACGTTATCCCGTTCCCGAGAACTACGGGTTCTATCTATTAAAAATACGGCAGCCGCAATTCCTTAGCAGCAAAGGGAAAGTTACGGCTGCCGTTCCTGCATATATATAGGTTCAAGACAAGCTTTATATGAATATAATATTAACAATATGCAAAAGCTTTTGGAAAGACTTGCATTTCTTCCGAAAATGTTATATTATAATATATAGCGCGAATCTAAAAATGTATTTGCAGGGAGTACAACTGTTTTTCAAGGAAGTAAATTATTATCAAAAAACCAGTTGTAATTTGTGTAATTTTACGAAGTTCGGAAGAACTTTTTGAATGGGAAGGAAGATTTCATTATGCTGCTTAAAGAAATGAACAAGGCACAGCC
>UQQA01000086.1 GCA_900543105.1 uncultured Ruminococcus sp. | reverse complement strand
CCAAAGGGCTTCCGCCCTCTGGACACCTGACGAGCTGTGCTCAGCTCGACCAGCTACTTGGCTTCGCATTGTCCAACAAATTTCAGCTATGCAAATAATTACGCATTAATAAAAATCCTTCAAACGTTATTGCATTTACAGCGGAAGTTTGGTATAATTAGTACATTGAATATTTTTCCTAAAAATCGGAAAGGAACGATAATATATGAAGAACCCAAAGCGCATTTCCGCTTTTATTGCGGCACTGATATGCATTTCAATGCTCGGCGGCTGCGGAAACAAGACCGACGATGCAGGCTCTTCCGAAACGAGCGAGGCAACAGCAGTTGTTACTACCGCTGTTTCGGTCGATGAAAACGCCGTTGACCCGAGCGTACCGTTCGACCTTGAGGGCGGCGTTACCGACAAGATGTACAGCCGCGCGCTCCTCAACGAGGGCAACACTTCCCGTCTTGCGGCTGCTATGGAAAAGGCGAAAAAGGGCGAGAGCATCACCGTTGCCACTATCGGCGGCTCTATCACGCAGGGAACGGCGGCTTCAAATCAGAACAGCTGCTACGCTTCGAGATTTTTCTCTTGGTGGCAGGAAAAGTTCCCCGAGTGCGAGGTCAACACTGTCAACGCAGGCATCGGCGGAACGGACTCCTACCTCGGCGTTCACCGCGCAGACGAGCAGCTTCTTTCCTATGATCCCGATGTTGTTGTTATCGAATTCTCGGTAAACGACACGGACAAGACCATGAACAAATACTCCTACGACAGCCTTGTGCGCAAGGTTCTTTCCGCTGAAAACGAGCCTGCTGTCATTCTCCTTTTCACCACGCAGGAGGACGGAACGAGCCTGCAGGACGTTCACAGGGAGATAGGTGCAGCTTACGATCTTCCAATGATAAGCTATCGTGAAGCCGTTTACCCCGAGGTTGCGGCAGGAACTATCAACTGGAAAGACATTTCGCCCGACAACATTCACCCGAACGATATCGGTCACGGCATCATCGGTCAGCTCCTTTCACGCTATCTTGACGGAGTTTACAACTCCGACACGGCTTCTCTTGCCGCTGAAGTAACAGCTTTCGACACAGAGGGCTACACCAACGACTACTACAAGAACGCAAAGCTTATCAACGCTTCGCAGATCGAATACACTGCCGACGGCTTCGAGGTCGGTCAGAACAAGGTCTACTCACAGTTCCCCGACAACTGGATGACCGAGGGCGGCGGAACGCTTTCATTCGATGTTGAATGTCAGAACATCGGCATACTTTACCTTAAAACTACCGACGGCAAAAGCGGCACTTACGAAGTTTATGTTGACGGCGAGCGCAAGGGCAAGCTTGAGGGCGACTTCTCAGGCGGCTGGGGAAATTACGCTTTCCCGAAGCAGGTTCTTCTTGCAAAGGACACCGAAAAGCACACAGTCGAAATAAAACCTGCCGAGGGTTCGGAAAACAAGGGCATCACGATCCTTGCAATAATGGAAAGCTAAGGAGAATAAAGCTATGACTATCAATGAAAATGAACTTATAAAGCTTTATGGTGAAGATCAGCTTGACCGCCAGAAAGCACGTTACAAGGCAGCAGAGGAAAGCTTTGTCAGGGAATTCGGCGAGCAGAGCGGCGTGAGAGTTTTCTCCGCTCCCGGCAGAACAGAGGTAAGCGGCAACCACACCGACCACAACAACGGCAAGGTGCTTGCGGCGGCTGTAAACCTTGACATCATCGCATACACCGTTCCGACCGATGACGGCATCATCACCGTAAAATCGGAGGGCTATCCCCTTTTCACCGTTGACACGAAAGAGCTTGAAGCAAAGGCTGACGAAAAGGACACAACTCCTGCACTCGTAAGAGGCGTTGCGGCAGGCTTTGCGAAAAACAGACTTAAAATAGGCGGCTTCAAGGCTTATATGACCTCGGACGTTATGAAAGGAAGCGGCGTTTCGTCCTCGGCGGCGTTTGAAGTCCTCGTTGCGAGCATACTTTCGGGACTTTACAACGACAACACCGTGAGCGCAGTTAAGGCGGCGCAGATATCACAGTTCGCCGAGAATGAATATTTCGGCAAGCCGAGCGGACTTCTCGACCAGATGGCGGCTTCGGTCGGCGGCTTCGTTTATGTTGACTTCAGGAAAACTCAGTACCCTGTCATTGAGCCTATCGAGTTCAACATCAATCAGTATGGCTACACCCTGTGCATCGTTGACACAAAGGGCAGCCACGCAGACCTTACCCCCGAATATGCGGCTATCCCTGCCGAGATGAAGTCGGTTGCGGCAGCACTCGGAAAGACTGTTCTCCGCGAGGTCGATGAGGAAGAATTCTTCACCAAAATGGGCGAGCTTCGCAAAAAGTGCGGCGACAGAGCAGTTCTCCGTGCGGCGCATTTCTTCGATGAGAACAATCGTGTGGAAAAAGCTGCGGAAGCGCTCAAATCGGGCGACATCGACACATTCCTTGCGGCAATAAAGGCGAGCGGAAACAGCTCCTACAAGTTCTTACAGAATGTTTATGCGAACAAGAACCCCGAAGAGCAGGGCGTTGCGGTCGGACTTTACACCGCAGAACGTGTCCTCGGCGAAAAAGGCGCATCAAGAGTACACGGCGGCGGTTTCGCAGGCACTATCCAGGCATTCGTTCCCAACGAGCTTCTTGACGAATTTGTCAAGGCTGAAAACGCAGTTTTCGGCGAGGGTTCGTGCCACAAGCTTTTCATTCGTCCTGTCGGAGGAGTTGAGGTCAATGCGTAATTCGTAATGCGTAATGCGGAATTAATGCGATGCTTTGCATCGCATTTGCATAATCTTACGTTCATTTAAACATCCGGAGGGGACATAATGAAGTTAAACAATATTTTTAAACCTATAAAGGCAACTGTTAAAGGGTTTCTCGGGGAAGTTTTTGTTGCAAATATGCTGTCTGACCTACCAAAAGAAGAATACATGCTTCTAAACGATGTCATGCTCCCAACGCCATACGGCACAACTCAAATTGACCATATAATTGTTTCGGTTTACGGTATTTTCATAATTGAAACCAAGACTTACGGCGGAACAATAACGGGCGGAGAGTATAGTGAAAAATGGTCGGAATATCGGGGAGGCAAAAAATTTACATTTTTGAATCCTCTTAGACAGAATTATGGTCATGTAAAAACACTTGAACAGTTGTTAGATTTTCCAAATGATGTGTTCTTCCCTATTGTCGCTTTTTCGGGTGAATGTAAATTAAAGGTTCAGTCCGCACAGCCTGTTATATATATGAAACAGCTGAAAGAAACCATACTGTCACATAAGGAAAATAAATTTCCACCTGAAGAACTTCTCCCAATATCAAATAAGATAAGATCAGCCAATCAAAACGGACTTATCTCTAAAATTTCTCACAACCAACAAGTCAAAGAAAAAATAAAAACTGCAAATGACAATATCGCCAATATGATATGCCCCAAATGCGGTGGAAATCTTGTTCAGCGAAAAGGAAAATACGGCGAATTCCTTGGCTGTTCAAATTTTCCAAAATGCAGATTTACGCTCAATCAAAAATAGCCCTTTTGGAACAGCTGTTTATATACAAAAACAGCTGTTCTTTTTATATTCAAACATACTCTATGCGTCACCACACATGTATATCCGATTTGCGAAACAAGGTCTCGCATTTATCGGGCGGATATAGAATCCGCCCCTACAAAAATTCGATTCCGCCGTAAATCTGCGGAGCAAAACAATCCCGAATTTGTATGCAATGCACCGCATTGCATTAATTACGCATTACGCATTACGCATTACGAATTAAAATGTTATACCCTCTATAACTAATTTAAATATCGCAATATTTATAAATTAATAAAAAATCGGTTGACTTTAAAAGGGAATAATATTATAATAATAAGTATATTTATTATGTTTGGAGTGATTAGGATGACTGAGAAGATCAAAGCCGCCGAAGCCATGGTCAAGTGCCTGGAGCAAGAGGGTGTCAAAGTCGTCTTCGGTTATCCCGGAGCTGCTATCTGCCCTTTCTATGATGAGCTTTACAAAAGCGATATACACCATGTCCTTGTAAGACATGAAGCAAACGCAGGTCATGCCGCCAACGGCTATGCAAGGATCACCAACAAGCCTGCTGTATGTATTGCCACATCGGGTCCGGGCGCAACTAATCTTATTACCGCGATAGCAACCGCTTATGCCGACAGTATCCCGATAATCTGCATCACGGGTCAGGTCTCCACAGACCAGATCGGCTGCGATGTTTTTCAGGAAGCGGATATCACAGGTTCTGCGATGCCTTTCGTTAAGCACAGCTACCTTGTCAAAAACGCAGGTGACCTCCCGAGAATTTTCAAGGAGGCTTTCCATATTGCAGGAACGGGCAGAAAAGGTCCTGTCCTGATAGATGTTCCGATCGATGTTCAGCAGGCAGTCATCAAATATGAGCCCGTTGAAGAAGTTTCGATGCGGACGTACAAGCCCACCTTCAAGGGCAACACCATGCAGGTGAAGAAGATCGCAAAGGCTCTCGAAGCTGCCAAGAAGCCGCTTATCTGCGCAGGCGGCGGTGTTTTCGCCTCCGATGCTGCGGACGAGCTTATCGCTTTTGCCGAAAAATCGGGTATTCCCGCAGTTTCGACAATGATGGGCATAAGCCTTTTCCCGACCGACCACCCACTTTATATGGGTATGCTCGGTATGCACGGCGTAAAGACCGCCAACCACGCTGTCAGCGAGTGCGACACGCTTATCCTCATCGGCGCAAGAGTTGGCGACAGAGCTGTTACTTCGCCGAGCTTCCTTGCCGAAAACAAGAAGATCATACATATTGATATAGACCCTGCCGAGATCGGCAAAAACATACAGACGGATATTCCGCTTGTAGGCGACTGCAAGGCTATCCTCACGGAGCTTACCGACTACATCGAGAAGAAAGACCGCTCCGAGTGGCTTTCCGAGCTAAACGAGGTAAAGAATTCCGTCCCTACCGAAAACGAGACCGAGGGTTACGTCAACCCGAAGATGTTCATCCGCAAGCTTTCTAACGCACTTCCCGACAATTCGGTATGCGTTGCCGATGTCGGTCAGAACCAGATATGGGCTTGCAACAATTTCAATATCAAAAAGGGCGGCAGATTCCTCACGAGCGGCGGCATGGGAACAATGGGTTACTCCGTTCCTGCGGCTGTCGGTGCGAAAATGGCTGCACCCGACAAGGAAGTTGTCGTTATCTGCGGCGACGGTTCGTTCCAGATGCAGATGATGGAGCTTGCGACGATCGTTCAGGAGAACATCGCCGTAAAGATAATCATTATGCGAAACAACCGCCTCGGAATGGTTCGTGAGCTTCAGACAAAAGCGTATAAGGATCAGCAGATAGCTGTTCGTCTTACGGACGGAAACCCCGATTTTGCGATGCTTGCAAAGGCTTACGGCATTGATTCGATGTCCGTTTCAAATATGTCCGAAGCGGAAGAAGCTATCGAAAAGCTCGCAGCCTCCGACAAGCCGTTCCTGCTTGAAGTCAACGTATTCAAAAACGAAAGCACTTTATAATAGGGAGAGAAAAATATATGAAACACACTATCTCAGTCCTTGTTGAGAACCATGCAGGCGTTCTTTCCAGAGTTTCGGGACTTTTTTCAAGAAGAGGCTTCAACATCGACAGCCTTGCGGTAGGCGTTACCGATGACCCCGAAATTTCAAGAATAACCATCGTTGCCGACGGCGACGAACACACCGCTCAGCAGCTCGAAAAGCAGCTCAACAAGCTCATCGATACTCTCAAAGTCAAGAATCTCAGCGAGGGCGAATTCATTTCAAGAGAGCTTCAGATGATAAAGATAAACGCAAACGCTTCGCAGAGAAGCGAAATTCTCACTATCTGCGAGATCATGGGCGCAAAGGTCGTTGACCTTACTTCCAACACCGTAACGGTCGAGATCTGCGACACAACGCCGACTTTGAAGCGCTTTGCGGAGCTTGTTCGTCCTTACGGCATAAAGGAACTCGTAAGAACGGGTGTTATCGCTATCGAAAAGGGCTCGGATAGCCTTAAAACGAAGTAAAAACCAATCAAGTTTCTGATTCTGCGTCAGAATTTTTCTGCACAGTTCAAAAAATGGGTCTGCTGAAGTCCGGCACACGGATCTTGGCACTTCCCAAATAAAAAATACATATATGGAGGAAATTAAAATGAATAAGATCTTTTATCAGCAGGACTGCGATCTCGGCAGACTTGACGGCAAGACAGTTGCTATCATCGGCTACGGCTCTCAGGGTCATGCACACGCACTCAACCTCAAGGACAGCGGTGTAAACGTTGTTGTTGGTCTTTACGCAGGCTCCAAGAGTGCTGCCAAGGCAGAGGCTCAGGGTCTTAAGGTAATGTCCGTTGCAGATGCTACAAAGGCTGCTGACGTTATCATGATCCTTATCCCTGATGAAAAGCAGGCTGAAATGTACGAAAAGGAGATCGCTCCGAACCTCACAGCAGGCAAGACACTTGCTTTCGCACACGGCTTCAACATTCACTTCGGCTGCATCGTTCCGCCTAAGGACGTAAACGTAATCATGATCGCTCCTAAGGGACCCGGACACACTGTAAGAAGCGAATATCAGGCAGGCAAGGGCGTTCCTTGTCTTATCGCTGTTGAGCAGGACGCTACAGGCGATGCTCAGGATATCGGTCTTGCTTACGCTCTCGGAATCGGCGGCGCAAGAGCAGGCGTTCTCGAAACAACATTCAGAACAGAAACAGAAACAGACCTCTTCGGTGAGCAGGCAGTTCTCTGCGGCGGCGTTTGCGCTCTTATGCAGGCAGGCTTTGAAACACTTTGCGAAGCAGGCTACGACCCAAGAAACGCTTACTTTGAGTGTATCCACGAGATGAAGCTCATCGTTGACCTTATCTACCAGTCCGGTTTTGCAGGAATGAGATACTCTATCTCCAACACAGCTGAATACGGCGATTACATCACAGGTCCTAAGCTCGTAACAGAAGAAACAAAGAAGACAATGAAGAAGATCCTCTCCGATATTCAGGACGGCACATTCGCTAAGGAATTCCTCCTCGATATGTCCCCTGCAGGCAAGCAGGTTCACTTCAAGGCTATGAGAAAGCTCCACGCTGAACACCCATCCGAAAAGGTCGGCGAAGAGATCAGAAAGCTCTACAGCTGGAACGGCGAAGACAAGCTCATCAACAACTAATTCGGAATTAGGAATTCGGAATGCGGAATTATTGGTGATTTGTACATTTGTCACGAAACGCAAAAATCTCGTACCATAAGGCATTAATATAATAACAAACACCCCTGTTTCAACGGTTTTTAACCGATGAAACAGGGGTGTTTGTTCATTTTTCAAGATATTGGGTACACCTAAAATTGCTGACGCAATTCGGGACAGAAAATCGGTTTTCGCCATAAATTTGCGGAGCAAAATAATTCCGAATTCCGCATTCCGAATTCCGAATTAATTCATAATATTTCTCTCCAATTCGTCCCAGTTAAGTATTTCAAGCGCCGCATCAATGTAATCATCACGGCGGTTCTGACGGTCGGGATAGTAGCTGTGTTCCCATAGGTCGAGGGCGCAGACGGGACGGATATTTTCACCCTCGGGGAGCGTGTGGTTCGGCGTTGACATTATGAACAGACCTCCGCAGCAGTCCTCGCAGACCCATGTAAAACCCGAGCCGTAGACCTTTGCGGCTGTTTCCTTTATCGCTTTCAGAAATTCCTCCACACTGCCGAACTGTTTATTTAAGAGCATTTTCAAATGGTCTGACGGCTCTTTTCTGTTCGGCGAAAGCGACTTGAAATACAGCTCGTGTCCGAAAACGGCAGCGGCGGCTTGTGCGATATCGATATTTTTAATGTGAGCAAGGCTTTCAAGGCTGATATTCTGCGCCTGCGGCTGTTCAAGCACCATTTCATTGAGCTTTTTCAGTGTCGGCAGATAATGCTCATTATAGTGAAAAAACACGGTGCAGCGCCCGATATTCGGCTCGAGCGCATTGTCCTCATACTCCAATTTCAGTTCCGCAAAGGGATAATACTGTTCATATACCATAGCCGATCTCCTTTATATAAATAGATTTGAAACGCCCGAAACCGCAGCGCATAATATCAGACCTACCGCTGTCGGGAGCGCCGCACCGAGCAGTGTCCACTTCAGACTTCCCGTTTCCTTTTTCATAGTCATGAGCGAGGTCGAACACGGGAAATGGCAGAGCATAAATATCAGCGTACACACCGCCGTAACGGGTGTCCAGCCGTTCGCAAGCAGGATATTTTTCAGCGAATCAAGGTTCTCGTAGTCGGTCATCACCCCCGATGAAAGATATCCCATAAGCATTATCGGGATAACAATTTCATTCGCAGGGAAACCTAAAATAAACGCAAGCAGGATAACTCCGTCCATTCCGAAAAGCCTTGCGAACGGGTCGAGCGCGCCCGAACATATCGAAAGTATGCTTTCACCGCCGATCCGGACATTCGCTGCGAGCCATATAATAAGACCTGCAGGGGCGGCGGCTGTTACGGCTCTGCCGAGGACGAAAACCGTTCTGTCGAGCAGCGAGCGAATGAGTATCTTCCCTATCTGCGGTCGGCGGTACGGCGGCAGTTCAAGCGTAAATGAGGACGGTTCGCCTTTCAGGAGCGTCTTTGACAGCAGCTTTGAGATAAAAAGCGTCAGCATCACGCCGAAAAGTATAAAAAGTATCAGAATTCCGACCGAGATCAGCGAGCCGCCGAATCCGCCCGTTCCTGCCGCAAAAAATATCGTTATTATTGCGATAAGCGCAGGAAAACGCCCGTTGCACGGGACAAAATTATTCGTCAGTATTGCAATGAGCCTTTCCCTCGGCGAGTCGATTATGCGGCAGCCCGTTATGCCGACCGCATTGCAGCCGAAGCCCATTGCCATTGTCAGCGACTGCTTTCCGCAAGCACCTGCTCGCTTGAAATATCGGTCGAGGTTGAACGCCGCCCTCGGCAAGTAACCAAGGTCTTCAAGCAGCGTGAAAAGAGGAAAAAATATTGCCATCGGCGGCAGCATTACCGAAATTACCCACGTCAGAATTCGGTAAATTCCGTCCAAAAGCACACCTTTCAGCCACTGCGGAGCGGCAGTCATTTCCATAAGCGCACGGAGCTTTTCCCCGAGAGTGCCGAACGCCGATGAAAGCAGCGCCGAGGGGTAATTTGCGCCGTAAATCGTTATCCAGAATATGACGGCGAGCATTGCAGCCATTATCGGAACGCCCCAGACCTTGTGGGTTAGAACACGGTCGATCCTGCGGTCACGTTTCAGGCAGTTTTCATCGCCGAAATGCACACATTCCGCCGCGATATCTTCGCCCTTTCGGACGAGTGCTGTAACAATAGAATCACATATTTTCTGCCCGTCATAGCCGACCGAGGCAAGACGTTCTTTTTCGGCAGAAATAACGGAAAGAGTTTCCTCGTCGGCGTTTTCGAGAAACCTCTGCGAAAGCTTTTCGTCACCCTCCAGGATTCGCAGAGCTGCAAAGCGACCGCCGTTTCCCTCGCCCAGTTTTTCGGCTATAACGGCGGCAGAACGCTCTATTTCTTCGTCATAGGTACAGCGGAAAACCTGCTCCCCCGTTATGTCTTTTATTGCGGAAAGTCCGTTTGCGAACGCTTCCATTCCCTCGCCCGAACGTGCCGCCGCAGGATAGACGGGAACTCCGAGCAGTTCCGAAAGCCTTGCGCAGTCAACGGATATCTGCTTTTTTCGAGCCTCGTCTATAAGATTCACGCAGACGACAACGTGCGGCGTTATTTCGAGTATTTGCAGAACAAGGTTGAGGTTTCGTTCAAGGCAGGACGCATCGCATACGACAGCAACGCCCTGCGCACCGCCGAAGCAAATAAAATTCCTTGCCGCCTCTTCCTCCGCCGAATGCGCAAGTATCGAATATGTGCCGGGGATATCAACAAGTGTATATGAATTTTCACCGCAGGAAAAGCTGCCGCAGGCGTTCTGTACCGTTTTCCCCGTCCAGTTGCCCGTGTGCTGATGAAGTCCCGTAAGAAAGTTGAAAACCGTTGATTTCCCGACATTCGGGTTGCCTGCAAGCGCAAGAACGATGCTGTCGGTGTCGGAGATATGCTCGATATCGCCGCAGCATCTGCCCGTATTTGAGGCTGTAAGTCCCATACGCTCCCTCCTTTTATTGATTGACTTGATACAAGTCTATTCAGCGGCGGCAAGTCCTTATACTAAACAAAATTAAAATGTGGGAAATCCAAATCAAAACCAGAACTAAAGTTTACGTCCACGCTTTTCAAAGGGTGGCAGGGGTCAAGGGGGCAGCG
>UQQA01000085.1 GCA_900543105.1 uncultured Ruminococcus sp. | reverse complement strand
ACAGATAGAATAAGTTCAGTTAGGTCACTCCGTTGACCTTGGAGAGCGACCGCAGCAAGGAAGCCTGACGCAGAATGAACTTATTATAGCCGAGGGTTTGTCGATAGGTTGATTGAGAATTAGTATTAAAGGTGACCTATACGTCTCATAATCCATATATGCAAGATTACGCTCAATTTTTTGTATAGTTTTTAATTGGTGTTTAGTATTATTATACCATATTTTCGCTGTAAAGTAAAGGAACTGCGCGGTTTCGGCTTTGTTTTCCCGTGAAATATCATCAATTTTGCTGCATTTTTGCCAAAAAACGTTGGTTTTGACTTATATTGAAAATTTTCTTGCATTTCTTTCCGCTTTTTATTGATTTTCTGTTATGTTATGGTATAATCATTGTATAGACTTTTTTATAGAAAAATAAACGCCCTTGGAGGCAGTAATATATGAGCAATTTAAGCGATAATGACATTCGTGAATATTTCCGTGCAGGCAGTATGGGGTTCTGGAAGCTTGAACTTGAAAACGGCAGGCCGCCAAGACTTTATGCCGATGCTGTCGCAAACTCGCTGTTCGGCACTGCCGAGGATATGCTGCCCGAGGATCGCGCTGTTTTTCTGGTCGTTCACGTTCACCCCGATGAGCAGGAGCTTTTCAATGAATACATCATGGGGCTTCCTGAAAAGGAATCGGAAATAATCTACCGCTATATCCACCCCGTTTCGGGCGAAATGTATGTCCGCTGTACGGGCAGATGCATCTCACGCTCGGACAATATAACAAGCATCATAGGTTACCACAGCAGGATAACGGACATAATGCGCCTTGAACCCGACAAGCTTCTCGAAAAAAAGCTTGAACGCACCAACCTTGACCTCCGGAAAGAACAGCTTCGCCAGAATGATTACCACAAAGAACTTATGGATATGGTAAGCTACGGCATTTTATCCTATACTATCCCCGAACACCGTATCCTTTATATGAACGCTGAAGCGCTCCGCATCTATGGTATGAGCTGCATCGAAGAAGCACAGTCCGACCTCGGCGATATTTTCAGAAGGATAACGTATCTCGACCCGACAGTCCCCGTAATGCTTCGTAAGCTTTGCCGCGAAAAGGATTCGCTCGACTTTGAATGTATCATCACGAACAGCAGGAACGAAAAAACGAACGTCCTCGCAAAATCCGAGGTATTCGTCACTCCGCAGGGCGAAACTTCCGTTGTGACGACCTTTATCGATATTTCGGAAAATGTCACATTGAAGAACGAAAAAAGTATCCTTGAAGCACTCTGCACAGATTATACTTGCGTATATTTCTGCGACCTTGCCGCCGATACGATGACAAACTTAAAATGCGGCGGCGAACACTTCACACCGGAAACATTCTCCGACCCGAAAGACCATGTGCTCGGCTTCACTTATCGTATGGCACGCTTCTATGATAAATTCGTCGTAAAGGAATCCGCCCCCGATTTCACGGAAAAGATAAACGCGAAATATATTATGGATTTTCTTTCGCATAACAAGCGCTTTATCTACCGTTACCGCTCAAAGCCCGACCTGCTCGGGAACGAACATTTCGAGATACAGGCTGTACGGCTCAACACCGAGGACGGCTTCAAAGTCGTTATCGGGTTCCGCTATATCGATGATATCCTCCACGAGCAGGAGCACCAGAAAGAACAGCTCGAAACCGCTCTTGCTCAGGCACAGTTCAACAATGATATAATCGGCGCTATCAGCAAAATTTACCGGGGCATCTATCACATTGATCTTGAAAAAGGAATGTATCGGGAGATCTCTTCCGAGATAGGTCTGCATAAATTCAAGGATAATGAAAGAAGCATCGCCGAGGTTTTGCCAAATTCAAACGAAGATATCGTTGCCCCCGAGTTCAGAGCACCGCTCAAAGTCTTTAACGACCTTTCCACCCTCCCCGACCGTCTTAAAAAGCACGAAAGCGTTTCTATCGATATCTGCACGACCTCGGGCGCGTGGTATCTTCTCCGCTATATCGCCAAGAACCGCGACAGCTCGGGCAAGGTCACGAGCGTTGTTTTCGTTATCCTCGAAAACAACGAGGAAAAGAACAGGGAGCTTGAATATCAGCGCCGGCTTCTCCTCACAGCCGAAGACGCAAAGCGTGCAAACATCGCCAAAACCGACTTCCTGCGCCGTATGAGCCACGATATCCGCACGCCGATAAACGGGATCATCGGTATGCTCTCCATTGCAGAGCATTACCCGAACGACCTTGGAAAGCAAAGCGAATGTCGGGCAAAGATAAAGCAGGTCTCAGGCTTTCTGCTCGAACTCATCAACAATATCCTCGATATGAACAAGCTCGAATCGGGCAAGCTTCTCCTTGAACACAAGCCGTTCGACCTTATGGATATTCTTGACGAGGTAAATAACCTCACCGACATAAACGCACAGGAGTACGCCCTTACACTTTATACCGACAACAGCGGTCTTGAGCACACGCACCTTATAGGCAGTCCTCTCCACCTGCGCCAGATATTGCAGAACCTCACAGGAAACGCGGTTAAATACAACCGCGCAGGCGGAAGCATATCCGTCAGCTGCCGTGAGCTTTCCTGCAAAGACGGCAAAGCCGGGCTTCAATTCGTATGCGAGGATACGGGCATCGGCATGAGCGAGGGATTCCGGAAACACGCCTTTGAAACCTTTACTCAGGAAACGAGCCGCTCACGAAGCACTTATACGGGAACAGGTCTTGGACTTGCCATCACAAAACAGCTCACCGAGCTTATGGGCGGAACGATAACCCTTGAAAGCGAGCTTGGCATCGGCACGAAATTCACCGTTGATCTCGCCTTTGACATCGACGAGGACTATGTTGCCGCTCCTGCCGACGAAACGGATCTCTGCGGCAATTTGCTCAACGGCACCCGTATCCTTATTGCCGAGGATAACGATATAAATATGGAGATCGCACGGTTTATGCTTGAAAAGAACGGTGCTGTGATAACCGAAGCGTGGAACGGACAGGAAGCTGTCGATATCTTCGCCGCATCAAAGCCGAATTCGTTCGATATTATCCTTATGGACATTATGATGCCGATAATGGACGGCTTGACCGCTTCGCGCGGGATACGCTCTCTGGATCGTGAGGACGCGAAGAAAATACCGATCTTTGCAATGACCGCGAATGCCTTTCAGGAGGATATCCGCCAAAGCAGGGACTCAGGCATGAACGAGCATTTCTCCAAGCCGCTCAACGAGCGTGAACTGCTCAGTACGATATGCAGATATATGAATAGGTAGCCAAGCAGAGTCAAATTTTTGACTCTGCTTTTTCGCATAAAAAGACCTATTGCTTTTTCCGAAAAAATATAGTATAATAACCTTGAAAAATAAACGAAAGGAGAAGTCTTATGCAAATATCGAGCAGATTTACTCTTGCAGTTCATATCCTCGCCTGCCTTGATAAGTTCGGAAATAAATACAAGGTCACAAGCGATTTTCTGGCAGGGAGTACGAACGTCAACCCCGTTATAGTCAGAAAAATTCTCGGTCAGCTCAAAAGCGCAGGTCTTGTTGAGATCGCAAGAGGTTCGGGCGGTGCATCAATAACACGTCCACTCGGGGAAATAACCTTTCTCGATATTTATAAAGCCGTTGAATGTGTTGGCAACGAGGGACTTTTCCATTTCCACGAAAACCCGAATGAAAACTGTCCCGTCGGGCAGAATATCCACGCCGTTCTCGATGACAAGCTTGAACGTGTGCAGAGCGCAATGGAACGGGAGCTTGCTTCGATAACGCTTGAAGATGTAAAAAACGACCTTTCAAATATTCTGAATAAAAGCTGATATTTCGGACTGTTTTTAACCCAAAAACGCAGTCCGAAAATTTTTTTGAAAAATTTTGTTGTAACTATTGACATTACAACAAGCAGATGTTATAATATAGTTGTAACAGAGATAGTTACAACTATATTAACGGAGGAATCTATTATGAGTAATTACAGCAAAACAACAGTTATACTAAACACCATTTAAAATTTGGAAAAAATCAAGCCGACAATCTCGAATATATAGGATTTCGGCGCAGATTTTTTCCTGTATTTTATTGGTGTTTAGTATTAAACCCGATGCAAGGACTGAGCTTCACGATATTCTTTCCCTCACGGGCGCAGAGGTCAGCATAAACAACCTCCCTGCAGGCGCAGGCGTTCCGTTCGTTCATTCGCATAAGAACAACGAGGAGATATATGCGGTAGTTTCGGGCAGAGGAAAAGCCGTTATCGACGGTAAAACAGTGGAACTTTCCACAGGCGACTGGCTTCGTATCTCCCCTGCCGCAAAAAGACAGTTCTCCGCAGCCGAGGATTCACCTATCACATTTTTCTGTATTCAGGTAAAGGAAAATTCGCTCGGCGGCTACACTCAGAATGACGCTGTTGTTGAATGACCGCCAAAAAAGCGCATTTCACATCGAACAATGATGCGAAATGCGCCTTTTCGCCGCCAAATAATTATACACAAAGTATAATATTCGATAAGTTATACCAAAATCACTTACTCCAATGCTTCAGCTTGGGGAGATTTGCTTCATAGTAAGCCCTTGCCTGCTCGGGTGGGAACTGCTCGCCTGAAAAATGCTCAACGAGAAAATCAACAAGCCGGTCAAGGCTCGTGTAGACGAATTTGCCGTCCGTGTAGCACCACTTGCAGTAATCCTCGTTGAAGCCGCCGTCCGTGTCCCTGCTCGTTGTCGAATCATCGAGCGGCATACCGCAGCACTGACAGATAAGCTGACGGGGCGAGCCGAGCAGCGTGTTTATCGAAACGTCAAAAAGCTTTGAAAGAAGCTTCAGCGTTTCCGTGTTTGGCTGAGTTTCGCCCGTTTCCCAGCGTGATACAGCCTGACGGGTGACAAACACCTTTTCCGCAAGCTCTGCCTGCGACATTCCGTTTTTCGTGCGAAGCTGTGCAATGATATCCTTTGTTTCCATAAATGAATTATCCTTTCCGATGTCAGATTTGTTTCTGTTCAAATAATACCACGGCTTGGACGGAAAAGCAAGCAACTGTCTGTTGCACCTAAACGTGCATATACAAAAGCGGCAGTTCTCTTTTTAATTTCACTTATTTTTCTCCGAAATAATTTTTTTCAAGATACTGCTCGGGAAAATGATAGCTTTTATATCCCGAAAATTCACCGCTCTCAAACGCCTGCTTTTTCAGCTCATAGCCGACTTTCCAATTATCGGAGTAAAAATTCAGCATTTCAAGCAGGCGGCTGTCGGATATCACAGTCGGGCAGGGGCTTTTGATGTTTCTGAAACGCTCCCCGGGAAAATATTCGCCGCAGGTGAGCAAAAAGCTCAGATGCTTCGTGAGGATAATATAAGCCGCATCGTCAAAATCATTGCCGCACCTTTTCAGCCCCTCGGAAAGAGCGTAGGTCTTTGTGAGTATCACGCCGCTCTCTTCATCCAATACACCCGTTAAAAGGTTCAGGTTCTGATAAGATAAAAAATCGTCCTTTTGAGGTTTTACTTTTTTTATTATTCTTTTGCGGAGTTCGTCATTGAGAAGTATCCATTTCATTTTTAGCACCTTGACCTTTCAGTATCTTTTTAATTTCGTTCAAATCTTCCGCAAAGTAAATGCCCTCCTGCCGCTCTTTGGAGGAAAGTCCACTTTCTATCATACGGTTCAGAAGCTCTTTCAGGCTGTTGTAGTATCCGTTCAAATTGTAAAGAATACACGGTGCGGAAAGCTGTTTGAGCGACACCTTTGACATTATCTCGGAAATTTCTTCAAGCGTTCCCGTGCCGCCCGGAAATGCGATGAAAGCCTCGCCAAGCTCTGTCATCTTTGCCTTTCGCTCGGACATATCTTTCGTGACGATGAGCGTTGTAACACGGTCGTACTCAAAGCCTGCATCAATGAAAAACTGCGGCTCTACGCCCGTGACCGTTCCGCCTGCGTCAAGAACGCTCTCCGCCAGAATTCCCATAAGTCCCGACTTTGAGCCGCCGTAAACGAGCGAATTTCCGCTTTCGCCTATCCATTTTCCAAGCTCTCTTGCGGCGTTTGCGAATGACTTGTCATTGCCCTCGCCCGCTCCGAGATATACGGTTATGTTCACAGTACCGCCTCCTTTTTAATGAAAAATTTTTTACATTATACCATATCCGCAAAAAAATGTAAACCATTGCTTTCCGAATCATTGACATTTTAAAAAATACATTGTATAATAAAGTTGGAAAAAATGTTTTTGTATTTTTTACAAAAAAAATTCGGAGGTAACATTTTTTATGACTATCACGAAAAAAATCAGTATAATGGCTGCGGCCTGCACCGTAATTGCTTCCATAGCCGTCGGCGCACTTGCCAATTTAAATGCGAACAGCGCCCTGACCGAGGATAACAATAAGATAATGGCTACTACCGAAAGCGGTATCAGCTCTGATATCAACGCATATCTGGACAAGATCGAACAGTCGGTCGATACCCTTGCCGAGGTTGCGGTAACCAACCTTGACGACTTCAATTCATTCAAGACAAGCAGTGCTTATGTCAATGAATACACCGAAAGCATCGAATCTCTCCTTTTAAGCTCCGCAAGCAACACAGACGGCGCTATATGCGCTTACATAAGATACAACCCCGATTTTACCGAGCCGACCTCGGGTCTGTTTCTTACCCGAAACAGCACCGAAGAAGCTTTCCAGAGCGTTACTCCGACCGATTTCAGCACCTTTGACAAGACCGATCTTGCCCATGTCGGCTGGTACTACACTCCCGTAAACAACGGCAAACCTACCTGGATGAACCCCTACCTCAATGAAAACGTCGGCATCTATATGATCTCCTACGTTGTTCCGCTTTTCCATGACAACGTAAATGTCGGTGTCATAGGTATGGATATCGACTTTACAATGGTCGAACAGCTTGCCGAGGAATCGGACGCTTACAATACAGCACTTCCTATCATTGCTGACGGCAGCAACAACGTTATGTACGGCAGGGATATGGAATTCGGTGCAGGTCTTGACAACTACTCCGCTTCGCTTACAGATAAACTCACGGAAGCTTCGATCTCCGAACCGATAGTATGCAAAATAAACGGCGTGAAAAGAGATGTTGTTTTCAGCACCCTCAACAACGGAATGAAGCTTATCTATACCGTTGAATCAGCCGAACTTTCACAGCAGACTGTCCACATGGTAATAATGATGTTCGGTGCGGTAGTATTCGTCGCAGCGATCACAGCCGCAGTCGCTATCTTCGTATCCGTAAAAATGACACGTTCGCTCCGTGAGATCAACCGTGCCGCTCAGAGAGTAGCTGCAGGTGAGCTTGACGTTACCGTTAAGGCTGCCTCAAAGGACGATATCGGCGTTCTTGCGAACAGCATCAGTCAGACCACCGACCAGCTCCGAAATTATTCGGGATATATCGGCGAGCTTTCCGATGTCCTCAACAAAATCGCAGACGGTAACCTCGATATAAGCCTTACAATGGAATATAAGGGCGAATTTGAAAAGCTCAAAAACGCACTTGAAAATATCACAGCCTCGCTCAACTCCACACTCGTCAATATCAACGATGCCGCAGATCAGGTTTCGGGCAGCGCAGATCAGGTTTCCAGCGGCGCTCAGGCTCTTGCTCAGGGTTCGACCGAGCAGGCAGGTGCTATCGAGCAGCTTGTTGCAACTATCGATGAAATGTCGGGTCAGATAAAGACCAACGCCGAACAGGCTGAACAGGTCAGCACAAGTATGGATAAGATCGGCGAAGAAGCTAACCTCAGCAACGAGCGTATGAACAGTATGCTTGATGCTATGAAGGATATCACCGACAATACCGACCGCATCAGCGCTATAATCAAAACTATCGAAGATATCGCATTCCAGACAAATATCCTCGCCCTCAATGCCGCAGTCGAAGCTGCCCGTGCAGGTGAAGCAGGCAAGGGCTTTGCAGTAGTAGCCGACGAGGTAAGAAACCTCGCATCACGCTCCGCCGAGGCATCAAAGAATACCTCCGCACTTATCAGCAGAACAATGGAGGCAGTGGAAAACGGCTCGCAGATAGCAAACCAGACCGCCGAATCGCTCCATACAGTTGTAACGAATATCGGCGAGATAATCACATCTATCGACGATATTGCAAACAGCTCGCGCGACCAGTCCGAAGCTATCACCCGTGTAAATACTTCGGTTGAACAGCTCTCCGTGGTAACGCAGAACAACTCCGCTTCTTCCGAGGAAAGCGCAGCCGCCGCAGAGGAACTCGCAGGTCAGGCAAATACATTGAAACAGCTCACGGGAAAATTCACTTTGAAAGAATAAACAATAACATCAAAATTTACGTTAATTCTGCAAGAATTTCGCTTTGTTTAAAGGGTGGTGGGTGTCCAGAGGGCAAAGCCCTTGGTTGCTGTCCGCAGACGGCGAAACTCCCTAAACTAACAGCATAACGTTAGTTGCAACAACGAAATCAGTACCAAATAAATAGGCGCAATTCACACCAAAAGGTAAAACAGAAAATGAGAAATCAAATCTGTAAACCTAAGAAAAGTGAATTGCGCCTATTCTTTTTTCTAAAACAAACCATCCTTGAAGCAAAAATTCACAAACGCAAGTGAGCGGAGTTGATGCTTCAACGGGAAATGAACAGCCCATTATTTATCTTTAAACCGACATTCCATTCTGTAACGTTTGACGACCTTTCCATTTGACATTTTTTGCTCTGTTTCATTCTTTATTTCAAATCCGCACTTTAAATAGCATCTTTGAGCTTTTATATTACTTTTATCCGTATAAAGCCCCACAAAAGTATATCCCATTGACCGCAGTTTCTCTATGGCTTGATCAATAACATACCGTCCAATGCCATTATTCTGATATTGAGGAAGCAGCGCTATCATTTTAATATATGCTGTTTTATCTTTTGCGGCAAGACCGTTTATCCCCAGCCAGCCGATCGGCGAAGCATCTTCAAAAATAATATAGTCTTTTTCATCATCGTCCTGCTCCCATTCGGCAACTGCTTCTTTCCAAACGTCAACAGTTGTCGGAACTTCATTTAAAACTGCCATAACAGCTTCATTATTCATAAGTTCATAAAGGAATTCTGCGTCTTTACTTTCTACTTCTGCAATTCTTATCTTATTCATTCTATCTCCTTTTTACCCAGCCGCTTTTTCTTCGTGTTCACTATTGCGAAGTCCAAGCTCCGTCACAATTTTGCTTTCGTACACGTTGCTTCCATTTGGCTTTTGTCTAAATGATACAACTCTTTTGAGTTTTCAGATACGCTCTAAACACCAATAAAATACAGGAAAAATCTGCGTTGAAATCACATATACCCAAGATCGTCGGCTTGATTTTATCCTGCTTTTAAATGGTGTTTAGTATAAATCTGATTCTTCAAATGGTCTAAGAATTAGTCGTTCAGTTTCGATTTTAATTCCGTTAATTTTAAAATCAGCATTCATTTTTCAACAGCTCCTTGATTTCTATTTTAGCATATCGGACTAAACTAAATTCCGATTTGTCAAGCAGATTTTCTGCCCATTTGCTTAATTATACCACATCAGCTTTCAAATGTAAACAAAAACAGCCAAGTGTTTTTAATACTTGACTGCTATGTAAAATATTCTGCTTTAATCTGAAATATAAACTGGAAGTTGTCGGGGGAAAGCTCTGCAAGGGCCTTCATTTCTTTCGCAAACGCGAAGTTATTAAGGTACTTTATGTTATATGGAAATATTCATTTTTTCCCATTTATCTAATACCCCTTGATACTTTTCCCCTTTACTCTTTACAAATGATTTGATTCCCATATTGAAAATGGCATTGTGTACAACGGCTTGAATAGGATAATTTCTTTTATTCTTGATATCCAAATAATACTTATGTGATAACTTATCAATTTATTTATTCAATTTATCATCTTTAATTATAGAATTAAATGGCGAATTATAAACAATCTTTCCAGTTAAAAAGGCTCCAGAATACTGTATTAATTTGTTCAATATTTTACTAGTATCACTGCTACCATAATTTTCACCTGTAGCCACACTTATAGCATATTTTTTGTGTAATATTTGTTCGATTACAAAATGTCCTCTATCTATGAAATTTTTTAATAAACCTGACACATTGCTTGCGTATGTAGGACTCCCTAATATCAATCCATCAGAGGAGAAAATCCTCTTCGAAAGCATTTCTGCATCATCTTTAATATAGCATGTTCCATTTTTATAACAAGTACAACAACCATTACATGACTTAATATCTAAATCTATCAAATCAAAATATTCTACATGAACATCATCATATAAAAGAAGATTTTCTTCTATCCTGTGAAGTATGTTAGAAGTCGTTCCTTTTTTTCTTGGGGAACCATTAATAATTACGATATTCACATTATTATCCTTTCCACAGAAATTAAAATTTGTCAGCTCTTCAAATTCCGATATATCAAGCAGATTTCCTGCCCATTTGCTTAATTATACCACATCAGCTTTCAAATGTAAACAAAAAGCAGTCAAGTGTTTTTAATACTTGACTGCTATGTAAAATATGCTGTTTTAATCTGAAATACAAACTGAAATTTGTTATCCTCTGTTATCCAACACTTCCCACAAAATTTCATATATTTGCTGT
>UQQA01000084.1 GCA_900543105.1 uncultured Ruminococcus sp. | reverse complement strand
ATATAATTGATAATATACAAAGAATCCTTTGCTATACAATCTAGCTCTGTTAAATAATTGATTCCTTTATCCGTTTCAATATCTGTCTTGTGTGTGTTTAAATAATTTTCTAAAACATTTTTCTGTATAACAATTCTTGGATATTTTGCTCGATCCTTTTCAAGTATTGCAGCATCTACCAAGGCATTACCAAAAAGAATACCAGCCTTAGAATAAAAATTGCCCTCGCTAATCGCACCTCTAAATAATAACTGATGATTTAATAACACATTTGAAACAACTATATTAACTGCAAAGATTAATATTTCAAGAGAATAATGTTGACTCTTTTCAATAGAAAGTACAATAGTGTCAGATATGACATTAAGCACCACTTTTGACATATCATCTGGAGTAAAGAAATCACTTTGAGTCACAGAACTAAATTCATTGGAAATTATTTTTAAGAGATCATATAAATCTTTGACTTTATCAAATGTAGTATCTTTATCATTAATAAAATTTTTAAAGCCTAAAATATCGATAAAAGCAACATAACAATCTGAATAGTTTTCTTTAAAAGATTCTCCTTTAAGAAGATAGTCAACAGAAACATCCAAAAATTCAGATAACTGAATTAAGACTTCTCCGCTTGGTGATGAACCGTTTTTCCAAAACGTTCCGTTAGCAGTTCCCAATCCCAAAGCTTTTAAGGTAGATGTTACGGTAGTTCCTTTATTCATGCATGCTTTTTTTAAATTGTCATAAAACATAAAATACCCCCATCATTTTTAAGCATTATTCACAATAATTTAGTTTTCTAAATCATTTTTTAACCAGATGCTTGACAAATTCAGAATACTAAACTATAATATAATTACAGCAACAAATTGTTGACAAAAAGAGGCATAAAAGCCCAACTACATTATAGCAGACAAGGGAGTATTTGTCAATAATTTTTGAAACGTGAAAGGAGTGAAAATAATGCCATTCAGAATAAAAGTTAGACTTACGGAAATGAACCGCAGTCAGGCATCGCTTATTCCAATTCTTAAAAGCAAGTACGATCTTAAAGTTGACCCTGCGGAGCTTTCCAAAATCCTCAAAGGATTTATGCAGACCCCCAAAGCGGATAAAGTTCTTTCCGCCGCAAACGAGATCGTGACCGAATGGGAACACGAGGCTCGGAGAATATCATAATAGATCGGAGGCGATAAGATTGTATGTTATTTTCATAGTTGCCGTAGTATTTTTGCTTCTTAAATGGTTTTCATGGAAGCTGACAGCGGAAAGTCTGATATATTTCATAGTAAAAAATAATATTGAAATACCCGACGAACAGAAAGACGAAGCGATAAAAGAAACACTTTATCACTGGTTTAAGATAAAGAGAAAATAAGGAGGATAAAACTATATGACACCAAACACACCAATTTTGCAGTTGATTGCAAAAGGCTCTTACGTTGATGAGGAAAACACAAGCCATGGTAAAGAAAAATATATCTGTACGGCATATACTGTTGCACTCAGCGGAGAGGCACTTAACAAGTACAACGATGATATCGAAATTGACCCGATTGAGAATCCTGATGCTTTTGACGCAAAGGGTGATGACTATCTCGAAATAAGGTGCGCAAGAGATAATGCGAAGGCAAACTTTAAAGCTTGGATATGTGGTGCGCTCGGCATTGATACAATCGGCGTTACGGTAACGCAAAATGTATCGGAGATTTTCACCGTAACGCAGATTAAACCATTGGAATGAGAGGTGTATATTTATGGCTGTAAAAACATTCGGTAAAGGTACAATGACCCTTGACGATATCAAGGCAATTGACCGTGATTACCTCGTTCCGAGAGAGGTTGCGGCAGTTCTTGGCTGTACTCCGTATTATATCAGCCTTACGGCTCGTGACCGTCCGCAGGAACTTGGATTCCCGACATTCAGAGTTGGAAACCGCACAAAGATTCCCAAAGCGGCGTTTGTTCACGCAATGGAAGGTGAAACCGAGCAGGCATATACGGAAACACAAATGTATGAGCTTTTCAGAGAGTTTATGGAGTTCGTGCAGGAAAAGAGCACAAGACAGCGAACCAAATCATAAGAGTTTATTGCCGCCGTAAGGCAGCGGAAAGTACATAAACCAAAGGAGTAAAACTATATGACAGACGAAAAAATTTTTTTAAAGGAAATCATCAGTGCATCAGCCGCCGGCGATGATAAAAAATGCGCTTTGCTTATGGCGAAGCGCACGGCCGAGCACATCAACCGCATACATCTTGAAAAAATATCCTCAATCGAGGCACCATGCCTCGTTGCCGCTATTATGAAGCTCAATACGCTTTATCAGAATGGCTTCGATGTCAAGACTGTTGAAGCAGCTAAGGCTATCGCAGATCATATAGATATTGCGGGTGTGAGATACGAATCATCCAAAAAGGTCGGTGGTATCAATGTTTGAGAAGCCGACAAAGAAGGAAGCTATACAGAAGCTTCTTGCCGCTATAAAGCTCTGTAAAGCTACATTCGCAGATGAGTTTCCGAACTTCTGTGAAGTGCTCTCAGAATGGGAGTTGAGCCTTAAGCAGAGATTCAAAATCTTGGTACAGAAAAGCCATGACGACAGCTGAATTCATCAAAGCGTGTAAAGAGTGCGACACACCGCAAAGGGCGGCGGAACTGCTACGAGATGCTTGCAGGCTTGCTGCAAAATATGCGGAGCAGGCGCAAACGATACAGCAATATTCGGAGCAGGTTGAGCGGCTCAATAATGAGATATCCGATCTTACCGCCGAGCTGGAGGACAAGCGCATACAACTTGCCGAGCTCGGTAGTCTGAGTACACTCATCAATCGGCTTGAAAAGTCAACGGACCGTAATGAGGCATCGGCTGATAGGCTGGACAAGCTTACGGCGGAAACAGCTCCATCGAAGCCCAAAAAGCAAGTGTCCAAAAAAGCGGACAGCAAGCAGAGCGAGCCAAGAGCCAAATACGGAGAGTATAAACACGTTTTGTTGACGGGGACACAATATGCAAATCTTGTTAAAGAGTTTGGTGTAAAAACAACTGACGAGTATATTCAAAAGGTCGACGAGTATTGCCAGCAGAATGGTAAAACGTATAAAGACTATAACCTTACCGTCCGCAAATTTATGCGTGAAGATAAAGCCAAGCTCACAAAGTCTTCTACAGAGAGCGGCGGTGGAGTACATTCTTATGATGTTGAAAAAATACTCCAGTATTCTAAAGAGAATATACCAAAGCTAAAAGGAGGAAAAAAGTAATGTACATACTTGCAATGATGATTATTTTAGGCGGATATGTCGGGTTGCTAATCCTGCAAACGGCGCAGAATATCAGCATATCCTTCACCCTTGAAGAAAAGGCCGCTATAAAAGCGGCGATTGGAAACTTTATAGAAAGGTTTAGGAATGGCATATCGAACAGACAAAGAAATAATCGAGGAGCGTAATACCCGACATAAGCGAGTATTTAATGAAGGTAATCCGTATGGATATGATATCAACCTCAGCAATACGGTGCTATCTGCTTGGTACAAGAGATATGTTGCAAAACTCAATCATAAAGACGGAACAGAATCCTCGGTGCGTATCGCGTGGGAATGTAGTGTTAAAACACTCATTGCCAGAAAATATAAAGATTTTTATTGCTGTGAGCTGCAAGAGCCAATAATAGGCTTTACGCGGCAAAGAGTGGAAGAGCTTGTAATAGCGTTAGGAGCGGATTATGCCGAATGATAAAAAGAAAAGACCGCCCATATCATCAAGGACGGTCTAAAAGAAAACGAAAGAAAATAAAACTATATGACGATTACAGTATAACATAATTTTGTTGTACTGTCAAGGAGGTAAAACTATATGATAGAAAAAGCAATAAAAAAGCTTTCCGAAGAGAAAAAGAAATTTAGTGGCGGAAAGAAAGAAGAAGCAATGATGCCCGCCGTGTATAGTACGCTCGTGAATTTCTGCAAGCAGGATCCCGAATTTGCGCAGGCGGTGGTGCAGAATGAGAAAACGCTTACCGACTGTCTTGCAGCAGTCGCAAAAGACACGGGGTCAGCAATTTCCGACATTGACGCTTACAAAAAAGCTGTAAACTTTTATTTTCCCGGTGCGGACATAAAGTGTACAATGACAATAGACCTCATCGGAGCAGCCGCATCAGATACGCCGCCGATCGAGATGATAACGAGTGCAGAGCCGCCGAAAAAATCGGTGCTCAATATGTCGCTCGATGATCTGTTTTAAGGGGGCAAGTCTATGGAGATACAAGAGTTATTACCCGACCTGCCATATATGTCGGACGATATGCGGCTTGATATGCACCGCAAGTATTGTAAGCAGTATCTTTTTTACCGCAAGCACGGCACTTACATAGATTGCTTTTGCACAAGCTGCCTTAAAAGATACCGCCTTGATCTCGACAAAGAGGCTGTAACACCGCACGATGCCGCTCGCCTTGATGCAGCATACAGCATACGGCATAACGCAGAGGTAACGTGTACAGAGTGCGGCGCAAGCCTTTGTGCAAAGGCAGAGGGCATAGGCAGAAGCAAACTCCGGGAGCAGCACAATCTTGTCTGCTTTTATGTGCTTGATAACAAGGTATATGCAGTATGCGGACAGCTTACAAGCAATTACGGCAAGGACGGCAAAGACGATATAGAGTGGCTGAGTAAATATTGCAATGGCTCTTGTTGGTGGGTACTATTCGTTGTTGAGTACACTCCGGGCGCATCAAGACAATTTAAATATTACTGGGGGACGTATGAGCAAGATAACCGTATGTATGAGCCATATATTATGCGCTCTTATGGATATGACTATTTTGAGGCATACAACCCTGAGGTGCTGCAAAACAGCTTTTTGCGCTATGTACTGCCATGGGAGTACACTCCCGACAGCACACCGAGAGGACAGCGCTATAACGGATGTAAGCCGCTGCTGTATATGATGTATGCGGTAAGGTATCCGGCGGTCGAGATGCTCATTAAGTCGGGTATGGTAGGCATGATTGAGGATATAGTTGACAGAGGGCAAGCACATAAAAGTGTCGTATCATTTGACGGCAAAAATGCCGCCGAAGTTTTCCGGACGGACGGCAACGATGCCGCTGTTATACGTCAGACAGCTCAGAGCGGCACAAGAGTTGATATTGATACACTGCAATGCTGGCGCAGACTAAAGAGTATCGGCAAGCGGCAAGGCCGCCGATATAAGTTTGCTGATGCGGTAATGATATGCGACACCGAGAGATATGATTACCGCATTGTGCTTGATATGCTCAAAAAAACAGCTCTCACGCCGCAAAAGCTTATAAACTATCTTGTCAAGCAGAGCAAGGCCCGTGCAGAGACCAAATTGTTGCTGAGCGGCACATTACAATGTGTGATACTGGATTATCGTGACTACATCGGTGAGTGCTGTAAGTTTGGGTATGATGTAACGGACGATCAGATATGCAGACCGCACGATCTGCTCAAAGCGCATAAACGCACAAGTGAGGCACTAAATGCGATCGAGCGGGAACGTCGTGAGAAAGAGGTTGCCGAGCAAACAGCAAACTATCAGAGCAGTGTATATAAGGGCTATGTTGAGCAATATGAGTATGAGGACAGCCGTTACTGCATAATTGTCCCCAAGTCGGTAGCAGAGATAGTTGAGGAGGGCAAAAATCAGCATCATTGCGTAGCCGGATATGCTGACAGACACATCAGCGGCAAGCTTGCAATCCTTTTTATGCGTGATATCCGTAGCAGAGATACAGCATTATATACAATTGAGATGCACGGCGATAGATTAATACAGATCAGAGGCAAGGGCAATTGTGATCCCACACCAAAGGCTCAAAAATTTGTAGATAAGTGGCTCAAATGGGTTGCCTTGCCCAACGGTAAAAAGCACCCGAAAAGTAAAAACACCAAAACAGCATAATCGGAGGTATTACAATGTCAAATGAGATAATAACAACAGACGTAAACAGCCCCGAATATTCGGCGGCACTTGCGCTGCATCAGCAGATCATCACAAACGGCACTATTGCCGCAAACGCACTTTTAGAGATGTGCCGATGCTTAAAACAGATGCGTGATGATAAGCTTTATACGGCACTTGGCTATGATGATTTCGGCGTTTATTGCGAGGACAAAGCAAACATCAAGTCCCGTCAGGCTTATACATACATAAAAATCTATGAGGAGCTCCCACCTGCCTTTTTGCAGTCAAATGCAAATCTCGGGGTGACGAAGCTGGAACTGCTCACGCACGTCAATCCGCTCGACCGCAAAGAATTTATGGAGCAGGTCAATGCCGATGAGCTGACCGTGAACGAACTCAAAGCGGAAATCGAGCGGCTGAAAGTCGAAAACTGCGAAAAAGGCGAACAGCTGTCCTTATTTGAGGACAAAGCCAAGTCGCTCGAAAAAGAAAAGAGAAAAGAATCGATGAGGGTGACCGACCTTGAACAGCAGTTGAAAGTATTATCAGAAAAGCCTGCCGAGGTTGCGGTCCGTGAACCCGACCCTGAGGAGCTGGACAAGCTTGTGCAAAAGGCACTTGCCGAGGATAAAGCCAAACATAGTGCCGAGATCAGCAAGCTTAAGGACAAGCTCGATAAATCCGAGCGTGAAAAAGCCGCATTGCAGGAGCAGGTCGACGGCGAAAAAAATGCATCACAGGAAAAGGTAAAGGCATTGGAGGAAAAGCTGAAGAAAGCTGAAAATAATGCCGATGCAGAGCAGATCACAATGAAATTTTATCTTGGCGAACTGCAAAAGGATCTACAGCAGATATCGGCTGAGCTTGAAAAAATCTCAGATGAAGAAAAGTGTAAAAAATTCAAGGGTGCGGTTGCACATTTCTTAAATTTGGCTTTGGAGGAGATTGGCGGAAATGACACTTGACAAAGCAATAGAGCTGTTGAGGGCAAACTATAAAACAGCCCTCAACCTCAAATGGGTACGCAAGCCGCTTGCATGGGCGTTGTATCAGACTTGGCACGAGGCAGACAGACAGCAGACTGAGAGCAAACCAAGCTGTGACGGCTGTGATAAGTGTGCGGCTTACTGTGCAAATTGTAATAGGAGATAATTACAATGCCGGAAAAAGAATACATAGAGCGTGACGACCTTATCAAAAACCTTAATACACTTGCACCCGAATATTACAACGCTTTGATAAATGAGCTGATTATGAAACAGCCTGCCGCTGACGTTGTAAAAGTCGTAAGGTGTAAGGATTGCAAATATTACCCGTTTTGCTGCCGAACAATCAGAACGGATGGAAACAGACCCGACGATTTTTGCAGTTACGGCAAAAGAAAGGACGGTTGAAATGGCAAGGTATATAAATCTTGATGAATTATTAAACGTTATCGACAAACGAAACGGTAGATTACCTTTGTGGCTTGACGAAATACTAATGGAAGATTGCAAGGTTGCCGACGTTGAGCCTGTTTGTCACGGACATTGGATTTTAACCAAACGCACAAGATTAATCCCGACAGCTAAAATCGGGCTTAAAGAGAGCTTTACAACCTGTAGAAACGGCACACTTGTTGACGGAAGCAACATAAACAAAAAAGCAATGATTTTAAAAAAGCGAATAACTGTAATAAAACCTAAATGTTCCGAATGTGGGCTTTACGGATATGACGAGGACGATATAACACCGTATTGCCCTAATTGCGGTGCGAAAATGGGCGGTGAGGAAAATGGCTAAAAAAGTAACGTGCTACGTCTGCGGAAATAGTTTTGGCGTTGAACACAGTAAAAACTCCAATGCCTATATGTTTCCCGATTGCAGAGGCAGTAAAAGTAAACAGCTCAACCGTATTTTTACAAAAGATACAGTTTTCCTTGTCTGCAAATGGTACAACGAGGGTATGACGATTTTAAAGATTGCCGAGGTACTTAAGCGCAGTCCGCACAATGTCCGCCTTGCGTTGGAGCAGGGCGGCGTGAAGATAAAATAACAAAGCTTGTAACACTGCCAAAGGATAACGCCTCTTACTGCCATTTGAGGCGGCGGTGATACATAGGTAATAAGGCGAGCAGGTCAGGCTTGCCTTATTGCCATATTAGGGCGGCTATACTATTATAATGCAAAAATGAGGGAGCAAGACCCTTTTAAAGACCCTTGATTAAGGTTTAACATTCGGGACGTTTTCTAAATTCTATATATTGGGAGTGAGTGCCAAGTGTATTGTAAAAAGACAAGACAGATCAGAGATGAGATCAGAATCACAAAATTTCATTGCGGTATGTTTGGCAATCATTTGCCGAGAAAAGCAAGACGATACTGTAAGCGTCAAAGTAAGAAAATGGAGAAGAACAATTCACGGCATACTGTTCAGAACCTCTTTGACCTTATGGCATTGAATTTTGAAGAAGCCGACTGGCATTTATCGCTCACTTATCCGCTTGGAACGATGAAAGAGCTTGAAGAAGCCGAAAAGCATTTGAGCAATTTTCTGAAGCGTCTGCGCCGATACTGTGACAAGATGGGAATAGTATTTAAATATATCACGGTGACGCATAAAGGAAAAAACGGGCAATATCATCACCACATAATTCTTCCGCAGTATATTCCGTATGCAGTGATACAGGCAAAGTGGAAAGCAGATAAAGCCTGCGGAAATGTTCCCGTAAACTCTGTTTTGTGGGCGAATTATGACTATTACGGGCTTGCGGCATATCTGCTGAAATACGACACCGATACAGGGCAGTTTGCGGACGGCATCCACGAGCCAAACAAAAAGCGCTATAATTGCAGCACAAATCTCGAACGTCCGAAAGATACATACGAGGTAATAAAAGCCGAACGCTGGCTTGAGGAACCGAGAGCGCCACACGGCTGGACGGTAAAGTCGGACAGCGTTTATAACAGCATTGACGAATACACAGGATATCCGTATCAGTCTTATGTGCTGATACCTGACGCAAAAAGGAGGATTTAAAAAATGCAGCACTACATACCGACAGAGGACACAGAGCAGGCACACATTTTTGCGTGGGCGGCTTGGGCACGCGGCAAATATCCCGAGCTTGATCTGATGCATCACATACCTAACGGCGGCAAGCGGAGCAAGTCAGAGGCGGCACGCTTTAAGGTGCAGGGTGTTAAGGCAGGTGTGCCGGATATTTTCCTGCCGTGTGCAAGAGGCGGCTATCACGGCTTATACATTGAGCTTAAACGCACAAAAGGCGGCAAGCTGTCAGCGGCGCAAAAAGAGTGGATAGATGCGCTGAGAGGTCAGGGCTATAAGGTCATTGTCTGCTACGGCTTTGACGAGGCGAGAGAGGTTATTATCAGCTACTTGGAGGGAGCAAAATGAAGTACTGTTTATCTGAGCAGAAGGCAAGAAGAGCGTGGGAACAAGAAAAAGCAGGTCAGAGCCGCACGAAAGTTGCAATGCAGTTTTATGTTTCCGAAAGGACGCTGCAAAGGTTGTATAAATACTACGGCTTAGGCAGTCCTAAGCGTCAAAAGAGGGCGAAAAAGTGAAAAAAGCCTGTCCTTATTGCAATCAGTTGCACGAAATAAACTATGTTTGTCCGAAACGTCCGCAGTGGCAGCGAAATAAAGCAGCAAACGCAATAGTCAAATTTCGTAACTCAAAGCAGTGGCAATATAAACGTGCGTATATCCGTATGCGTGACCGCAATATGTGCCGCTTGTGTGCTATCGGCTACGGCAATAAGCCTATCGCATACGTCAGTGAAGTCAGCGTTCACCACATTGTGCCGCTGTCGGTAGACTTTGGCAAGAGGCTTGACGATGACAACCTCATCTGTTTATGCAGCTATCATCACAAGCTTGCGGAAAACGGGAAAATACCTGCAATTTTACTCAAAAAATTAGCAAAATCCGAGGATTTATCCGAGATGCCCTAAAAATCAAAGTAGTACCCCCGGTATGTCACGCTTCTTCGGGGAGGATCTCGGACACCTACTCCTGCCCTTCGTGAACAAAAAGCTCCCAAAATGAGCAAATTATTTTTTTGTAAAAATGCATTTTGCTCAAATGTCCGTTTTTGAGCGGCGGTGTATGCTATGATAAAAACAGGGTAAGAGTGGGAGGTGAGCAGATTGGGAAGACCGTCAAAAACGGCAGGCGTTATAAAAGCTGAGGGGAAAAGTCATCGAACAAAGGCGGAGCTTGCAGCGAGGGAGGAAGCGGAGAAATCCGTTCTGAGCGGTCAGCCCTTATGGGAGCGGAAAGAGGTTCGCAGCAACAAGACTGCTCACAAAGAGTTCCTGCGCATATCGAAGCTTATGGCGAACATCGAGAAAAACGATGCGCTGTACTCTTCGGGGATAAACACTTACTGCGAGCTTTATTCGGAGATAGTCGAGCTTGAAGAGGACATAGATCATCTTCGTGAGCTCACGAACGAGCTTGAACGGGAGTTTAAGAAGCTGGAGGTAAAGGACTTCGATGCGATTATGTCTTTTTCAAAGCAGGTCGCAAAGCTGAAATCACAGAAAATTAGCATCGGTGCGGCTATCGACCGAAAGCGGAATATGATGCTTGCTATCGACAAAGAAAACGTTATGACTATCTCGGCGGCTTTGCGCAACATTCCGAAAACACCGCAGAAAGCAGAAAATCCGCTGCTTGCGGCTCTTATGGACGATGAGGAGGATACAGACACTACCGATGCAGGCAGTGAAAAATAACTGTCCGTTTCTCCGCTTGGTTTTATGTTAAGATAAAATCACGGAGGTGAGCAGGTTGACGATAAAAGAGAGTCCGGCATATAAGTATGCGCTATGGTGCATTGACGACACAAACAGAAAAGCGCCGAAATATGTTAAAAAGCAATGCGCCGCCTGGCTGACTATCGTTGACGGAGCAGACCCCGATGCTTATGTTTGCGAAAAGACTTTCCACAAGATATGCAAGCTTTTAAGGCTTATAATACA
>UQQA01000083.1 GCA_900543105.1 uncultured Ruminococcus sp. | reverse complement strand
ACATTCTTCTACATTAAACAGTAAAAAATCAGCATAAATTGTTCATAATCACAATTTATGCTGATTTATTATAATATTATAGGGGAGCTTTTCACTCGTCCGCTTCATTATCTTCAAGCTGTGCTTTCAGAACACGGTTGTTTTTCATTGCACAAAGCGACATTGAAATACAGCTGATAATGATTATCTGCCATTGGATAATAAGGGCAATATCACTCAATTCATGCTCCGAATGAAAAATTCGGGTAATTACTACAACTTCCAGAACTATATAAGTAGGTATAATCCACTTTGCCGACCAGCCTTTTGCAAATTTGGTGTTCATTATTCCCTTTTTCGCAGTCATATAGGCATATATGATATAAAATACAAAAACAACGGCAAATAATGCAAGTGAAACTGCCATGCCCCAAAGATCGTTGGCATTGCCGCAAACCACTGTCAATATAAACGATGCAGCCAGCACAACAAAAAACATCGCTTTGAAAAGTTTGCAGCCTATCTCGTGATTTTCGGACTTCTGCATTTCGTCATAGCCTGCCTCGTCAAAGATAGTTCCCGATAATGCGTTTTTATCGTTAGCCATTATTCTTCCTCCTTGTTCTGTTCATCAAGCACCTTGTTGTTTTTCAATCCGCAGAAGTAAAGCACGAAATTTTCTGCGGAAATCATTGCACACAGCACGGCAAGAACAATGCAATCCGTCATTTTGTCCGAAGCGGAGATAAGATGACCTGCACCCAAACCGAAAACAATAGCAAACAAAGCCGTCAAAATTGCTTTTGCAAGACTTCCCGTTGAGAATGAAAAAGCCGTGATTCCGTTGATAACGCCCGCTTTCGCAGCACGGAGAGCGTATATGCAGTAGCAGACTATCGCCGCCGCAAAATAGCTGCCTGCGACTATCACGATAGGAATAGTTGTATCAACAACACAGCTTATAACGTACCACACGACCGTCATTGTGAGCGAAGTGATATAGAGCTCACGAAAGCATCGGAAACCGATATTTTCGCTTTTGCTCCGCTGTCGCTCGTCCAGCCCGTAGTCGCTGAAAACAGTCACATAATTTCTTTCCTTTTTCGTTTCTTTCATATCAGTCACCCTCCCAGAAGATCTCGTCAAGTGTTTTCCCCAATGCTTTGCAGATATCTATACAAAGATTAAGCGTAGGGTTGTAGTCGCCCTTTTCAATCGCGTTTATGGTCTGCCTTGAAACGCCCGATTTCTCGGCAAGCGTCTGCTGTGACATATCGAGAGCCGCCCTTGCGGATTTGAGTTTAAGATTCTTTGCCACCCTATCACCTCCGACAGATTTATAATAGCATATATTTTACAGTTTGTCAAGTATATTTTACATATTGTAAAGTTGATTTTTGTTTAAGCAATAAAAATCCCCGAGAAAGAATATTTTCTCGGGGTCGGTTTGTATAAGAAATTCAAATGCAAATTTAGTGTGCAATTCGAAAAAATAACGGAGCAAAATAATTACGCATTACGAATTACGCATTACGCATTAACCCGCCGCCGTTGCCGTAACGCTCTCCGTTTCCGTTTTCGGCGGAGCGGTCGTTACAGCCGTCTGTTTATCTTTCTGAGTGGTGGTTTTCTTCTCATCGGTGGTCTGCTCGGTGGTTTTCTTGTCTTTTTTCTTTTTGCCGCCCGAAGCTGTGGTTTCGCTCAGAGTTGTTTCGGTTTTCGTAACGGTCGTGACTACCGAGCCTGTCGGTGAGCTGTAGAGGTCTTCGATATGCTTTATCAAAGAAGAAGTGTTTGCGGCGAAGCAGTTATCGATGAAGAGAACGTCGGTCGCACCTATTTTCCTGATATAGTTGACTGCGTTCGTGCCGAAATAGCGGATATCGATAACGTAGATCTCCTCAAAATTATTGACGAGGAACGGCACAAAGGCATTGCCGTAGGACTCCTTGAAAACGACTATCTTCCTGCCGTTTTGGGTGCTTGTTGTTATCTTCGTATGGATAGCGTCCGCGCCGAGGAACATTCCGTAGCAGTTTGCGCCCTCGACATACTCATGGAAAAGTGCGCCGCCGTTTTTCGGTGCAAGCGTATCATAATAGTAGGTCTGGACGGAGTAGGTCACATCGGGCGGCAGGAAGTAATGGAACTGCTCGGGGGCATTGGCGAGGGTAATATCGTTCGTATAGCCATACAGCGAGCCGACAAAGCCTTCCTTGACCTTTTCGGTATAGTCCGTGATAGGGTGATATTCCATTCCGAGTGCTTCGCAGAAAGCTGTATAAGCATAGTATGCGCCGAGCGGCGACCAGTGGTGATCTGTTCGCAGGTAGATATACTCGTCGGTATGCTCTGCAAGCTTGGAATAAGCGTCTATCGGGGTAACATCGGGCGAAAGGCAGCTATAGATATAGTCTATCGATTCCTTTTCCGAGGAAGAATATTTGCTGTATTTTTTCGGGAGATAGAACTCGACCGAGGTCGGGACTACCATATTGTAGACATTGACATTGCCGAGCGAAGCCTTATACTTATTGATTATATCGGCATAACGCGCGCCCTGCTTTTTGTTTCCGCCGAAGAGCATAACGCCTGCGTCCTCGCCGTACATTTTTACGCCGTCAACGACGATGCCGTTATTTGAGAAGTCGGCAATTCCGGTTGTTTCCGATTCGGTCTTTTCAGTAACGGCAGAGGTTTCCGTTACCGCATTCTCGTTTTCCTGCGGCACATTATCAGCAGCAGGTACTGTCGGCTGAGCATCAGGTTCTGTCTGCACAGGTTCGTTTTGGACGGGAGTTTCTTCAAGCGAATTGCCCTCATCATCGGCAACGATATCGACCGCACCGTAGAAAGTCGGAGAGCTTATTCCCATTGCTTTTTTCATGCGCGAATTCAGCACAACAAGCTGTTCACGGAACGGAACAGTATCGGAAAAATGCTCCGCGATCCCGCTGAAATATTCGCCGCTGAACAGCGCTTTAGCCGAAAATTCGGGCATGGGCGCAAGCTCACGCTTTTCCAGTTCGGAGGTTTTCGGACGAGGCAGGACAGCGAGCAATACTGCTGTTACTGCGATCACGCCGAGTATCACCGCGATGCTTATTTTATTGTAAAGCTTAACGTTCTTCTTGTAAGCCTTTGCGGCTTCTATTCTCTTTTCGAGCGAAGATCCTTTGTCTTTTGAACTCATTTGCGATTATCCTTTTTGAGTAAAAATATATGCGAAAACTCATTTCAGCTTAAAAATAAGCTCTATCGTATCGGAATCCTTAATTTTCATGACAAGTCTGCCGTTCCCGATCCTTGCCTCCATCTCCTTTGCCGAATCATCGAAAGCAATAAGATATACTCCGTTGTTTTCTGTGACAGTTCCATTATGGGTTTTGCCGTTCAGCGTAAAAGTCACATTCTTACCGTCTTTGCAGGAAAATTTCGGTCCATTGGAGTCGAGCTGCAGCGATGCGCCGGACACAGTTTTTCCGTTGACCGTCATCTGCTCTATCTTCCATTCCGAGGTTATATCCGCATTTTTCGCAGCATTGCCGCAGGAACAAAGACAGCAAAGCATAATAAGTATGGCAGATGTAAAAATGATGATCTTCTTCATAATGATGACCTCCGTATAATTTTGTCAATTTGCCAAAAGCTTTGTTGATTCGTCATAAAAACGTCAGAATCTGAAATAGAGGAACGGGTTATAGGTCTGACCGACAAGCATTACCGACGAAACGGCGAGCAGTGCGATACAAAGCACCGTTCGGATAACACTTGAAATGGCGAATACTCCGCCCGACTTGCGCTCGATGTGACGGACTTCCTCATCGAGCAGGCGTGAAATTGGCATTGAAAGCACTGCCGCCACGATAATAAGGTAGAGGTTGCTCAGAAGTGCCGACTTCGTAACTTCATCATAAAGAGGGATACCGCCTGCGCCGAACATTGCGCCGAGGCAGGAGCCGAGCTGACCGAGATCGGTAAAATAGAACACTGCCCAGCCGATAAGTATGAAGAAAAGCGCATAGATATGCGAGAAGAATTTCGGCAGCTTGTCAAGAACCTTGAGCATAAAAAGCTTTTCGAGGATTATCAGCACACCGAAGCCCATACCCCATATAATGAAGTTCCAGCTTGCGCCGTGCCAGAGTCCCGTGAGAAACCACACTATCACAAGGTTAAGTATCTGATGCTTGCGGTTTCCGCCGAGCGGAATGTAAACATAGTCACGGAAGAACGAGCCGAGCGAGATATGCCATCTTCGCCAGAACTCCGTTGCCGAGCGTGAAATATACGGGTAGTTGAAATTTTCGGGGAAATGAAAACCGAACATTTTTCCAAGACCTATCGCCATATCGGAATAGCCCGAAAAATCAAAGTAAATTTGCAGCGTGAACATTGCAACGCCGAACCAAGCGGCTGCGACCGAGGTAGGAGCTTTCTCAAATGCAAGCGAATTTGCGGCAAGCTGACCGACCGTGTTTGCGATGATAACTTTCTTTCCAAGTCCGCATATAAAACGGATAATTCCCGAGTTGAAGTCCTCTGCGGTCGTTCTGCGCTCGTCTATCTCAGCCGCAACGCTTTCATATCGGACGATAGGACCTGCAACGAGCTGGAAGAACATCGAAACATAGAGCAAAAAGCTCAGGAATGAATGTTGAGCTTTGACTTTTCCGCGGTAAACATCGACCGTATAGGAGATAGTCTGGAACGTATAGAATGAAATTCCTATCGGGAGCGAAAACGTCGGCTCACGCAGCGAAAGTCCAGTCAGAAGATTTATCTGATGAATAAAAAATGCGCTGTATTTGAACACGAAAAGTATGCCAAGGTTCACAACGAGCGAGAAAACCACGCCAAGCACGGGATGCCCTTTTTTTCGCACGCGGCAATTTTCGATAAAAAGCCCATTAAAATAGTCAACGGCTGCGCTGAAAATGAGCAGCAGCACCCACACGGGTTCTCCCCATGCATAAAATGCGAGCGAAAACAGTGCAAGCACAAGGTTTCGCAGCTTTGCCGACCTCGCCGAATAGTAAAACACAAGGCAAAGCGGCAGAAAAACATATATAAATATAAGGTTTGAAAAGACCATTTCTATCCAATGCTCCCAGTTATTTTTTCAGCTTTGTTTCCTCGGCATCAATGATGCTCATAAGCTCTTCGAGCGTTTTGCTGCTCTTTTTCTTTCTTACGGGAGCGATATTTTCTTTCGGAACTACTGCGTTTTCGGGGATAGTGGAAACAGCTTCGGCAGCAGGCTTTTCCTCTGCGGGAAAGGTCGGCTTGTCGTTTTTCTCGAAGTAATTTTTCACGCTTTCGTCAAATCCCGATTTTGCGGCAGCTTCTTCCTGAATATTTGCAAGGCTGTCGGGGATAACATTGCTGACGTGAGGAGTGAAAACAACACGTTCGCCCTCGGAGCTGCGCACTGCATCTGCGGTTATCCTTGTGGGAGCGGCGGCATAAGCAGGTTCGCTGCCCGATGAAGCTTTCGCAGATGCGCTGACGGGAGATGTGTGCTTTGCAATGCCGCTGATGCGTTCAAGGCGTTCATTCGGCGTTTCGTTTTCGGGGATACGGACGGGTTCTTTTTCTTCGGCAACGAAATCGGCTCTGCCGTTGCTGTCAACGGTAAGGCGCGACTTCGGGCGCAGATCGTCCTCATCAAAATCGAAATCACGGCTTCTCGGACGTCTTACAACGAGCGGAGATCCCTCGCTTCTTTCCGGACGGCGGGGTTCGGGCGCTTCATCTTCAAACTTCGGTTTTGTAATGGTTACGGCAGGAGCTTCTTCCTTTCTGCGCGAATTTATAACATCATCGATATCATCGAGTGAAGAGGCTTCACGTTCAAGCGCTTTGAGCCTGTTTATGCGGACTACCTGAACTGCTATTATAATAGTAAGCGGAATGATAAGCACGATGATTATTCCGACCGTGCTTGTGGCGAAGTCGATGAACTTTCCGAACGCTTCGAGCTGCCACACAGCCTTTGCGATAACGGCGGATTTTTCCACGCGGAAGGTTTCGTTATCGGGTGCAACGTCAAATTTAACTATGTATGCATCGTCCTGCACTTCGGTAACACGTGTCAGGACAGTATATTCGCCGATCTTACAGAGGATAACGCTGCCTGCTTCGATGGAATCGTTCTCCGACTCCTTAGCAACGATTATCGTTCCCTGCGGTATGCTCGTTTCCATATTCACGGCTTTTGTTCGGTAAAAGCAGTAGCCGAAAACACTTGTGGCGGTGTTGTCCTTGTGAAAAACAACGCCTATGAATATCATTGCTGCGATAACGGCAATGAAAAGTATTATCAATATTATCTCCGCAACGGAAAAGGCGGAAAATTTCTTATTGGTTCGTGACATCTGCGGTTCGTCCTTTCAAAAATTCGCATTCCTTTATAACTTTATAAACAGATAAAAATATTATAGCATACTTTTTTACAAAATAAAACCCCCAAAGCACTAAAATTTCTTAAAAATCTTAAATTTTGCTTAATTCGTTCTGTATTTTATTGACAAAGCCGCGAAACGGTGCTATACTCTTAACGTTAAAAAATCAATATTTACGATATAAGCACATTTTAAGCTGTGCTTACCAAGGAAGGAAGTTCTAAATGAAAAAGTCAAAGCTCTTATCCCTCACAATTGCAGGTATTCTTGCCGTTTCGATGACAGCCTGCGGAAATGCGAACTCCACCCCAGACGGTGGAGAGATCACGACCTCCGAGATCACAGAGGCTGAAACCGTTGTAAACGAAACAGAAGTTGAAACAGAAGAAACAACAGCCGAAGCTGCCGATGCTGACAGCGTTATCGACCGCGAGGGCAACCTCGTTGAAGTTCCCGCAGAGATCAACACTATCATTTCCGCAGCTCCGTCCGTAACGGAAATTCTCGCAGGACTTGGACTTGCTGACAAGATCATCGCGGCAGACAAGTATTCCGCTGACGTTGAGGGCATTGATCCTGCTGTATGCACACTTGATTTCTACAACCTCAACACAGAAGAACTCGTTGCCCTTGCTCCCGATGTTATCATCATCAACGGCATTTCCGACAACGGCGACACCGACCCTTATGCTGAACTTAAAGCAGCAGGCACAAACGTTGTTTACATTCCGTCCGCTGTTTCTCTTGACGGCATCAAGGACGACATCGCTTTTCTCGCAGCTTACACACGCACTTCCGACAAGGGCGATGAACTCATCGGCACTATCGACAGCTGCATCAGCGATATTTCCGCAAAGGCTGCAAACATCACCGAAAAGAAGTCCGTTTACTTTGAAATAAGCGCAGCTCCTTACCTTTACACAACAGGCAGCGGCACATTCCTCAACGAGATCATCGAACTTGTCGGCGCAGAGAATATCTACGGCGGCGAAGAGGGCTGGATCTCCAACTCCGATGAAACAGTTATCGCTGGCAACCCCGATGTTATCCTCACAAGCGTTGCTTATGACGGCTACGACTTCAACGAGATCACAGCAAGAGAGGGTTGGGACGTTCTCACAGCTGTAAAGAACGGCGAGGTTTATCAGGTAGGTGCAAACGAAACGAGCCGTGCATCTCAGCACGTTGTTGACGGCATCAACGAGATTGCATCTGCAATTTATCCCGACGTTTACGGCGAAAATGCAAACGTTACAGCCTGCAGTTCCGCAGCTGACCTTGCAGCTTAACGCAGGGTGAAGCGCCTTAACTTAACAGCAAAAATAACGGCGGTGATACTCTGTGCATTCGCTTCCCTCGTCATTGGAATATGCGTGGGAAGTGTCACGGTATCACCGCTTCATATTTTTGCGGCAATAAAAAATGCGTTCTTCGGCGTTCCGCTCCCGAGCGATGTCACCGAGGGCGAAGTGAGCATAATCGCAGGGATAAGACTTCCGAGAGTGGTTCTCAGCTTTATTGTCGGGGCGGCTTTTTCCGTCAGCGGTGCAGCTGTCCAGTCGGTTCTCCGCAATCCCCTCGCCTCCCCTTTCACGCTCGGAACTTCAAGCGGCGCATCACTCGGTGCGAGCCTTGTCATTGTCACGGGTTTTTCGCTTTTCGGCAGCTACTCGACAGCAGCAGGCGGTGCGATATTTGCAGTTGCAACGATGTTTATAATGGTAGCTTTTGCACGACGGCTCGACCGAAGCCTGCAAAGCAGCACGGTAGTCCTCACGGGAATGGTGCTTTCGCTTTTCATAAGTGCTTGGGTAAGCCTTATGGCGACATTTTCGGACGAAAGATACCGCCAGCTCATCAAGTGGCAGAACGGCAGCTTTGCAGGAAGAGGCTTCGGATATTCGGCGTTTCTGCTCGCAGTTTTTGCGGTATGCTTCACCGTATTTATGATTAACTCAAAGCAGCTCGACCTGCTGACGTTCGGCGATGAGCAGGCGATGTCGATAGGCGTGAACACCTCTGCCGCAAAGACGATACTGCTCGTGCTTGCGTCCGTGCTTTCGGGAACGGCTGTCGCTTTCGCAGGAGTTATCGGCTTTGTTGACCTTATCGCGCCGCATATCACAAGGAAAATCTTCGGTCCGAAGCATAAGCTCCTCCTGCCGATGACAGCACTTGTCGGCGGTGCGTTTATGACGGTATGCGATGTTGCGGCGAGAACGCTCGCAGTCCCGAACGAGCTTCCTGTCGGGGTCATAACCTCGCTTATCGGCGCGCCGTTTTTCGCAGCGGTTTTCTTTAAAAGGAGAAAGTGAAGCTATGCTCGAAGTAAAAGAACTTTCCTGCGGATATGGAAATGATACTATTGTAAAAAATGTGAGCTTTTCAGTAAAAGACGGAGAGATACTTTCAATAACGGGGCCGAACGGCTGTGGAAAAACGACGCTCCTGCGTGCTTTGTGCGGAATTATCCCCTATAAGTCAGGCAGTGCGCTCATCGGCGGAAAAGAGATACGCTCAATGTCCCGTGAGGAACTTTCGGCGAATGCCGCACTTCTTTCGCAGACGGGCGCAGGCGGCGAGTACAGCGATTTTACCGTCCGTGAAACTGTAGCACTCGGAAGATACGCAAAAAGCAAAGGCTTCGGCTCGGATAAAGCCGATGAAGCCGCCGCAGAGGAGTATATGAAAAAAACAGATACTCTCCCCATCGCAGACAGCGTTATAACCGAACTTTCGGGCGGTCAGCTCCAGCGAGTTCTTCTTGCAAGAGCATTCGCGCAAGAACCGAAGATAATCTTCCTTGACGAGCCTGCGAACCACCTCGACCTGAAACGTCAGATAGAGCTTATCGAAATGCTCAAAGCCTGGGCGGCAGACGGAAAAAGCGTTGTAGGTGTTTTCCATGACCTCAACCTTGCCGCCGAGCTTTCGGACAGGATAATGGTGATGAACGAGGGCAGGACGGAAATACTCGATTCGTCGGAGAATGTATGCCGTTCGGAAAAGCTGAATGAGATCTACGGCTTTGATATAAGGTCTTATATGCAAAAGACATTGAAAAAGTGGGAATAAACAAATATTCCCCAAAATAGTGAAGCCAAATGCCGGTCAAGCTAAGCACAGCTTGCGGGGGCAGGGAACCCCTGCAGGAAGTTCGTATACACTTTATGTCGAGCTGTTACCCTACTACTCGGTACCGTTAATAGATGCGCAGAGGAGAGTTCACCGGGCGAGTAGCCCCATTGCCGCTTCCGCAGAAGCGAAATACCTAAAACTACAGCTAAAAGTTCTGTTGCGATAGTGTAATCAGTATCAAATCAAAAGGCGCAATTCACATTTAAAAAGTTAAACAGAACGTGAGAAATCAGTTCCGTAAATCTATAAAATGTGAATTGCGCTATTCTGTTTTTCCAAAATCTATCCTTGAAGCAAAATACACGAACGAAGTAAGTGAATTTTCACTTCAACGTAATATGAATGGTTATGCCGAAATGGTCAGATATGGAATTCGCATTAAGACCCCGTATTTTAGGCATTTTTTCTTACCAAAACTAAAGAACCCTGTTTTCAATGGTTTTATCCGGAGAAAACAAGGTTCTTTTTTAGAACCTGTCTTCATAAGAAATGTGTGCGGATTTTCGAGCATAATTTTGTTGCAGACAAGGCAAGGATTTTTAACGCAGTCTGCGGCAAAATTTGCCGAAAAGACGTGCGCATATGCTTGTGAAGACGGGTTCTTAATGTGCATCAAAATATACGAAACAATTCTCCCGTCGCAATACAAAATTACGGCTTTGCCCGTGAATTTTCGGAACAATATAATTACGCATTACGAATTACGCATTACGCATTAAAATCCCCTTGACGAAGTGCATTTCTTGGTTTATAATGGGATAAAAGCTATGAATATAATCGACAGAAAGGCTTGACGGCTATGCGACAGCTCAATTGCTCCGACATTGAAAACGAATATCTGAAGAACACTTCGCAGGTCTGCGATGAGGATATAAAAATGATAAACAAAAAGACCCGATGCAGGGAAAGCCTTGCGGAAAACATCGTGCTTATCGCAATTTTCGGCGCAGGTGCGGTATATTCTCTGTTATACAGCAGAGAAACGCTCCCCGCATGCTGTATTCTTGTGCTTATGCTTTTGTGGGTGCTGAAAAGAGAGCTGAAAAAGCAGAACGTCACCGCCTGCTATGCTGTCGTGACCGAGAAAAAGGAGCGCTGGGCGAAAGAAAATGCCAAAAAGAAGCTTCACGTTCTGCCCTATGAACAGACCGACTGCATCGGCTCGTCCAACCGCAAACAGCACCTTTTTTACAATATACGAAGCTATTATTTCTGCTCGGTCGATATCAACGGCGGGATTTTTGAGTACGTCTGCTGTTATGACAATGACTATGACAAAATTGAAGTGGGAGATACGGTCGTTATAGGCGGAAATACGGGCTTGCCGATAGTTTACAGGTGTGCGGCTTCGGAAAAGGACAGCTGAACGGATTTTCAATATAACTCAGCTATGTGTCTATTTGATATATATTTAATATTAAATATATTCACATA
>UQQA01000082.1 GCA_900543105.1 uncultured Ruminococcus sp. | reverse complement strand
TCTGACGAAAAATCTGACTGCGCATCTGAGGCACTATGGTTTTTAGATGCGACCTAAATTATATCGGGGTCTGCCGCAGAAAGCAGGCTCCGATTTTTATAATTTCTCAAAATATCGAAAATTTTTGCAATTTGTCTTGCAAATATAGTTAAAACATGCTATAATATATTCTGTATTTATGATTCTGATAGAAATGAGGTAGATTTTATGGATTTAGATATGGTCAGATACCTGTCCCAGCTCGGCAGACTCAGCTTTACAGACGAAGAGCTTGAAAAAATGGCAGGCGATATGACGGGGATTATCGAAATAATGGATACTATTAAGGAAATTGATGTTACTTATGATCCTATCAAGGATAATCACAACGTTTATCTCAACGATTTGCGCAAGGACATCGCGGCAGATTCTTACCCGACAGCCCGGATCCTGCAGAATGCAGTAAATTCAGAGGACGCTTTTGTTGTTCCTAAGGTTGTTGAATAATACTATTATAATAGAATGAAAGGATGTCACCAAATGGATTTAACTGCACTGAAAATCAGCGATCTGCGTTCAATGCTTGATAAAAAAGAGCTTTCCGCAAAGGAACTCACAGACGCTTACCTCGACAGGATCAAAGCAGTCGATGATAAGCTCGAAAGCTATATAACCGTTACAGCCGAAGCTGCCGAAAGGGCTGCTGAAAAGGCTCAGGAAAAGATAAATAAAGGCGAGGCTTCAGCACTCTGCGGTATCCCTCTCGCTATCAAGGATAATATCTGCACAGACGGCGTAAAAACTACCTGTTCTTCCAAAATGCTCGGGAATTTCGTTCCTTTTTACAATGCTACCGTTATGGATAAGCTTGAAAATGAGGGCGCAGTAATGCTCGGCAAGGTTTCTATGGACGAATTTGCAATGGGCGGTTCTACACAGACCTCCGCTTTCAAAAAGACCAAGAACCCTTATGACCTCACAAGAGTTCCGGGTGGCAGCTCGGGCGGTTCTGCTGCTGCAGTCAGTGCTTCACTCTGCGCAGCTGCACTCGGCTCGGATACGGGCGGATCTATCAGACAGCCGTCTTCTTTCTGCGGCGTAACAGGTCTTAAGCCAACTTACGGCCGTGTATCACGTTACGGTCTTGTTGCTTTCGCAAGCTCTCTTGACCAGATCGGACCTATCGCTAAATCCGCAGAGGACTGTGCTGTTATACTTAATGCTATCGCAGGCTATGATCCTCACGACGGCACGTCTTCCAAGAACGAAGTTCCCGATTTCACAGCTAAGATCGGTCAGGATATCAAGGGAATGAAGATCGCTGTTCCAAAGGAATTCTACGCAGAGGGTATCGATGATGAAGTAAGAAAGGCTGTTCTTGCAGCTGCCGATTACTATAAATCTCTCGGTGCAGAGCTTGTTGACTGCTCTATGCCGTCACTCAAATATGCCGTTGCTGCATATTACCTCATTTCTTCCGCAGAAGCTTCTTCAAACCTCTCACGTTTTGACGGTATCAAGTACGGTCACCGTTCAGAAGAGGGCGAAAACTTTGCAGAGCTTATCTCCAATTCAAGAAGAGAGGGCTTCGGCGAGGAAGTAAAGAGAAGGATCATGCTCGGCAACTACGCTCTTTCCAGCGGTTACTATGATGCTTACTACGGCAAGGCAATGGCTCTTAAGCAGAAGATCCGTGAAGAATACGAAAACATCTTCACAGGCTGCGATGTTATCCTTACACCGACTGCTCCTACCGTTGCTTACGGCGTAAACGAAAATATCTCCGACCCAGCAAAGATGTATCAGGCTGATATCTGCACTGTTACAGTAAATATCGCATCTCTCCCCGGAATCTCCACGACCTGCGGATACGACTCCAAGGGTATGCCTATCGGTATGTCTATCATAGGCAAGAAGTGGGACGAAGCTACCATCATTCAGGCCGCTGACGCATTTGAAAAGAATTTCACACGTCAGAATGCAAGCCTTTAAGGAAAGGGGAAGAAGATAATGTCAGCATATATTCCGGTTATAGGTCTTGAAGTTCACGCTGAACTTTTAACCAAATCAAAAGTTTTCTGTTCCTGCAGCGCCGAATTCGGCGGCGGCAAGAACTCACGCTGCTGTCCCGTATGCTCGGGTATGCCGGGAACACTTCCCGTTATCAATCAGACTGCTGTTGAATATGCCGTAAAGGCAGGCTTCGCAATGGGCTGTGACATAAACAAGTTCTCTGTTTTCGACAGAAAGAACTATTTCTATCCCGACCTTCCGAAAGCTTATCAGATCTCACAGCTCAATCTTCCTCTCTGCATCAACGGACTTGTTCCTATCGAGTATGAGAAAGACGGCGTAAAGAAAACAAAGAATATCAGAATAAACAGAATCCACCTCGAAGAAGACGCAGGCAAGCTTATCCACGATGACCTCAACGGTGTTTCCCTTGCAGACTATAACCGCTGCGGCGTTCCGCTTATCGAGATCGTTACCGAGCCTGATATGTCGTCCGCTGCCGAAGCTAAGGCTTTCGTTGAAAAGGTTTCGCTTCTTCTCCAGTATGCAGGCGTTTGTGACTGTAAAATGGAGCAGGGTTCTATCCGTGCCGATGTCAACGTTTCTATCATGAAGCCGACCGACACAGAGTTCGGTACAAGAACCGAGATGAAGAACCTCAACTCTATCAAGGCTATCGGTCGTGCTATCGACTTCGAGATATACCGTCAGGGCAAGCTTCTCGATATGGGCAAAAAGGTCATTCAGGAAACAAGACGTTTCGATGATAACCGCGGCGAAACAAAGGCAATGCGTTCCAAGGAAAACGCTCACGATTACCGTTATTTCCCTGAGCCTGATATTCTCCAGGTAAACTTCACCGACGAACAGCTCGACGCTATCAGGAATTCGCTCCCTGAGCTTCCGGCACAGCGTATAATCAGATATACAAGCGAATTCGGTCTTTCCGAAAATGATGCCAAAATACTCGTTGCAAACAAGATACTCTCCGATTTCTTTGATGCTGCTGTAAAGACTTACAACAATCCTAAGTCTATCTGCAACTTCATCAACGGCGAGCTTATGAGAAGAATCAACCTCGGCGAGATCACTCTCGAAAACCTCCCGTTCACAGCCGAACAGCTTGCAAAGCTTGTTGAAATGGCTGATACAGAAAAGGTTTCCAAGAATGACGCTAAGGACGTATTCAGAGAGATGTCCGAAAAGGGCGGCGACCCCGAAGCTATCGCTAAGGAAAAGGGACTCCTTATCAGCAACGACCTTGGCAAGGTTGCTGAAGTCATCGATAAGGTTCTTTCCGAAAATGAAAAGGCTGTTGCACAGTATAAGGGCGGCGATATGAAGGTATTCGGCTTCATTATGGGTCAGTGTACAAAGGCGCTCAAGGGTGTCTGCACACCGAAGGTCATCAAGGAAGAACTTGAAAAGAAACTCAAATCCTAATTATGAAAGGTTGTTTTTGAAATGATAAAAGTCGGCGGAAATGATCTGCTCAATGAGTTTGATCTTGAAGATGCGCTCTCCAAGGTCGGACAGGAAATCGAAGTCTGCGCCTGCGTTCATAACGTAAAGCAGATGAGCGGCTTCGCATTTGTTACTCTCCGTACAGCACGTTATCTTATCCAGTCTGTTTACAGCGCAGAAAACTGCTCCGATCCTCTTGACGGCGTAAAGGAAGGCTGTTTTGTAAAGGTAAAGGCTGTTGTTAAAAAAGAAGACAGAGCTTTCAACGGCATTGAACTTACTCTTAAGAATATAGAGATCGTATCGAAGCCCGATTATGAATATCCTCTCCACGTTTCCAAGAGAAAGCTCGGCTGCTCGCTCGAAGTAAACCTCGACAACAGAAGCGTTGCTCTCCGTAATCCTTATGAAAGAGCTATCTTCAAGTTCCAGGAGGGCGTTGTTTCGGGATTCAGACAGTTTATGCTCGATAACAAGTTCACCGAGATACACACACCTAAGATCGTTGCACAGGGCGCAGAGGGCGGCGCAAACATTTTCCACCTCGACTATTTCCAGAAAGATGCTTTCCTCAACCAGTCGCCTCAGTTCTATAAGCAGACTGCCGTTGCTTTCTTCGACAGAGTTTTCGAGATCGCTCCCGTTTACCGTGCAGAACGTCACGCAACTTCAAGACACCTCAACGAATATATCGGTCTTGACTTTGAAATGGGCTACATCAACGATATGTACGATGTAATGAATATGGAAACGGCTATGCTCCGTTACCTTATGAAGTTCCTCAAGGAAAATTATCAGCCCGAGATCAAAATTCTTGAAGCCGATATCCCCGAGATCACAGAGATCCCTGCTATCAAGTTTGAGGAAGCTGTTGAACTTATCAAGGGCACACGTTCCAAGAATAAGTTTGATCTCGAACCCGAGGACGAAGTTTTCCTCTGCGATTGGGCAAAGAAAGAATACGGCACAGAGTTCATTTTCGTAACGAACTTCCCGTCCTCAAAGCCTCCGTTCTATGCAATGAACGATAAGGACGACCCGAGAACAGCCTGCAAGTTCGACCTTCTCTTCAGAGGACTTGAGATCACTACGGGCGGTCAGCGTATCCATAATTACAACGACCAGCTTGAAAAGATGAAAGCTCAGGGTCTTGACCCCGAGGACTTCAAGTCTTACCTCGAAGTTCATAAGTACGGTCTGCCACCTCACGGCGGTCTCGGCATCGGTCTTGAAAGACTTGTTATGAAGCTTCTCAACCAGCAGAATATCCGTCAGGCTTCAATGTTCCCGAGAGATCTTAACAGACTTCTTCCGTAAGCATAATATGTATAAGAATTATCGGCAGGTTTGCTTTGTTGCAAGCCTGCCGATTTATGTAAAACAAAAATAATAAGATATATCACTAATATATGAATAATCTCTACACTAATATTTCAAAATTAACATTATTAGTGCTTAAAATGCTGAAAAAATAATGCATTTTGCAAGAAATAAAAAATATTTTGCATTTTTTCAAAAAAGGTATTGACAAATCGGTTTTTATAGTGTATTATATAACTGTAATCAAAAAACAAGAAGCAATGGCGCTTCAGCAGATAGGTAAACTGTCTGTTGAAGTGCCTTTTTGTTATCTTAATAATGATTGGGAGGAAATTATTATGTCAGAATCAGTTTATCAGGGCGTTAAGAGTGTACCCGATTATTTCGGCTGCAACGTGTTTAACGAAGAAACAATGAAAGCAAGACTTCCTAAAAATGTTTATAAGTCTTTGCTCAAAACAAAGCAGCTCGGCACACCGCTTGATACAGATGTAGCGGAAGTTGTTGCTACCGCAATGAAGGAATGGGCTATAGAAAAGGGCGCAACACATTATACACATTGGTTCCACCCGATGACAGGCGTAACCGCTGAAAAGCACGATTCTTTCATTTCTCCTACCGCTGACGGCAAGGTTATCATGGAATTCTCAGGCAAGGAGCTTATCAAGGGCGAACCTGATGCATCTTCTTTCCCTTCCGGCGGACTTCGTGCAACATTTGAAGCAAGAGGCTATACAGCTTGGGATCCGACTTCACCTGCATTCGTTAAGGACGGTTCGCTTTATATCCCGACTGCTTTCTGCTCATATACAGGCGAGATCCTCGATAAGAAAACTCCGCTTCTCCGTTCAATGGAGGTTCTTTCAGAACAGGCTCTACGTATCGTAAGACTTTTCGGCAATACAACAGCTACAAGAGTTACAACAACAGTTGGTCCCGAACAGGAATACTTCCTCGTTGACAAGAAGCTTTACGATCAGCGTGAAGACCTTATCCTCACAGGCAGAACTCTCTTCGGCGCAAAGGCACCTAAGGGTCAGGAACTTGAGGATCACTACTTCGGCAACATCAAGACAAGAGTTCAGGAATATATGCAGGATCTTGATGAAGAGCTTTGGAAGCTTGGCATTTACTCCAAGACAAAGCACAATGAAGTTGCTCCCGCACAGCATGAAATGGCTCCTATCTTCACAACTTCAAACGTTGCTGCGGATCAGAACGCTCTTACAATGGAGATCATGAAGAAGGTTGCTCTCCGTCACGGTTTTGTTTGCCTCCTCCACGAAAAGCCTTATGCAGGTGTAAACGGCTCAGGTAAGCACAACAACTGGTCGATGTCCACAAATGACGGACAGAACCTCCTTGAACCGGGCGCAAATCCTAAGGAGAACTTCCAGTTCCTTACAGTTCTCTGCGCAGTTATCAAGGCTGTTGATGAATATGCAGACCTCCTCAGAATTTCCGTTGCTTCCGCAGGCAACGATCACCGTCTTGGCGCTAATGAAGCACCTCCGGCTATCATCTCCATGTTCCTCGGCGACGAACTCCAGCAGATCGTTGACGCTCTTGAATCAGGCAAGATGATCAAGGAAAATCAGAACAAGGAATTCGTTATCGGCGTTGATGCACTTCCTAACTTCCCTAAGGATACAACAGACAGAAACAGAACTTCTTCCTTTGCATTCACAGGCAACAAGTTCGAGTTCCGTTCACTCGGTTCTGCTGATACTATTTCCTGCACAAACTATATCCTCAATACTATCGTTGCTAAGGAGTTCAAGGAATTTGCTGATGAACTCGAAAAGTCCACAGACTTCGCAAGCGACCTCAACAAGCTCCTTGTTAAAACTATCAAAGAACATAAGAGAGTTATCTTCAACGGCAACGGCTATGACGATGCATGGGTTGAAGAAGCTAAGAGAAGAGGACTTCCTAACTATGTTTCTACCGTTGATGCTGTTGAGCATTACGATGATGAAAAGAACATCAAGCTTTTTGAAGAGTTCAAGGTTCTTTCCAAGACAGAGGTTGAATCCAGACGTGAGATCCTCCTCGACAATTACTCCAAGATCATCAATATCGAAGCTCTCACAATGCTCGATATGGCTAAGAAGCAGATCATTCCTGCTGCATTCAAGTTCTCCAAGCAGCTTGCTGATGCTATGGTTTCCAAGAAAGAGATCGGCGTAAACTACGATGCTGAAAAGAGACTTGCAGATAAGGTCTCTTCGCTCACAAACGAAGTTATCGCAGGTGTTGACACACTTGATGCAAAGCTTATCGACAGCAAGGAAAAGACCGATACTCTCGAAAATGCAAGATTCTTCAGAGAAGAAGTATTCAGCGCAATGCAGTCCCTCAGAGCTGTTGTTGATGAACTCGAAACCATTACTCCGTCCGAGATCTGGCCTTTCCCAACATATACACAGCTTCTCTTCACAGAATAATTGACAATTTCTCATCCCCGAGATGTGGGATATGCGCCTGAACCGTGTATCCATACATAAATATCGGCTTGCGATATGCCATTCGCCGGTCGGTATCACTCACTTTACAGCGGCGGATAGGCTGTCCCTGAACCTATCCGCCATCTCCCTTAAAATTTCAGTGGAAAACAAGCGCGTCGGTGAAATATCCGCCGCGCTTTTTGTTTATCTGTTTATCATTTTGCACAGTTTTTTATAGAAATAAGAACATTTGCAACAAATTTCGGATATTTATTCTCAATTCTATGAAAAGACTTGCCAAAAGAGTTGAAATGTAGTATAATATCTTTACATATTTATATCTTGAAAGGGTGTTTTGGTTATGTACGAAAATATAATGGATACTATCGGTTTCGTGAAGAATGCCGATCCCGAAGTCGGCAGCGCTATGGAGCTTGAACTTGCAAGACAGCGCAGAAACCTTGAGCTTATCGCAAGCGAAAATATCGTAAGCCCAGCTGTAATGGCAGCAATGGGCAGCGTTCTCACAAATAAATACGCAGAGGGTTATCCCGGAAAGAGATACTACGGCGGCTGCGAAGATGTTGATATCGTTGAAAATATCGCAATCGAAAGAGCAAAGGAGCTTTTCGGTGCTAAGTTCGCAAACGTTCAGCCTCACTCGGGTGCTCAGGCTAACACAGCTGTTTATGTTGCTCTTCTCCAGCCGGGTGATACTGTTATGGGTATGTCCCTCGCTCACGGCGGCCACCTTACACACGGCTCACCCGTAAACATCTCGGGCAAGTACTTTAACTTCACTTCCTACGGCGTAAATGACGAGGGTTACATCGACTATGAGGAGCTTTACAAAACTGCAAACAAGTGCAAGCCTAAGCTTATCGTTGCAGGTGCTTCCGCATATCCGAGAAAGATCGATTTTGAAAAGCTTGCTTCCATCGCAAGAGCAGTCGGCGCATATCTTATGGTAGATATGGCTCATATCGCAGGTCTTGTTGCCGCAGGTCAGCATCAGTCACCTGTACCTTATGCTGATATCGTAACAACAACCACACATAAAACATTGAGAGGACCAAGAGGCGGTCTTATCCTCACAAACAACGAGTATCTTGCCAAGAAGATCAACTCCGCTATCTTCCCGGGAACACAGGGCGGCCCTCTTATGCACGTTATCGCAGGCAAGGCTGTTTGCTTCGGCGAAGCTTTGAAGCCTGAATTCAAGGAATACGGCAAGAACATCGTTGAAAACGCTCAGGCGCTCGCAAAGGGACTCCTCGACAGAGGCTTTGACCTTGTTTCGGGCGGTACTGACAACCACCTTATGCTCGTTGATCTCCGTCCTTTCAAGCTTACAGGCAAGGAGTTCGAGCATCGTCTTGACGAAGTTTATATCACAGTAAACAAGAACGCTATCCCGAATGATCCCGAAAAGCCGTTCGTTACAAGCGGTATCAGAGTTGGTACTCCTGCCGTTACAACAAGGGGACTTGATACTTCCGATATGGATAAGATCGCAGAATTTATGTATCTCACAGCTACCGATTTCGAGGGCAAGGCTGACGCTGTAAGAGCAGGCGTTAATGAGATCTGCGCAAAGCACCCTCTTTATATGTGACGTAATACTAAATCCCAACCAACCTATAGACAGATACGGCAGCTATAATTGTGCCACTCGTCGTCAAGTGCCCTTGCCAGGCGCAAGCCTGCCTGCGGTCACTTTCCTTGATTGGCGCAATTCTATCTACCGTCCTTGTCTAAACGTTGATTTGGATTTAGTATAATAAAGTCGGGGAACGGTGAATTTTCCGTTCCCCGATAAAAATGTCGAAAGGGGAGGAACGTACAATGAATATACCGCTTGCCGACAGAATACGTCCGAAAACCCTTGATGATGTTGTCGGTCAGAAGCATATTCTGGGTGAGGGAAAACCGCTGCGAAGAATTATCGAGAACGGCGTTATCCCGAATATGATCTTTTACGGCAGCGCAGGTGTCGGTAAAACCACCGTTGCCCGTATCATTGCCGAAAATGCAGGAATGAAGCTACATAAGCTTAACGGAACGAACGCTTCAATTGCCGATATAAAGGAAGTCATTGAAGATACGAACACACTTGACGGCATTAACGGCGTACTTCTGTACCTCGACGAAATTCAGTATCTTAACAAAAAACAGCAGCAGTCGCTTCTCGAATATATAGAAAACGGACAGATAACCCTTATCGCTTCAACTACCGAAAACCCGTACTTTTATGTATATAATGCTATCATAAGCCGCTCGACCGTATTTGAGTTCAAACCCGTTTCTGCGGAAGAACTTGTACCTGCGGTGAACCGTGCGTTTCGCCTTGCCGCAGAGCAGCTCGGTCTGCCCGTAAAAGTCGAAAAAGGCGCAGCCGAATATATCGCAAGAGGCTGCGGCGGCGATGTGAGAAAGTCAGTAAACACCGCAGAGCTTTGCGTCCTTTCGGGCGAAAATAACGGCACGGAAATTCGCATAACAAAAGAAATTGCTGCAGAGCTTACGCAGCGCAGCAATATGAAATATGACCGTGACGGAGATCAGCATTACGATATTCTTTCCGCCTTGCAAAAATCAATTCGGGGGTCGGACGAGAATGCGGCTGTTCATTATGCCGCACGGCTTATTGAAACGGGGGACATAATCTCCCTTTCACGCAGACTTCTCGTAATAGCCTGTGAAGATGTCGGACTTGCCTATCCACAGGCAATAACTATCGTGAAATCCTGCATTGACAGCGCAATGCAGCTCGGTCTGCCCGAAGCACGGATACCACTCGCCGAGGCTGTTATCCTGCTTGCGACTGCGCCAAAATCAAACAGTGCTTACCTTGCAATGGACGCAGCACTTTCCGATGTAAGAAACGGAGAAATAGGTGACTTCCCAAGACATCTCCAGAATAAGCATTTCGACGGCGAGGGCGCGGCGGTAAAAGGTCAGCATTACCTCTATCCGCACGACTACCCGAACCATTATGTCAAGCAGCAGTATCTGCCCGACCCTCTGAAAAACAAGGTCTACTACCATTTCGGGGAGAACAAAAACGAGCAGGCTGCCCTTGCTTACAGAAATAAGATACTCGCCGATGAGGAAAAGCGTCAGCCAAAATAGCTTTCGATAAGCTTTCCCGAATCAGGTGAAGAATAGACCCAGTGCGAAATGTGGTCTTCATTGTAAAAATATCGGAACGACGGGTCTTTGTGCTGTTCCCTGAAAACATCAACGATAATGAGTTTGACTTTCATCTTTTCGGGAATTATCGCCTTTATGTAAACGCTTGCATTGTCGCCTGCCCGAACGTTTTCCTTAGGCTCGGCAAGTCCTGCAAGGTTTGGCGCAAGCTCCACGAAAATGCCGTAGTCCTCGACGGAGCGCACGGTTCCCGAAACCGTTTCGCCGCAGCTGAAACGTGCGGCGTTTTCTTCCCATGTTCCGAGCAGCTCTTTGTGCGAAAGCAAAATTTTTCCGCCGCTCTGACCCTTGATTATTACCCGTATATTCTGATAAGGAACGAAGCGGTCGGACGGGTGTGAAATTCTCGATATTGAAATAGAATCTATCGGGATAAGTGACGGTATTCCGCAGCCGATGTCAACAAATGCGCCAAACTGTTCAAGATGCGTGACCTTTGCGGGAATGATATCTCCCGTATGAAGCTGGGAAATAAAGTTTTCCATACATTCTTCCTGAACGGCACGTCGGGATAAAACGGCGGTGAACAAACCGTCGGGATTTTTTATCAGCCGCAAGATTTATCCGAACAGAAGGATAACAGCCCGTCATCC
>UQQA01000081.1 GCA_900543105.1 uncultured Ruminococcus sp. | reverse complement strand
CAAATACTTTTTTACTCATAAGTTATACGTCCTTTCATCACCATTTTATGGCTACATTTTTGTGAATTCTCGTTTTTTAGATGTGCGTTAAATTCCGATTTATCGGGCAGATTAAAAATCCACCCAACTACATTTTACCATAAGCACAGCCAAAAATCAACCACGAAAGGAAGAAAATAAAAATGCTCACTCGCTTTTACTACACTCCTGCTGCTTTTCCATAACAGCGTTGTACTTTTCAAGCTCGCTCATAACAAATCTTTTAATCTCGGAGGTGGTGGAAACCCCACGCATTGCACACCAAGCCTTGAAATCCTCGGCATCTTGTGTGCGTACTCTTGTACCGAGGGTACGCATATTGTCCTTGTCCCACTTTCGGGCATATCCTTTTTGTTTCTCGGAAACAGGCATTTTTATCGCTCTCCTACTTGCATAAGTATATTTTATCCATTATACCATAGCAATGGAGATTTTGTCAATGTGCGCATAAGCTAAATTTGTATAATCAAGTTTGGCTGGAATTACTATTGAAAACTACTTATATAAGTAGTATAATGTGAGTGTAATCAAAAAAGAGATGTTCCGGTGGAACATCGGGGAAAGGAATGGTTTATATGAATAACACCGAAAGTGAGCTTTATATAGCAAGGGCAATGCTTAACGCAAAGACGGCGGTTATCGCAGACCGTGAAAACCGTGAACAGCGTATCCGAGAAAAGGCGGTTAAGGCGTTTGAGGAACGCAGTAAGCCAAAGGAAAAGCGTGAGCCGATGTCAGCCGAGGAGAGAAAGGCGGTTCTTACCAATCTGAAAATGCTTAATGCAGGAAAAACGGAAGATTAAAGTACACAAAATGTTCCATTGGAACATCAACCAACAACAAAAAAGGAGAATGATTATGTTTAGAATTTCAGATGAAAGCTATGAGAGAGTAACCGAGATACTTGAGGACATCGGTTATGCTTGCGATGTTGAGGAAGAATTTGAGGAGTGGGAGGACGTTGCAAGAAGTTCGTTCGCTTCCGTTCTCGATGAGGTTGACACCAATCAGTTTGATATGACCTGTGCTGCCATAAAGGAGCGTATTGTTGATGAATATGCCGAGGGCAATGAAAACTATGCAAAAGGTATTCGCACTGCATTTTACGGCTACCTTTGCGAACGCAGGGACTATCTTGATTTTTACGAGGACTATGACAAACCCGAACTTCCCGATGATGCCGATGAGAATGAAATCTCCGAGTATGAGGAGAAAATGGAGGTATATAACCGCAGGAAAGAGTACAGCGATTGCGTGGAGAAGTGGATTTCGGATATAGGCAGTATTTCATTAAAGGAGGGAGAATAATGAGCAAGGTTATAACCATAGCAAACGCAAAGGGCGGTGTAGGAAAATCTTCTACATCGACAGCACTTGCGGCAATTCTGAGTGAGAGAGGTTACAAAACGCTTCTTATCGACTGCGATACACAGTGCAACAGCACCGATACTTACAGAGCAATGACCGAGGGTGTTGCTACCGTTTATGATGTGCTTTTGGACGAGAGCCGATTGAGCCTTGACGAAGCAATTCAGCATACCGAGTGCGGAGATATTCTCGCAGGGGACAGCTTGCTCCGACAGGCAGATGAGAAGCTGAAAGGGAGCGTTGACGGACTTTATCGAATGGCAGATGCTCTTGACGGCTGTGAGAATTATGACTACATAATCATTGATACTGCACCTGCTATGAATTCTATCCTGCATAACTGCCTTATTGCCGCCAGTGAAGTTATTATCCCCGTAACTGCGGACAGATACGCTTTGCAGGGACTTTCACAGCTCTTTGAAACTATCAGAGCTATTCGCAAAAGGCAGAATCCAAGTCTGAACGTTTCGGGACTTCTGCTTACCAAGTATAACGGACGGGCAAATCTTTCAAGAGAGGTCAGAGCTTCCCTTGACGAGGTTGCCGAGCAGATGAATACAAAGGTTTTTGACACGGCAATAAGGGAGTGCATCAAGGTGAAGGAAGCACAGGCGAGAAAGCAGACACTTATTGCGTATGCTCCCAAATGCACGGCTGCCGAGGACTACAACAGGCTTGCAGATGAGCTTATAGGTTGATGTTCCACTGGAACATTTATGAAAGGAGTTTTTATTGTGGCAAGAAATGTAACAAGCAAATTCGGCGTAACGGACGGTCTGGATTTTACTTCCGAACAGGGGATAACGAGCATTGCGATAGACAAGCTGATACCATATCACAATCACAGATTCACTCTTTATGAGGGCGAGCGTTTGGAGGATATGATTCAGAGCATCAAGAAAAACGGCGTGATTACTCCGATAATCGTTCGCACAGCAAACGGAGGAAAATATGAGATTTTGTCGGGGCATAACAGAGTGTATGCCGCAGGATAGGCAGGACTTGAAAGCGTTCCTGCTGTTGTAAAGGTGAATTTATCCGATGAAGATGCTGAAATCTTTGTTGTGGAAACAAATCTTATTCAGCGAGGTTTTTCCGATCTGAAAATATCCGAACAGGCGTTTGCGGTTGCACTCAGGTACAACAAGCTGTTTGACGAGCGAAAACGAAAGGACATATGTGACGAGCTGTATTTCATCGAGAACGGTAAGCACCGTCCCGAAGATGTTCCACCGGAACATCTTACAACGAGAGATGCAACAGCAGAGGAATACGGCATAAGCTCCGCAACGGTGGCAAGGCTTCTCCGCATAGACAAGCTGATAAACGAGTTCAAGGTGCTTGTTGACCGTGGAAATATAAAGGTCCGTTCTGCCGTTGACCTTTCATATCTTACAGAGGAACAGCAGAGAAATGTGTACAAGGTTATGACCGAAAAAGATGTTACTGTCATTGATATGAAAATGGCGAAACAGCTCCGTGAGATAGCATCATCTTACACGATAGTCACCGATGAGCTGATAACCGATGTGCTGAACGGTGAGTACGATTCGGACGAAAAGCCAAAGGACAAGGGAGAAAAGATAACGCTCCCCACCGCAACATACAAGAGGTATTTAAGCAGTTATTCCAAAAAGGAAGCGAACGAGATAATAGAAAAGGCCCTTGCTCTGTACTTTGAGCAGGGCGAATAACGGAGGTATTTAAAATGGAAAAGATGATTATTCAAGGCAAGGTAAAAGAGGTTTTTATGCTCAAAGAAACAGGCAGAATGCTTGATATTTTCGGCGTGAGGATAACACAGGCGGACGGTTCTGAGCTGCTTGTGGAGTGCGAAGCTGCCGAACTTGACAAAAGGCTTCACACCGGAACGAAAATTGCGGTTCTGGCATACCGCACGGACAAGGACGATGACGGAAATCCTGCGGATAGGATTGTGGCTAAGACTTTGAATTATTGATACTGTTTAAATAGGTAATAGCAAAAGGCTCAACGGGAATTTCCTGTTGAGCCTTTGTGTATGTATATTGATTCATTGTGGTTGATAAACTGGAATAGGGTTAGGGAATACTGCTTGGTGAAGTCCTCATCTGGCCCCGTTCCCATCTGGTCACATGACTGCCGTCCCGGTTTTGTTACTGCCTTAATTCCCCTGTTTTTTTAGCTACAAATTCCTCAAATACCTTTTCTTTTTCTTTCCTTTCTTTCTCGGCTAATAAATCATCAAGGATTAACTCGATACCAATTCTTATGTACGGGAACATCTCTCTGCATTCTTCCTCGCTTAATTCATGTATTCCTTTACTCACAATACCATATACATTTTTGTTTTTAACTAAACTTGCAGGGAGATATTCTTTTAGCGTTTCGATTTTTTTATCAAATTTTTGACGCTCGAAATCCTCTTTTAAAATATCCAATTTTTCTGCAAGTTCATTATATTTGTCGAACACCAACTTTTCTATAATTCGCCGCAAATATACAAATGAACCTATTCCTATACCATGTGCAAATAACCCAACGGCTTTGCTAAACTCACGATATTGTTTGCCTAATACAGATTTGTATTTTGAAATTTCAGGAATTACTAAATCCGCTATTGACGGAAATTGCCCAATTTTTATTATTTTGCTATCTATAACAATCAAGTCAAATAGGATAGCATGCTGTCGGTCACGGCTACATCTATATGTTAGCACATACCGTTTATTCAAATACGAATTAAAAATCTCTTGCTTTTTGGGCTTTCTGGTACGACCTGCCGTATCATCAATCATTATACTCATTATGCCAGTTTCTTCGTGAATTTCACTGTTAGAAAACGCAAATACACGGTTTGTTTCACAATGTGGACAATAGCAATCAATTGTATTCCCAGTATATTCATTTTTCGAAAGATATTTTTCTAATTCTTCTAAATCATCAATGGTTATATCTACGTTATCGTATAGCCCTTTATTTACGAGCAATTCTTCAAATTTTCCCATAGCTTATTTACCTCGGTTTCTATGTTAGCAATATGTGTTTTATCATATATCTACATATAAATTCATTCAAAATACCGTATAAATCGTTCCACAATGAATAAATCCCAGCTTCTCTGTAATTTTTTTGCATCACCTTTTTATCGCCATATGTATCAATTTGTAAATGTCCGTAATGTCGAAATGCCCAGTTGATACAAAATGAGACAATTCTTTTTTCTGAACCGTCTCCTGCCAGTCTGTGAGTAACACCATGTTGTTTGATATCCTTCATTCAATGCGTTTACAAATTCCGATTTATCGGGCAGATGAAAAATCCACCCAACTAAATTTTACCACAAGCACAGTAAAAAATCAATCATCCTTAAGAAACTTATACGCAGGAATATCCAAAGCCTTGGCAATGTCAAACAGGGTATCAAGAGATACTGTGCGGTTTACGTTCGGAGCTTCTACCGCACCTATAAAAGCTGTGTTCTTGTTGATTTGCTCTGCAAGCTGTTCCTGTGTTATCCCTTTCAGCTTGCGGTAATAGCTGATTTTCAAACCGATTCTTCTGTATTCTTCGTAGTATTCCTCTTTCATATCGCCACCGTCCTTTTATAACCATTTTACCAAAAGCCATTGACAATTTGAATTTATCAGAATACAATATATATTGTGTGACATACAATAAGATTTATTCTTGCTACAAAAATATCGGGCGGTGTGCTGTATTGTCCGTACTTTTACACATTACTTTTGATAAAATGTATATAAGGGGGAATTTACCCTAAAAAATATTAAGGAGAGGTTAAGATGAAAAAGACGAAAACAAAGAATGTGCTGTTGTGGGTAATAACTGCGATGGTAACGCTGCTGACATTCAGCGGCTGTATGTCCGATGCTGTCGATAGCGGAGCTGTGCAAGCGGAAAGCACATTGTCTGTGCAGGAAAGTTATGATACAACGGAGCTGACGGACATTATCACGGAAATATCAGACACGGCAGAAATCAATGCTGCGCAGACTGAGGGACAGATTATTGAGCTTTCAAAAAAACAAGTCACTGCGAAAAACACTGCGGCAAAGAACAAGAAGTCCGTCAAATCAACTTTCTCCATACATTTCATTGATGTTGGTCAGGCAGATGCGGCACTTGTCGAGTGTGACGGACACTATATGCTGATTGACGGCGGCAACAAGGAAGATTCAGACCTTATCTATTCCGTGCTGAAAAAAGCTGCCGTTCCAAAGCTGGATATTATCGTAGGAACTCACGCTCACGAGGATCATATCGGCGGCTTGCCCGGTGCGCTGAATTACACAACGGCAGACCTTGTTTTATCTTCCGTGACATCATATAACAGCAAGGCGTTTAAGAATTTCAAGAAATATGCCGACAAGAACGGCGGCGGACTTGTTGTTCCGAAGGCAGGGGATACATACAGTCTGGGCAGCTCCGATGTGAAAATTATCGGTGTGAATGAAGCGGACGGTACAAACAACTCATCAATCGTTCTGAAAATCACTTACGGAAAGACCGAATATCTCTTTACGGGAGATGCGGAGCGTGAAGCTGAACAGGCTATTCTCAACAGAGATGAAGATATTTCGGCAAATGTTCTGAAAGTGGGACACCACGGCTCGGATACAAGCACAAGCTATGTATGGCTGCGTGAAATAATGCCCGAATATGCGATTATCTCAGTAGGCAAGGGCAACAGCTACAACCACCCCACCGATGAGGTTCTGTCAAGGCTTCGTGATGCAGATGTTCAGACCTACCGCACCGACCTTAACGGCGATATTTTTCTTACATCTGACGGAAAGACTATAAGCATAACAAGTGACAAAACCGCTTCAAAGGACGAGATTTTTAAGGCAGGAGAAGTTGTCACCGAAAAGGTTACACAGGCAACAACACAGCCTGTTGTTACCGAAAAGGCAGACAATAACGCAGCAGGACAGAATTATGTTCTGAACACAAACACAAAGAAGTTTCACTACCCCTCTTGCAGCTCTGCAAAGCAGATTAAGGACAAGAACCGTGATGAATACACGGGTACAAGAGATGAGCTGATTGCTATGGGTTATTCGCCCTGCGGAAAATGTCATCCTTGATTGGCAGTTGAGCTTCATAAACTAAAATAATCGGAAGATAAGACAGCAGCAGGCATTTACACCCCTGCTGCTGTCTTGCGTTTACACCGCACAAATCCGTCTTAAAAATTCCGCAGAACGCTGTAAAAATCGCCCGAATAACCCCTCAAACCCGTTCATAATCTGTTGAAATAACCAAAACCGAAAAAATGGAAAAAAACGATTGACATACAAGCCAAAATGGGTTAAAATAAAATTAAGCAAATATAAATTCACATATTATTTACATCAAATTCAAAGGAAAGGGATGATTTTATGGTAAAAAGAGCAAAGCTCAGAAAAATAACGGCAGGCTTGCTGGCGTTTATGCTTGTAACCTCGGCATTGCCTGTGGTGGATATTCTGCCCATAGACAGTGGTGTATCTTTCGGTATTACGGCGAGTTCGGCAGATGGCAATGTTGTTGCCAGCGGCTACTGTGGTAAAAACGGCGGACAGAATGTTAAATGGGAACTCACTGAAAACGGAACCTTGCCCGATGGCGCAACCGCATATAAACTGACAATTACAGGCTTGGGGGAAATGGCGGGTTATGATTTTTTTAATCAATCTCCTTGGAATAGCAATGGGCAACATATTACTTCTGTTGACATTGCTTACGGTGTTACAAGCATTGGAGCAGGTGCATTTTTCGACTGTTCTGCATTGACAAGCGTAACCATTCCCAAAAGCGTTACAAGCATTGGAGCAAGTTCATTTTACGACTGTTCAGCATTGAAAAGCGTAACCATTCCCAATAGCGTTACAAGCATTGGAGGAAGTGCATTTTACTGCTGTTCATCATTGACAAGCGTAACCATTCCCGATAGCGTTACAAGCATTGGAGGCGCTGCATTTGCTGTGTGTAAAAAATTGGAAAGCGTAACCATTCCCAATAGCGTTACAAGCATTGGAGGCGCTGCATTTTATGAGTGTTCATCATTGACAAGCGTAACCATTCCCGATAGCGTTACAAGCATTGGAGACAATACATTTTATAAGTGTTCAAAATTGAAAAGCGTAACCATAGGAAAAAACGTTACAAGCATTGGAAGAAGTGCATTTTTAAGCTGTTCTGAATTGAAAAGCGTAAACATAGGAGAAAACGTTACAAGCATTGGAGAATCTGCATTTTATAAGTGTTCAGCATTGGAAAGCGTAACCATTCCCGACGGCGTTGAAAGCATTGGAGCAAAATCATTTTATAAGTGTTCAGCATTGAAAAGCGTAACCATAGGAAAAAACGTTACAAGCATTGGAGAAAGTTCATTTTCTGATTGTTCAGCATTGAAAAGCGTAACCATTCCCTGCAGCGTAAAAAGCTTTGGTTCATATGTTTTCGATTACTGCCCTGACACCCTCAAATATCACCTTGTCGAAGGCTCTTATGCCGATAATAATATCACAAGCACGAACAAGGTATATGACCAATACCACAGCTTTATCGGCACGGTAACAAAAGAGCCGAGCGAAACGGAAGAAGGCGTAAGGACATACAAGTGTACGGGTTGCGATTATGTCAAAACAGAGCCAATCGACAAAGTTGCTCATACACACGCTCCTGCAACCGTCTGGACATCTGACGAAACGGGACACTGGCACACTTGTGCGGGCTGCACCGAAAAGGTTGACTTTGCAGATCATACCTCGGATAACGGCTCTGTTACAACGCCTGCTACCGAAACAGAAGAGGGCGTTAAGACATACAAGTGTACTGTTTGTGATTATGTTATCAGAACAGAGCCGATTCCCACAATCCACGAGGAACACACTCACAATTACGCAGCGGAATGGTCCTCCGACAACACAAGCCACTGGCACCAGTGCAGCTGCGGAGATAAGACCGACATCGGCAGCCACGTTTCAAACGGCGGAATTGTTACCGTTCAGTCTACATACAACAGCACAGGTTTAAGGACATACTCCTGCACTGTCTGCGGTTATGTAATGCACACCGAAACAATTCCTGCACTCAAACAGGACTACTATCCCAACTACATCTACGATGATTTCAATCCGTTCATCAATGTAACCCCGGCATACAGCTTTGAGCAAATCAAGCTGACAGGAAAAATCAGCAAAAACAATGTAATTCTCGAATGGGCAGATGTTGAAGATGCCGACAAATACACGGTATATCAGCTTATTGACGGAAAATACAAGGCAATCAAGACAACTGCCGAAAACACATACACGGTAGAAAATCTCCCCACAGGCAAATATAAATTTATCGTAAGATACACCGTTGACGGCAGAATTTCACCTATATCAAAGTGCAATTCACTGAACGTCAATATCAAGAACAGCAAGCCATATCCTGTTGCAACGGTAAAGAACAACGTTGTTACACTGAAATGGCAGCCCGTTGACAATGCAGAAAAGTATGCGATTTATCTTGTAAAGGACGGAAAGGCAGCAAAGCTCAAGGAAACCGAAAAGAGAGCCGCTGCATACGTTCTCGAAAGCGGCAAGGAATATCAGTTTGCAGTCAGTGCTTATGTTGACGGAAAATGGACAACGATGAAAACATCGGACATTGTAAAAGTGACAGCAGAAGAATAATGTTATCCTACTAAACGAACAGCTCCGCAGGATAGTTCCTGCGGAGCTGTTGCTTTTATTCTCCAGTATATCGGTTTGGTCTTGTTCGGGTTCTGTACACACAGGTATCATACCTCACCATTTGCAGATGTTCCACTGGAACATCTAATGAAAAAGGGAACATTCGATGAAAATGCTCCCTTTTTAATGCCAGTATTCAAAAATCAAAGGTCAATATATGCACCGTCAGCGTTACCGTTGATTACATAGTAAGCACGGAGATTGCCGTTTTCAGCCTTGAGGTAAACATCAACAGACTTAACGTGCTTGCGAGTGCCGTTCTTGTAAGCTGCCTTGCAGGCTTCCTTGATTTCCTCCATAGAATAGTCCTTGCCATTGCTCTGGATAACGAACTTGTCCTCTGCTTTATCGGCAGTTTTCTTTGTTGCTTTCTGCTTGGGAGCTTCGGCAATTTCGGCAGCCGCGGCTGCCATTTTTGTTTCCTTAACAGCCTTTGCAGGAGTTTTTCTTGTTCTTGTAGTTTTCGGCTTTTCGGTTGAAGTGGCCTTAACAGCAGGAGCAGTTTCAACAACAGGAGTTTCAGCCTTTACTTCTTCTGCGACAGTGGTTACGGGTTTATTTTCAACAGCCTTTTTTGCTGCTGCTTTCTTGTTTACTCTTTTGTTTGCCATAAATAATCATTCCTTCGTAATTTGATGTATTGGAAATATTATACTATAAGTGTGTTGGATAGTCAAGAAAATGGCTGAATTAAAGGCTTTGAGGGTTATTCGTCAGCCTTGATATTCAGATTATCCTTTATAATCTCCATAATCTGATTAAGGCGAGCTTCACCGATACCCTTGACAGCACCAATTTCCGAACGCATCTTGTCAAGGTCAATATCAACGGCATCAATGCCCTGCATAGCATCGTCCTTGCCCATTTGATAGATGTTGGCAAGAGTGCGTGTCATTGTGTCCTTGTCCATTGATTTTATCTGTCGGTATAGGATGCGGTCGAGTAGGTTTTTCATTATAACAGCTCCTGTTGTCAAACTATATTATTTTTTCTTTTTGAATATTAGTAGTGCTATGATTATTGCTAATATGATTGCAGCCACTATCAGCAACGGCAATATTATATTTCCTGTCACAAATACTGTGGTTGGCCCATCTGCGCCACCGATAATCCCTATGGCATCAGATTCAGATGATAATGAAAAACAAATGCCAATAATGATAACAATAACTCCGACAATGCCCATTGCCGCAAATATTTTTTTCATAGATACTCCTTAATCGCTATGTGGTTTATAAGTATGTTTCTTTTATCAGTATATATCAAATTATATCACCAAACCACACAATAGTCAATCGCAAGTATTGATAATGTATTGCGGATATTGATGGTGTAGTTTGCATTATGAGAAGTTCGCCGATGGTACTGTAAAATGCATTGAGGAGGAGATCCCTTTTGAGCTGCCGGAGGGGTGGGAGTGGTGTAGGTTAATTAATATATGTTCTAAATTGATAGATGGTGACCATAATCCACCTAAAGGTGAAGATACTGTTACACAGTATTTGATGTTGTCATCAACCAATATAAATAATGATACTTTGGTTGAATTAGAAAAGGTTCGATATTTAAGCAAAGATATTTTTGATAAAGAAAATCAAAGAACAGATGTTAATATTGGCGATATATTTTTTACATCCGTAGGCTCAATTGGAAGGAGCTGTGTCTATACTGGCGGTTTTAATATTTGTTTTCAGAGAAGTGTTTCTGTTATTCGAACATTTATCTTAAATGAATATCTAAAACGCTATTTAGATGCACCTTTCATACAGAATAAAATAGCACGTGAAGCAACTGGAACGGCACAAAAAGGATTTTATTTAAATCAACTGTCAAACTGCCTTATTGCAGTTCCGCCAATTAATGAACAACAGAAAATAGCGAATGCTGTTAATAAGCTGATGGAATATATAGTATCAATCGAAACTGATAAAACCACCCTCCTCGAAACAATCCAATCCACCAAATCCAAAATTCTCGACCTTGCAATCAGAGGGAAACTTGTACCGCAAGACCCGAACGATGAGCCGGCAAGCGTTCTCCTTGAACGCATAAGAGCAGAAAAAGAAGAGCTCATCAAGCAGGGTAAAATCAAGCGTGATAAGAAGGAATCTGTTATCTTTAAAG
>UQQA01000080.1 GCA_900543105.1 uncultured Ruminococcus sp. | reverse complement strand
TTCCTGCATTATATTTTTTTGTGAGAAAGTGTCACCTATCATTGACAATTGAACACGCAGGTCTCACGGTTGGAAAAATACTCGCTTGACAAGATAAAGGGAAAACTATAAAAAAGGCTGGCAAAGTTACTCGCTTTGTCAGCCGTTCTTTTATTTGAGTTCAAGTCGCATTTCGGTATTTCCTCTTTCAACGAATCCGTTTTTGAGGTAGAGAGGTTTCCCCATTTTGGTGGCGGAAAGGTCGATACAGGTTATCCCCTGCTCCCTTGCATCGGAGATTATCCTGCGCAGGATAGCCGAAGCTGCGCCCTTTCTGCGGAACTGCTCCATTGTATAGACATTCATAAGGAGCGCGGTCCTGCCGTTGATAAAGTGCGTATTTGCAGGTCTTTCAACGGTTATGAAAAATATCACTGCGGCAGGAACGCCGTTTTCCTCTGCGATATAGGCAGTAAAGTCCTTTCCGATATGACGGCTGAAATAGTCGGGGAGCTGTTTATTGAGCTCGTCCGCCTGTTCCTTTGAGAGCGGTCCCATATCGTCATTTATATAGGCGAATCGGAACTTTATCAAAAGTCCGATATCGTCCGTTGTTGCGATCCTTATATCCATCAGAAAACGTCCTTCTTTCTTATGATATGCCGTCTGATTATGATAACTATCGAAAGTGTTATGCAGGCAACAAGAAAAAGCGGAACTATCCACTTATTATGCGACTCGTCCTGCGTGGACTTGATATCCGTCCAGAGATCCTGCATCTCCTGATTTGCTTCATCGGAAAGGTTGCGGAAGATGGTCGTATTGTTGTCAAGATATTCGCTGTCGGGATAGGAAACCTTGTCGTTCTGCGTTTCTTCGTCAAGCATATCGAAAGCTGCGCTGTTCGGTGTGGAATAACCGATATAGCTTGTCGTAGCGTAAGCGATGTCGGGTTCGCACATAAAATTGATATACATTTCAGCGGCTTCCTTCTGCTTTGCGCCTGCAGGAATACATATTGCATCAATAAAAAGGTTCGTTCCGCTTTTCGGCGTTACAAAGCCAAGGTCTTCATACTCGTCCATAAGCGTAACGGCATCACCTGCGTAATATGGAGCGACGAGTGCTTCGCCTGCGCCCATTTTATCGAAAACTTCGTCCATTACATACGCTTGGATAACGGTTTTCTGTTCTTTGAGCAGATCGGCACATTTTTCAAGTTCTTCAAAGCTTTCGGTATTGAGAGAATAACCGAGTCTTATTTCCGCAATGGCAAAAGCATCACGGGGATTATCGAACATCAATATTCTGTCGGAATAATCCTCGTTCCAGAGTATATCCCAGTCGATCTCTTCGGGTGGGATATCTATCATCGTTGTATCATAGATGATGCCGACCGTTCCCCAAGTATAAGGCACGGAATACTCATTTTTCGGGTCATATTCGGGGTTCACGAAGGTATCTGTTATATACTTGAAATTCGGGATATTGTCGAAGTCAAGCTTTTGGAGCATATTTTCGTGTATCATTCTCGAGATCATATAGTCGGAGGGAATTATGATATCGTAGCTTGCTCCGCCGCCTTTGAGCTTTGCATAAAGCTCTTCGTTAGTGGCATAGTTAGTGTAGTTCACCTTTATTCCCGTCAGGTTTGTGAACTCGGCGTTTACGTTGAGTGTGTTTTCCTCCGAGCCGTCGGAGATATACTCGCCCCAGTTATAGACGTTTATCGTTATGCCTTTGTCACGAAAACGTGAATAATACTCATCGTCCTCAACAGTGAGCGTCTGGACTTCGGACTCCTCTTCTTCGCTGTCTGCTTCTTCCTCAATATGGTCGGCGCAGGCAGACAAAGAAAGGCACAATGCGGCTGCGAGAGTAATCGGGAAAACCTTATTTGAAAAGAATTTTTTCATCAGCGTCTTTCCCCCTTTTCCCTTGCATTGCTCTTTATCTCGATGATATTCTTTATAACGAGTATAACAACCACGGTGAGGAAAATTATCGTCGACAAAGCGTTTATCTCGGGGCTGACCTTTCTTCTCGTCATTGAATAGATCGTAACGGGAAGCGTCTGCATACTCGAACCGCAGGTGAAGTAGCTGATTATAAAATCATCGAGCGAGAATGTGAACGAAATAAGGAAGCCAGATACAACGCCCGGCATAATTTCGGGCAGAACTACCTTGAAAAATGCTTTGAGCGGATTGCAGCCGAGATCCTGTGCCGCTTCGTACAGGAACGGATCCATCTGATTGAGCTTCGGCATAACATTCAGTATTACATATGGCACATCGAACGTGATATGCGCTATAAGAAGCGTTACAAAGCCGAACTCGAAGTTCATTCTTGCTGCGAAGAACACGAAAAGCAGCATAAGCGAAACGCCTGTAACGATCTCGGGGTTGATTATCGGGAAATTCGTGATATTCAGCACGATAGCTTTCGGAACTTTTTTCATATTCTTTATTCCGACGGCAGCGGCTGTTCCGAGGATCGTTGAAACTATCGATGCGAGGACGGCGATGATGATAGTATTCATCAGCGACGACATTATTATCTCATTTTTGAAAAGCTTTATATACCAGTCGAATGTAAAGCCCGACATTACCGAGCGGCTTTTCGTTGTATTGAATGAAAAAACGATAAGCACAAATATCGGAACATAAAGGAACATCATCACGAGGGCGAGATAAACTTTAGCAAATTTTTTCATACGCTCTCCCCCTTTATATAACCATTACGCCGTCATCATCTGCGCCGAACTGGTTCAGTATCGTCATTATGAGCAGGACAATGACCATAAGCACGAGCGATATAGCTGCACCGAGGTTGATATTATAGGAATTTCCGAGGAACTGCATTTCGATAAGGTCGCCAATAAGGAGGTTTCCGCCACCGCCCAACATTCTTGAAATGATAAATGTGCTTATTGCAGGAACGAAAACCATTGTTATTCCCGAAAATACGCCCGGAAGGCTCAACGGGAACACAACTTTCAGCATAGTTTTTGCAGGGTTACAGCCGAGGTCTGCGGCAGCCTCGAGGACGCTTTTATCTATCTTCACCATTACCGAATAGATAGGCAGTATCATAAACGGCAGATAGTTATAGACCATTCCGAGGACGACTGCGCCCTCTGTATTCAGCATTTTGAAGGGTCCAAGTCCGACAAGTCCGAGCAGAGCGTTTATAAGTCCGTTATTTCCGAGCAGAGCCATCCAAGCGTAGGTCCGCAGCAGGAAGTTCATCCACATCGGGAGCATAACTATCATAAGCATCGTACTTTGGATATTCGTATTCATTCCGATAAGGATATACGCAAGCGGATATGCGATAAGCAGGCATATCACGGTCGAAATGAGCGCGAGCCATATCGAACGGACGAAAATAGGTGTATATTGTGCGACATTTGAAACATAGTCGAGGGTAAAGTGACCGTCCTTATCCGTGAACGCAAAATATGCGACCATTATGAGCGGAACAAGTATGAAAACTATCATCCACACAAGGTAAGGAGCAGCAGGAAGCTTATTCTTCATTTTCAGCATTTTCCTCCTTTACATCATCGTCTTTCATACGGTGCATAATGTGTATATCATCGGGAGTAAATGAAATTCCGACAGATGCGCCCTTTTCGGCTGCTTTAGTTGAATGAACTATCCATTGGAAGTCATAGCCCTCGATCAGCATTTCGTAATGAACGCCCTTGAAAATGACGGATTCGACGATTCCGTTGAGCTTTGACTCACTCGGAGGAACGAGGGTTATATCCTCGGGACGGATAACGATATCAACGGGAGTATTTTCACCGAAGCCGCTGTCAACACATTCAAATTCGTTGCCTGCGATCTCAACGAGCCTATCTCTTATCATAAGACCGCGGAGGATATTGCTTTCGCCGATAAAGTCGGCAACGAACGCATTAGTCGGTTCGTTGTAGATATCTACGGGAGAGCCTATCTGCTGAATTTTGCCGCCGTTCATAACGACAACGGTATCACTCATTGTGAGAGCTTCTTCCTGATCGTGGGTAACATAGATAAAGGTAATTTCAAGCTGTTCCTGGATACGCTTCAGTTCGATCTGCATTTCCTTACGGAGTTTGAGGTCGAGTGCGCCGAGCGGTTCATCAAGAAGAAGCACTTTCGGGTGGTTTACGAGCGCTCTTGCGATAGCAACACGCTGCTGCTGACCGCCCGAAAGACGGGTAATGCTTCTCTTTTCATATCCGACAAGGTTTACGAGCTTGAGCATCTCGGCGACCCTTTTTGATATTGCCTTTTCGGGCATTTTTTTGATTCGCAGACCGAATGCGATATTATCATAAACATTCAGGTGAGGAAAAAGCGCATAACGCTGAAAAACCGTATTGATGTTGCGTTTATAAGGCGGAACGCCGTTTATGCGCTGACCGTCGAACATAACATCGCCGCTGTCGGGTTCAAGAAATCCGCCTATGATACGGAGAGTTGTTGTTTTGCCGCAGCCTGACGGTCCTAAAAACGTTACAAATTCCTTATCCTTAATTTCAAGGTTTATTTTATCGAGTATTCTTTCACCGTCAAACTCGACAACTATATCTTTCAGCGTTATGATATTTTCGCTCATTTATATTATCCTCCCCGAATTCCAAAGTATCGCACACCAAATAATTCATACTAATTCTCAATCGTTCTATAGACAAAATCGACAGATAGAATAAGTTCAGTCAAGAAAAGCGACCGCAGACAGGCTGTCGCCTGACAAGGGAGCTTGACGCAGAATGAACTTATTATAGCCGAGAGTTTGTCTATAGGTTGATTGAGAATTAGTATCATACATAATCTATAGTATTATGACCAAAATATAGCATACGATATTAACTTTATTCTTTTTTGCAAAAAAAGTCAAGAGATATTTCATTAATTTACAAAATAACACATAAAAATCCCTATAAAAAGCAAAAACAAACGGCACGACCTGCAAAAATGCAAATCGTACCGTAAAAATATTTTGGAAATTATTCGTTGAAGAAAACGTAGAATGACTTGTAGGTCATATAAACATCGGTCTTTGCAACGACTTCAAACGGAGCGTGCATTGAGATAACGGGAACGCCGACATCGATAACGTCCATATTCATATTTGCGAGATAAGCCGCAACTGTACCGCCGCCGCCGCCGTCAACCTTGCCAAGCTCGCCGGTCTGCCAGATAACGTCGTTCTTATCGAGGAGTGTGCGGACTCTTGCAACGAATTCTGCGGAAGCGTCAGATGTACCGGACTTGCCTCTTGCACCCGTGAACTTTGTAACGCATACGCCGTAGTTCATAAATGCGCAGTTTCTCTTATCCATAACGTCGGGGAAGGTTGGGTCGAATGCTGCGTTTACGTCAGCGGAAAGGCACTCGGTATTTGCGATGACAGTTCTGCCGTTTGCACCGAAGCTGTCAGCAAGGTTATAGAAGAAATGCTCAAGGTAATCGGAGCAAAGTCCCGTATTGCCGTCGCTGCCCGTTTCCTCCTTATCGGTGAGAACGACAACGGAGGTCTTCTTTACGCTTGTGCAGTCGAGGATAGCCTTTAAAGCTGTATATGCGCAGACCTTATCATCGTGACCGTAAGCGCCTACCATACTTCTGTCGAAGCCAACGTCCTTTGCCTTGAATGCAGGAACGGCTTCAAGCTCTGCGGAGAGGAAGTCCTCTTCGATGATGCCGTACTTTTCATTGAGGATAGAGATAATGTTGAGCTTTACCTTTTCGCTTACATCATCGTCCTTGAAAGGCATTGATCCGATGAGGATATTGAGTTCCTCGCCCTTGATAAGCTCGCTCGGGGTGCGCTTCATCTGGTCTGTTGCAAGGTGCGGAAGAAGGTCTGTTACGCAGAAAACGGGGTCGGATTCGTCTTCGCCGATGGCTACTGTAACCTTAGTGCCGTCTTTCTTGATCATAACGCCGTGGAGTGCAAGCGGGATAGCTGCCCACTGGTACTTCTTGATACCGCCGTAGTAATGTGTCTTGAAGAGAGCTGTTTCACTGTCCTCATAGAGAGGGAGCTGCTTCAGGTCAAGGCGTGGGGAATCGATATGAGCCGCTGCGAGGTGAATGCCCTTTTCGATCGGCTCTGTTCCGATAACTGCAAGGATAATAGCCTTTCCTCTGTTGTTGAAATAGATCTTATCGCCTGCTTTAAGGCTCATTCCGTATGTGAATTCCTTGAATCCGCACTTTTCGGCGAGGGTGATAGTCTTTGTAACGGCTTCTCTTTCGATCTTTGCATCGTTAAGAAATGCTTTGTAATCCTCACAGAAGTCAAAGCAGGTCTTGATCTCGTCCGAGGTAAGTCTTAAACCTGCGTGTTTTTTTGAAATGCAGAGCTTTTCCTTAAGAAGCTGACCCTGCGATTTTTCTTTTGACATTTTTACATCGTCCTTTCGGTTTAGTTTTTAGGGTTCTCAAAAATCAGAAAATCCCTATTCATATAAGTTAGTATAACTGCGGTAGGCAGTCATAACCTTATGAACATAGTGGTTTGATGAAGCCGAGGGTATCTTGTCGAGCGTTTTTCCGTCCGAGCTGTACTCCTTATCGGCGAGCCAGGCGTTGACCTGTCCCCTGCCCGAAAAATATGCCGCAAGCGCGGTTTCTTCATCGTTGTATTCGCTGTAAAGCAGCGAGAGAAGATACGTTCCGCAGCGGATATTATGCTCTGCAATGAACATATCATCGTAGGTTATGCCGCTTTCGTCATTCATTCGGTACTGCACCCAGTCGAACGCATCTTCCATAAGCTGCATAAGTCCTCTTGCTCCGACATCGGATTCCGCTTCGGGCTTAAAGCCGCTTTCGGTCTTGATAACGGCATAGACGAGGTATTTATCAACACCGTATTCGGCGGAATATTTTTCAACATAAGGCTGATATTCCAGCGGATAAATATATTTTCTGCATAAAGCATCGGCGTTTATCCCTATGATAACTCCTGCCACAATAAGCAGCACGAGAAACACCGCTGCAAGCTTTTTACGCATTATTGCAATACTCCTTAACCTTGTCTGCGACTTCGTTCGCTTTTTCACGGAGAACATCGACCGATTTATTGTTTTTGATGATAAAATCGGAATGGTTGATGAAAAAGCGCTCCGAATGCTGCGAAGAAAAACGCTCCTTTATGCGCTCCGCAGGTATCCCGTCGCGCTTGGCGATACGGTTTATCCTTGTCATTTCGGGTGCGGTAACGCTTATGATAAGGTCACAGAAATCGTCCGCTCTGCTCTCAAAAAGCGTCGGCGCATCGAGCAGGACATACTGCTTCCGTTCCTGTGAATATTCCTTTATTTTCTGTAAAATTTCAAAAATTATGTATGGATAAGAAATGGCGTTGAGCTGTTTGAGCTTTTCTTTATCGGTAAAAACGATAGCCGCAAGTGCTTTTCGGTCGAGTTCGCCGTTTTCGGTCATGACCTCGCTCCCGAAGCACTCCTCGATCTCTTTAAGACAGGGTTTGCCTTTCTGCATGACTTCCCTTGCGATCTTATCGGCGTTGATTATCTCAAAGCCTTTCTGCGAAAAGACATCGCAGACGGTCGTTTTCCCTGCTCCGCTCTGACCCGTGAGCCCTACCACACAGATACCTGTGTTGCCGCTCATACGTTTACCACCTCAAATCCTGCCGCTCTGAGAAGACGGTTGTAAACTGCAAGGCCTACACCCGTTCTTGACGGGCAGCGGACATAAAGCTGCGTGATGCCAAGCTCGTCCGCTTCACGGAGGTTTGCGAAAAGCTGTGCAGCCTGCTCCTCCGAGGTGTCGCCGTAGGTCATAGTCCGAACGCCGCCGCACGGCTTGTCGCTGTCGAAGATCATAGCGCACACGCCGCTGCCGTTATGCTGCTTGACATAATTTGCGAAAGCTTCATACTCGCCGCAGACGATCGTAACGTTTGCTTTCGGCGAATAATGCTTATATTTCATTCCCGGAGAAAGGACTTTTTCGCCCTCAGCAACGGGTTCGAGTATTCCCTTGTCGGTGAAAACGGGGACGCTGAACATACTGAGATCTTCCTCGGAAACATATCCGGGACGAAGAAGTCTTATTCCGCCGTTTTCAAAGGATATAACGGTGCTTTCAACGCCAACTCCGCAAGCTCCGCCATCGATTATAGCAGGTATCCTGCCTTTCATATCGTTCATAACGTGCTGTGCGGTGGTCGGACTTGGACTTCCCGAGAGGTTCGCAGACGGAGCGGCAATTGCTTTTCCGCTTAATTCTATGAGAAGCCGAGCTGTTTTATGAAAAGGTATGCGTATTCCAACTGTATCAAGTCCGCCGCTCGTTGTATAAGGGATAACATCACGCTTCGGGAGAACCATAGTTATCGGGCCGGGGCAGAACTTTTCCGCAATTTTATATGCAAGGTCGGGAACATTGCATACATACTTTTCCATTAAATCGACCGATGCAAGGTGAACGATGAGCGGATTATCGGACGGTCTGCCCTTTGCCGCAAAAATTTTCTTTACCGCTTCAACATTTTCCGCATCTGCGCCAAGTCCATAGACGGTCTCGGTCGGCATACCAACAACTTCGCCTTTTTTTATAAGCTCTGCGGCATATTCAACATCGGCTTTATCCGATGACAGAAGCTTTGTATCAAACATTTTCTTTTGCTCCTTGTTTATTCATCTCTTGCAGAAAGCTTTGCGGCTGTATCCGCAGTTGCAAGAGCATCGATTACCTCGTCAAGATTTCCGTTGAGGATACTTTCAAGGCGGTATATCGTTAGACCTATTCTATGGTCGGTAAGTCTGCTTTCGGGGAAATTATAGGTGCGAATTCGCTCGGAACGATTTCCCGTACCAACCTGCGAACGACGCTCGGAAGCAATTTTTTCATTCTGCTCTTCGAGCATTGATTCGTATAATCTTGAACGGAGAATTTTCATCGCTCTGTCCTTGTTTTTATACTGGCTGCGCTCATCCTGGCACTCAACGACCATACCCGTGGGCAGATACGTAACGCGAATTGCGGACGAAGTCTTGTTTACCTTTTGCCCGCCCGCACCGCTTGAGCGGAAAACATCTATCTGAAGGTCGGCGGGGTCAAGCGTAAATTCGACCTCCTCCGCCTCGGGAAGTACCGCTACGGTTACGGTGGACGTGTGAACTCTGCCCTGGCTCTCGGTTTCGGGCACGCGCTGAACGCGGTGGACGCCGCTCTCGAATTTGAGCCGCGAATAAGCGCCCTCGCCCTCTATCATAAAGCTTATTTCCTTATATCCGCCGAGCTCGGTCGGATTTTCATTCATTATTTCGGTTTTCCAGCCCTTGCGCTCGGCATACATACTGTACATACGAAAAAGCGAGCCGGCAAAAAGAGCTGCCTCCTCGCCGCCTGCACCGCCGCGAATTTCGACTATTACGTTTTTATAGTCGTTCGGGTCTTTAGGCAGCAGCAGCACCTTTAATTCTTCTTTTAGCTCTTCGGTCTTTTTCTGGGCCTCCGCCGCTTCTTCGCTTGCCATATCTCGGAATTCCTTATCGAGAGAGCTGTCCGCAAGCATCTCTTTTGCCTCGGTTAAATCGGAATTTGCCTTTTTGTATTCGCGGAATTTTTCAACTATCGGCGTCAGCGTTTTCGCTTCGCGCATCAGCTTTTTGTATTCCTCCTGATTAGACACGACCTCGGGGTCGCACAGGGAGGAATTTATTTTTTCGAGTTTATCCTCGATTCCCTGTAATTTATCAAACATCGCCGTTTTCGTCCCTTATGACATTTTTGATATTTTTTTCGATTTTGATGCGCGGCACCATAACCTCGCGTCCGCAGCCGCAGCATTTAAGGCGAAAATCCATTCCGGAACGCAGCACCGCAAACTCGTTTGAGCCGCATGGGTGCTTTTTCTTCATTATCAGCCTGTCGCCTACCTGTACGTCCAAATTTCTCACGCCTTTCTTAAATCTCGTTTCAAAACATTATAACACAACGCCGCCGTGAAAAAAAGCCCCGATTAGAGCCTTTATACCGGCTTCGGCGTATCAAAATTCATTCGGAGAGAGAACACCCTTTTCGGTAATAAACGCGGTAATAAGACTGTTATCGGTAACGTCAAATGCCGGATTCAGCGTTTTTATATTCTTCGGAGCCATTCTTTTTTCGTACCACATATCGGTTATTTCGTCGCCCGAACGCATTTCGATTTTTATATCCCCGCCGCTTAGACAGTTTTTATCTATTGTTGAAAACGGGGCGCACACATAAAACGGAATGCCGTAATATTTTGCGAGGACAGCAACTCCGGAGGTGCCTATTTTATTGGCTGTATCGCCGTTTGCCGCCACTCTGTCGCATCCGACAAGCACCGCGGAAACAAGCCCGTTTTTCATAACGTACGATGCGGCGTTATCGCATATCAGCGTAGTATCTATACCTGCGTTTGCAAGCTCAAAGCTCGTAAGGCGCGCGCCCTGCAAAAGAGGTCTTGTCTCATCAGAGAACACGCGTATTTTATGCCCGTTTTCCGCCGCCACATATACGGGTGCCAGAGCGGTTCCGTACTTTACCGTCGCAAGCCTGCCCGCATTGCAGTGGGTCAAAACACTGTCGCAGTTTTTGAGAAGATCTGCTCCGTATTCACCGATTTTACGGCACACCTCAATATCTTTGCCATGTAGCTCCAAAGCCTTTTCCTTGAGTGCCGCCCTTACGGCGTCCGCGCCCTCGCCCTTATGTAAAAGAGCCGTCCTTTTCATCTCATCCGCCGCCGCAAAAAGATTTACCGCGGTAGGGCGCGAGGAGGTGAGATATTCAAGATTTTCGAGAAAATGCTCAATAAGCGTTTTTTCGTCTGCCGTTTTGTCGCGTGCGGCCAGAACCGACAGTCCTATTGCCGCAAACACCCCTATTGCCGGTGCGCCGCGAACGGCAAGACGCTTTATTGCGTCATACATCTCCTCTTTTTCCCAAAGCTCAAGCGTGACAATTTCACCGGGCAAAAGAGTCTGGTCTATAATCACCGCGGTCTCGTCTTTTTCGTTGTAGCATACGGTTTCGCCGTGCATATCAAACATAATTTTACTCCGTTCGGTAAAAATTAAAGCCGCGCGTTTTTTCGGAGCTGCCGAAATTTCCGCGCGGCGGTTTTAAAGGTGTTATTTGAGTGAGGATACCTCAACTATGTCACCGGAGGACTCCTTGGGGACGGAGACTGTAACGCTGTCGCCGACGTTCAAGATTACAACCTTTTCGGCGAGTGCCACGGGAACCTTATAGAACGTACTGCCTGCGTCAAGCTTCAAATAGAAGTACGTTTCGCCGCCCGTTACGACGCTTCTTATCTCGGTTATTTTGCCGCTTATTTCCTCTGTTTCGGGGGCGGTCGCGGTCGGGTCGTCCTTTGCGCCC
>UQQA01000079.1 GCA_900543105.1 uncultured Ruminococcus sp. | reverse complement strand
TTCCTGCATTATATTTTTTTGTGAGAAAGTGTCACCTATCATTGACAATTGAACAATCAAAATGGTTAAAATTGAACAGAATTATTGATTTCGGCAGAATGCTATGATATAATATGATCAATAAATAATGGGGTATCTGCGCCCTCTTTGCGGATACACTGTAAAGTTCGGAGGCGGTTTTATGAAAAAGAGAAAGGCGGTTGCAGTCTGCGTCACAAGCTATAACTGGGAATATGAGAGCAGAGTTGTTGAGGGCATTCGCCAAAAATGCGCCGCCGATGATATTGATCTGCTCGTTTTCTCAAACCTTATGACAAGACCCGAGCTCGGCTCGGAAAGAGTTATGCCCGAAAATATCATGCGCGGCGAGATCGAGATATACAGCCTAATAAATTATGATGTGATAGACGGCATGATCATTCTCGGCGATTCGATGATAAACGATGATGTCACGCGTGATATTGCCGAAAAAGCAAGGAAACATAACGTTCCTATCGTCAATGTGAACAACCCGGAAAATCCTCTTGAATACAATGTTTTACTCAGCGACAAGACTGCTATGGAGCTTGTTGTTGCACATCTTATAGAGGAACACGGACTTAAAAAGATAAACTTTATCGGCGGCTTCCCCGGAAATTTTCAGACTGAGGAGCGCCTTGCCGCATATAAAAAAGCACTCGAAGATCACGGAATTCCTTTTGACGAAAAAAGGGTCGCTTACGGCTGCTTCTGGAAGAAAGCGCAGGAGTGTACAGCGGAATTTCTCGACTCGGGCGATATTCCCGAAGCTATCGTCTGCGCGAGCGACACAATGGCTTTCTTCTGCATGGACGAAATAAAGTCGAGGGGACTGCGCATACCCGAGGATATTGCCGTTACAGGCTTTGACGGCATTGCCGACTGCGAAAGATACAGACCCACTCTGACGAGTGTTCGCCGTGCGTTTCTTCCTGCGGGAGCTGAAGCTGTTTCCGTGCTTGAAAGGGTATGGAGCGGCGAAAAGGTTCCGCAGGTGACCGAGGTCGAAGCCGAGCTTGTTATCAACGAATCCTGCGGATGCAAGGTCAAAGAGGACGACAATACTTTTTACAATAAATTTTACGATGAACGCGATCATACGAACGAATTTGATTACCGCGTTGTCGAAATGAACACGAAAATTTCCGAAGCCGAAACCTCGGAGGAGCTTTTTGCGAGTACAAAGGTCATTGCCGCATTTTTCGGTCTGCTTGAACTCTATGTATGCGTGTGCGAGGACGTTGAAAAGGGCAGGGTAAAATTCCGACACAGTTCGGATTATGTCGGTCTGGGAGAAAGAGCTGTTTCGATGCTAACATTCGGTCACGATGTGCCGACGGGAACTGTTTTTCCTGTAAAGGAGCTTATCCCGAATAAGCTTTTCGGCAGGGAAGAAGCTGTATTTATGGCGTTCGTTCCGCTTTATTTCCGAAACTGCTTTCTTGGATATTTCGCATTCCGTCCGATGAAGGTCGAGGGCAGCGGCGAGCTTTTCCTTACATGGACAATGAATATTTCAAACAACGCGGGAACATTTTATATGAACAAGGAGCTTCAGATCATTGCCGATGAACTCCGGAATATAAATATGACCGATCCGCTGACGGGAATATACAACCGCCGCGGACTGAACACCTTTGCTCCCGAAATACTTAACAGCAAGAGCGGTTTTGTCACGGTCGTCTGCGCCGATGTTGACGGCTTGAAGCCGATAAATGACACCTATGGTCACGAGGGCGGCGACAATGCGATCATCGTCACGGCGAGAGCGGTAAAAAATTCGATGCCGAAAGGCGCTGTCTGCGCACGCACGGGCGGTGATGAATTCTGCGCCGTTTTCTGCAGTGAAAGCGCCGATGAAGCCGCACAGTGCATTGCCGATGTTGACAAATATCTTGAAACATACAACGAGATGTCGGGGCTGCCGTACAAGGTCGGCTGCAGCTGCGGATACACGACAGTTCCCTGCGGAAACGTCCTTGCTATGGAGGATATGATAAAATCCGCCGACAAAAATATGTACGGTGTCAAGCGTGAAAGAAAAACTGTCAGAAGATAACATTTTTCATCTTTTTCAAGACCTATTTTGGCTGATATTAACATTAAAATCAGCAGAACGGACTAAATTTCTGTAATAAAAAATATGAAAAAAGTCTTTTAATTTTCTGCCGTTTGTGTTATAATAAACATTGGTGTGTAGTTTCCTGAAGAAAGCTCGCCTTTGCATAATTATTATGATGCTGTCACGGGTGTTTTGCCCGGTTTTATATATTCGGTAAAAATGGGAGAGAAAAAACTTGGAGAAGTTTGTTATAAAGGGCGGCAGGACCCTTAACGGAGAGGTTGAGATAAGCGGCGCGAAGAACGCTGCCGTTGCAATTATCCCTGCTGTTATTCTTTCGGACGAGGCGTGTGTACTCGAAAACGTTCCTCAGATAAGCGATGTTTCCATCAGCCTGCGCATACTCATCGAAATGGGCGCAGACGTTAAGTTCCTTGATAAAAATACTGTAAGGATCGATGCAACGGGCATCACAGAGCCTATCGTTCCTTATGAAATGGCAAAGCATATGAGAGCGTCCTATTATTTTCTCGGAACGCTCCTTGGCAAATTCAGGCGCGCAAGAGTTGCTATGCCGGGCGGCTGTTACCTCGGCGACCGTCCTATCGACCAGCACCTCAAAGCTTTCACTGCCCTCGGTGCAGAATGCGCACTCGATCACGGCATGATCGATATCCATGCAGAAAATCTGATCGGCTCGCAGATATATTTCGATATGGTAACTGTCGGCGCAACGATAAATACAATGCTCGCAGCCGTAAAAGCAACGGGTATGACCGTTATCGAGAATGCGGCAAAAGAACCGCATATCGTTGACCTTGCGAACTTCCTCAACTCAATGGGCGCGGATATTATGGGCGCAGGCACGGACGTTATCAAGATCAGGGGCGTGAAGAAGCTCAAAGGCGCAACCTATGCAATTATCCCCGACCAGATAGAAGCAGGCACGTTTATGATAGCCGCTGCCGCAACAAAGGGCAACGTCCTTGTTAAGAACGTTATCCCGAAGCACCTTGAAAGCATCACGGCAAAGCTTGAAAAGATAGGCGTTACCGTTGAGGAATTCGACGATGCTGTCAGAATTTCCGTTGACGGTCCTCTTGTTAAAACGAGCATAAAGACAATGCCTCACCCGGGCTTCCCGACCGATATGCAGCCGCAGATATCGACTCTCCTTTGCCTTGCGGAGGGAACGAGCATCGTAACGGAGGGCATTTTCGACAACCGTTTTCGTTATGTTGACGAGCTTCGCCGAATGGGTGCGAATATCTCCGTTGACGGAAAGGTCGCAGTTATCGAGGGCGTTGGTTCGCTTATGGGCGCACCCGTTACAGCACCCGATCTCAGAGCAGGTGCGGCACTCGTCATTGCAGGACTTGCGGCAAAGGGCGTTACCGAAATTGAAGATATCTACCACATCGAGCGTGGATATGAATGCTTTGAAGAAAAGCTCCGCAAGCTCGGCGCGGATATCGAAAAGAAGTCTTTCCCCGGAACATCGGTGAGAAAGGTAGCACTTTAATACTAAACACCAATAAAACTATAGACAAAAAATCTGCGCAAAATCCATATATCAGAGTTTTTGCTTGATTTTTTGTATAGTTTTTAAATGGTGTTTAGTATAAAATTAACAGCGAAAGATAAAAGCAGAATTTTCGGTCAGCTCCGTCATTCTGCTTTTTTGATAAAATACAATTTTGGAATATTATTGGAGGATAACGATATGCTTACAGATATCGAGATCGCACAGCAGGCAAAAATGCTCAGGATCACAGAGGTCGCAGCAAAGCTCGGCATCACAGAGGACGAGATCGAACCTTACGGACACTATAAAGCAAAGCTCTCCGAGGAACTTTTCGCAAAGACAAGGAATGACCCCGACGGCAAGCTTATCCTTGTTACAGCTATAAATCCTACACCCGCAGGCGAGGGCAAGACGACCATTTCGGTAGGTCTTACCGAGGCTATGGCTAAGATAGGAAAAAAGGCAGTCCTCGCACTCCGTGAACCCTCGCTCGGACCTGTTTTCGGCATCAAGGGCGGCGCAGCAGGCGGCGGATATGCTCAGGTAGTTCCAATGGAGGATATCAACCTCCACTTCACGGGTGATATGCACGCTATCACAGCCGCAAACAACCTTCTCTGCGCACTCCTCGATAACCATATGCAGCAGGGAAACGCTCTCGGCATCGACCAGAGAAGAATAATGATAGACCGCTGCCTTGATATGAACGACAGAGCACTCAGAAACATCGTTATCGGTATGGGCGGAAAGGTCAACGGAATTCCCCGTCAGGACGGCTTCAGAATTACAGTCGCTTCCGAAGTTATGGCTATCCTTTGCCTTGCTTCCGACCTTGCAGACCTCAAACAGCGCCTTTCAAAGATACTCGTTGCGTATACATACGACGGCAAGCCCGTTTATGCTCACGACCTCGGCGCAGAGGGCGCAATGACGGCTCTCCTCAAGGACGCTGTCAAGCCGAACCTCGTTCAGACGCTTGAAAACAACCCTGCTATCATGCACGGCGGCCCATTTGCAAATATCGCTCACGGCTGTAACTCTATACGTGCAACAAAGCTTGCTCTTAAGCTCGGAGATTACGCTATCACGGAAGCGGGCTTCGGCTCTGACCTCGGCGCAGAGAAATTCTTCGATATCAAGTGCAGATTCGGCGGACTGAAACCGTCCTGCGTAGTTCTCGTTGCAACGATAAGAGCGCTCAAATACAACGGCGGCGTTCCCAAGACAGAGCTTACCGCAGAGAATGTCGAAGCACTCGAAAAGGGCGTTGTCAACCTCAAAACACACATCGAAAATATGCACAAGTTCGGTCTGCCCGTTGTTGTTGCCATCAACCGTTTCCACACAGATACAGATGCAGAGATCGAAGTTATAAAGAGAGTCTGCGCAGAACTCGATACTCCCGTTTCGCTCGCAGAAATTTTCGCAAAGGGCGGCGAGGGCGGCACAGACCTTGCACAGAAGGTCTGCGACACTATTGAAACAGCGGAGAACAACTTCCACTACCTCTATGACGAGAAGCTTTCTATCAAGGAAAAGCTTGATACCATTGCAAAGGAAATCTACCGTGCAGACGGAGTTATCTTCACAAAGCAGGCGGAAAAGGCTCTCAAAGAGATCGAGGATCTCGGCTTCGGCGGAACTCCCGTATGCGTTGCAAAGACGCAGTATTCGCTCTCCGATGACCCGACAAAGCTTGGCAAGCCCGAGAATTTCGTTATCACAGTAAGAGATCTCAAGCTCTCCGCAGGCGCAGGCTTTGTGGTTGCGCTCACGGGCGACATCATGATAATGCCCGGACTCCCGAAAGCTCCTGCGGCTTTTAAGATCGACTGCGATAATAACGGTAATATTTCGGGACTTTTCTGATAAATTCGGAATTAGGAATGCGGAATTCGGAATTATTTGATCTGAAAATTTGGCCGAGGAAGAAAACTGCATTATGAGCGTTTTCTGTTTATAAATTGCTTGACAAATCGGGAAAATGGCATATAATATAATCACATGGAAAAAACGTCAAGTTTTTGCGGAGCAAGGTTGAAAGACTTTGCTCTATTTTTTATAGGTAAAAGAGGAGGAGCTTTAGCTGCGGCAGAGGTTTCTCCTCTTTTTTTAAACAAAATAAAAATAGGTTGAATTTATCCTAAAAATAGAGTATAATATAAATAACAAGGAAAGGAGATGCTATTTATGACGGTAAACACTAATTCACTTGTATCAATAACAGAAGCAAATCAGAATTTTTCAAAGGTCGCAAGACTTGTCGATCAGAACGGCTCGGCTGTTATAATGAAAAACAATGTTCCGAGGTATATCGTTCTTGAATTTTCGGAAGTCGAAAAGGTTCAGACGGCAGATGATGAAGATGTGGCTGAAATCTCAAAACGACTTATTGCAAAAAATCTTGAAGCGTATAAGGAGTTGGCAAAATGATAAGGCTGACTAAGGAACAGGTACTCTCTATACACAGTTCACTTATCGAAGCGACCGGAGGAACAGACGGTGTTAGGGATAACGGATTGTTGGAATCTGCACTTGAATCGCCTTTTCAAACTTTTGACGGAAATGATCTATATCCTGCGCTTATACAAAAAGCCGCCCGTCTTGGTTATGCTCTTGTTGCAAATCACCCGTTCATAGACGGAAATAAAAGAATAGGCGTTCACACAATGCTTGTTTTTCTTGCGCTTAACGGTGTGGAAATAGAATGTACCCAAACAGAGCTTGTAGAAATAGGTATGTTGCTTGCAAACGGAAAAATTAGTGCGGAAAAGCTTACAGTATGGTTAAGCCTGCACAATTGAGAACACAGAATAATTTTCTGCCATACAGAAAGGAACATTGCTATGAAAAAATGGTACGCAGAGGAATATGAATTCAATGTCGAAGTAACGGGATTTCTCCGTGGCGATACGACCGAGCATTATTGCCGGAACGGCGAGGAGATAGGGGACAAATACACCTGCACATACGGCTGCCCCGTGAACAAGGACGGCTATGGGATATGCAGCAAGACCATGATGATGCTCTATCCGCTCATGGAGGCGGTCAGAAGCGGCGGCGATCTCACCAATCTCGGCGGTGACGACAAATACAGCAAGACTATAGTTTGTCCCGACGGCTGTGTTATCTTCAAACTCACCGCAGCTCCCCTCGGAAATGAAAATTTCCACAAGGGCGGGTTCTGGAAGAATTCGTAATGCGTAATGCGTAATTCATAATTAAGCTTCGCGAAAATAGCCGATATTTGATTTTGCGGCTATGCTTTTGGCTTAAAATGACGACTTCTATATGTTTATAAAAAGCGGTTTTTATTATTTTCGGAAATAAATAATTACGCATTAAGCATTACGAATTACGCATTAAATTTGCATAATGCACAATTTATTATTGAAAATATCGTTGAATTTGCCGTGGTGAAGTGATAAATATTAACCGCTTTAACCTTGACAATATTTTCTTTTGGGGTTATAATATAAAAGTATAGTTTCACTTTTTTATTTTGTAATACTATTATTGGAGGCTTTTAATATGTCCAGAGTTTACAACTTCAGTGCAGGTCCTGCTGTACTTCCCGAGGAAGTTCTTAAAGAAGCAGCTGCAGAAATGCTTGATTACAACGGCACAGGTATGTCCGTTATGGAAATGTCCCACCGCTCAAAGGCTTTTGAAGAGATCATTCAGACCGCCGAAAAGGATATCCGTGACCTTATGAATATCCCCGACAACTACAAGGTTCTCTTCCTCCAGGGCGGCGCTTCACAGCAGTTCGCTATGATACCTATGAACTTTATGAAGAACGGCGTTGCCGATTACATAATCACAGGTCAGTGGGCTAAGAAGGCTTGGCAGGAAGCTCAGAAGTACGGCAAGGCTAACGCTGTCGCTTCTTCCGCAGACAAGACTTTCTCCTATATCCCCGACTGCTCCGATCTTCCTATCGACGATGATGCAGACTATGTTTACATCTGCGAAAACAATACTATCTACGGCACAAAGTTCAAGGAACTCCCGAACACAAAGGGCAAGACGCTTATCGCTGACGTTTCTTCCTGCTTCCTCTCCGAACCTATCGACGTAACAAAGTACGGCGTTATCTACGGCGGCGTTCAGAAGAATGTAGGCCCTGCAGGCGTTGTTATCGCTATTATTCGTGAAGACCTTATCCCCGAAAAGCCTTATGTTGAGAACACACCGACAATGCTCCAGTATAAGACTCACGCTGACAACAACTCTCTTTACAACACACCTCCATGCTACGGCATCTACATCTGCGGCAAGGTATTCAAGTGGATAAAGAAGATGGGCGGACTTGAAGCTATGAAGGCTCACAACGAAAAGAAAGCCGCTATCCTCTATGATTTCCTCGACCAGAGCAAGCTCTTCAAGGGAACTGTTGAAAAGAAAGACCGTTCGCTCATGAACGTTCCTTTCGTAACAGGCGATGCTGACCTCGACGCTAAGTTCGTTAAGGAAGCAAAGGCTGCAGGTTTTGAGAACCTTAAGGGACACAGAACCGTTGGCGGTATGAGAGCTTCCATCTACAACGCTATGCCTATCGAGGGCGTTGAAAAGCTCGTTGAATTCATGAAGAAATTTGAGGCAGAAAACCTTAAGTAATGCGTAATGCGTAATTCGTAATGCGTAATTCGTAATGCGTAATTAATGCGCGCGGCGAAATTGTTTGAAAATGTAGGGGCGAGTTTCCCGCCCTACATTAAACGGTTATGCCGAAAAGTTTTGAAATTCCGTAGGGGTGGATCCCATATCCGCCCGTTATATTGAACCTTTTATTCAAATTCAATTGTAGGGGACGGGGGACTGCCCCCTACATACATAATTGGAGGTAAACTGAAATGTACAATATTCAAACATTGAACAAGATCTCTAAGTACGGTACGGATAACTTCGATACTGCAAAGTACACCGTTGCCGATGAAGTTGCTAACCCCGATGCTATCATGGTGCGTTCCGCTGCTATGCACGATATGGAATTCGGCTCGAATCTCCTTGCCATTGCACGTGCAGGTGCAGGCGTAAACAATATCCCAGTTGACAAGTGCGCAGAGCAGGGTATCTGCGTATTCAACACACCGGGCGCAAACGCTAACGCTGTTAAGGAACTCGTTATCGCAGGACTTCTTCTTACATCGAGAAAAATTCCCGACGCTATGATCTGGGCGCAGACCCTTAAGGGCAACGGCGCAGAGGTCGGCAAAATGGTAGAAAAGGGAAAGTCCCAGTTCGCAGGCCCAGAGATCATGGGCAAGACGCTCGGCGTTATCGGACTTGGCGCTATCGGCGTTCTCGTTGCCAATGCTGCTATCGCACTCGGTATGAAGGTTGTCGGCTACGACCCGTTCCTCTCCGTTAAGGCGGCACTCAGCCTTGATCCATCCGTTAAGACTGTTTCGGACGTAAAGGATCTTTACGCTGCTGCTGATTATGTTACTATCCACGTTCCTTTCAACGCTGATACAAAGGGTACTATCAATGCCGATGCTATCGCAGCAATGAAGGACGGCGTTCGTGTACTCAACTTCGCAAGAGGCGAACTCGTTGACAACTCCGCTATCCTCCCTGCACTCGAAAGCGGCAAGGTTGCAGCTTACATCACAGACTTCCCGTCCGATGAGGTTCTCGGCGCAAAGGGCGTTATCGCTGTTCCTCACCTCGGTGCTTCGACTCCCGAATCCGAGGACAACTGCGCTAAGATGGCAGCTCTCGAACTCATCGACTACATCGAAAACGGCAATATCAAGAACTCCGTAAACTATCCCGATGCCTCGATGAATGCTGCAGGAACTAAGATCTGCGTAATGCACAAGAACGTTCCTGCTGTTATCTCCGCTCTTACAACTGCTCTCGGCGATGCAGGTCTTAACATCGACAATATGCTCAACAAGTCCAAGAAGGACTACGCTTACACTCTCCTCGATGTTGCAGGCGACGTAAGCGACGACGTTGTTGCAAAGCTTGCTGCTGTTGATACTGTTATCAAGGTAAGAGTTATCAAGAAGTAAGGGAAATTCCACTTCGGTAACTGACCTGCATAAGCAGAACGTCTTTTTATAAAATATCATCACCCCGTTATAGCATATTGTGTTATGACGGGGTGATTTTTTGTGCATTCCGTATTGCAGTTTGCACAAAAAAAGAAACGTAAAATCGGGTATGTAAACGTTGACATAACCATAGTTCATTTGTTATAATTAATATATTGAGAGATCCGAAAAGAAAATATTACGGAGGATATTTATGGCAAACTACAAAAAGATAACAGCCGCAGCACTGGCTGTACTTATGGTATCGGGACTTGCAGCCTGCGGAAACAGCTCGGAAGTTCCCGAGGAAACCACAACTCAGGCAACTGTTCCCATCAACACCGCCGAGCTTTCCGAAGAGGACTCAGAGCAGGTAAAGGGCGTTGCCGATCTTCTCACCGGTGAGCTTGAAAACAAGACTATCAAGTGGTTCTCGTTCTATGATCCTTTCCACGCTACGACTTCGGGCAACACAAAGGCGCTTTCACTCGAACTTTTCGAGGAAAAGTATGATGGCGAGATCGAATATATACCGACAACGTGGAACAAGCGCTTCGACGATCTTTCCACAAAGATAATCGGCGGTGAGGGACTTGACTTTATCGCAGGCGGCGACCTCGATTCATTCCCCAACGGCGTTACAAACGGTATGTTCCAGACTGTTGACGATTATATCGACTATGACAGCGACCTTTGGGCACCCGTAAAGGATCTTAACGATATGTTCTTCCTCGGCGGACATCACTATCTCATCGCAACAGCCGCAACGGCAGGTCAGGTCGTTTACTACAACCGCCAGACTATCGAAGCTTACGGTCTTGACGACCCTGCGGATCAGCTTGAAGAGGGAACATGGACATGGGATGCATTCAAGCAGGATCTTCTTGAATTCTGTGATGTTGACGCAGGAAACTACGGTCTTGACGGCTGGTTCAACGAAAAGCCGCTTATGATGACATCGGGCGCGCCTGCACTCGAGATCAAGGACGGAAAGCTTTCCGACAACTTCTACAGCCCCGCACTTGAACGTGCAATGAACTTCCAGAGGGAGCTTTTTGACAACGGCCTTATCCTTGACAAGAACCTTACAGGCTGGAAAACTCACATCGAATATATCGGCGAGGGCAAGGAGCTTTTCTACATAAGCGGACTTTATGAGATCAACTCTTCTCCCGATATCTGGACAAAGACCTTCGGAGAAGCCGAGGACGTTATGTTCGTTCCGATCCCGAAAGACCCGAACGCCGACGCTTATTACCTCCCCGCAGGTCTTGAAGCTTATATGCTCTGCAAGGGCGCACAGAACCCCGAGGGCGTTATCAAGTTCATGGAATGTATCCTCGCAGCAAACAGCGATGACAGAACAAAGCAGATCAACCGCGACAAGAGCATCAACGACTTCGGCTGGACCGAGGAAATGCTCGCAATGCAGGATAAGATCACCGAAATGACAGCGGAACACCCCGTTTATGACCTTGTAAACGGCGTTCAGCCCGACCTCAACTCCCTCGTTGACAGCGGCGAAACAGGTGTAAGAGCTGCATTCCAGGGCGGCGACTGGGCAACTGTAAGAGAATCCCTCGATATGGCTGCGCAGATCTATATCGATGAGTTCAACAAAGAACTTGAAGCTATGGGTTAAATTTGTAACATACGGTTAATATAAAATTTACAAATAACCTAATCGTTTAAAAGGAGGACAGGGGCAAAAAATGCTCCTGTCTGCCTGTTTTTTTGTTGGAAGTAAACAAAACGCCCGAAACCAAATATACAAAATCGACATTGACTAAAAATTCAATTTTTGATATAATGTTAATTGCTTAAACGTGAATGTACATATTAGAACCCGTCTTCACAAGCATATGCGCACGTCTTTTCGGCAAATTTTGCC
>UQQA01000078.1 GCA_900543105.1 uncultured Ruminococcus sp. | reverse complement strand
TACAATAATTTATACAACAATGGCAATAGTAGGAATTGCAGTTGCAACATTTATTATATTAAATAAAAAATAACATTTTTTAAATAAATAACAACAATCTCTGATTCCTCTTGATTTTTTCGTGTAAAGTGGTATAATTATAATATGTAAATGGAAAAAGTTCGGATTTTGTCAGAAAACGGTGAATCTAAAAAGCTGTTCTTTGCCGTCCGAAAAGCTTTTAATAAATATTTTGGGGGTCATTCTATGAAATCGATCAAGCAAAAAATCTTTTTATGCTGCATTCTTCTTGTCGGCATATCACTACTCATTTTAGGTACATTCGCAGGTATTATGACCTATAAAACAACCATCGAAACCCTTAACAAAGATCTGCTCATCTCCACGGAGCTTGCCGCAAACCGCATAAGCTGGGAAATACGTTCCTATGAAAACATTGCGACAGGACTTGGCGTTATCCCGAGCCTTTCCAATGCAAGCGTTTCCGACAATGACAAGACAGAGATACTCAAGCAAAGCGCAAACCAACACGGACTTGTGTCCTGCAATCTTATTTATGCAGACGGCAGCTCCATTGACGGCAAAAATTACAGCGACAGAGAATATTTCCAGCAGGCAATGCTCGGAAACGCCACTATTTCCGAACCTGTTCTTTCAAAACTGACGAACGAGCTTGTTATCGTTATTGCCGCCCCTGTATGGAAAAACGGCGTTTCCGGCAGCGAAGTCACAGGCTGCGTTCTTATCCAGCCGGATACGGAATTTCTTAACGATATCGTAAGAGAGATCAAACTGAGCGACAACTGCAACGCATACATTATCGACAGCGACGGCGATACGATCGCCGATGTTGACAGTGAAGTTGTAAAAAATGCAGAAAACATTGAGGCTCTCGCCGAATCCGACACAACAGGTAAGACAGGCTATAAAACACTTGCCAAAGTCCATCAGAAAATGAGAAACGGTGAATCGGGCTTTACCAGCTACAAGCTCAACGGCAATCCAAAATTCATTGCATACACGCCTATTCCCAATACCGATGGCTGGTCGCTCGCTACTTATGCTCCCAAGAGCGACTTTATGGATAATACCTACCGGTCTATCATTTTAACAATAATGGTGCTTGTAGCTGCTTGCATCGTCGCAACTGTTTTTGCAAGAATAGTCGGCAGCCATATCGGCAGCTCTATCCGTGTTTGCGCAGAGCGTATTGAAAAATTTGCCGCAGGCGACCTTCAAAGTCCTGTTCCTGTTATCAAGGCTAAGGACGAAACGGGCATCCTTTCCACAGCATCACAGACCGTTGTTTCCAACACAAACAATATCATCAAGGATATCGGCCGTATCCTCGAGGCTATGTCGAAGGGCAATTTTGACATACATACAAGCAAGGGCGAACAGTATTATATCGGCGATTATAAGATACTTCTCCAGTACCTCCGCGATATCAACCATAACCTCAGCGGCACAATGTCACAGATAAACGAAGCCGCAGATCAGGTTTCCGCAGGTGCGGATCAGGTTTCCTCGGGCGCTCAGGCTCTTTCGCAGGGTGCAACAGAGCAGGCTTCTTCAATTGAGGAGCTTGCCGCAACTATCAGCGTTGTTTCCGATAAGATCAATGAAAACGCCGAATATGCTAACAATGCAATGGAAAAGACCAATGACACAAGCAGCAAGATGGCCGATGCCGGCGAGAGAATGAAAGACCTCGTTGCCGCAATGGATGAGATCAGCACAAAGTCCGACGAGATACGCAACATAATCAAAACTATCGAAGACATCGCATTCCAGACAAATATCCTCGCCCTCAATGCCGCTGTTGAAGCCGCAAGAGCAGGCGAAGCAGGCAAGGGCTTTGCGGTCGTTGCCGATGAAGTAAGAAACCTTGCAAGCAAATCCGCCGATGCCGCAAACTCCACAAACTCGCTTATCGAAGCTTCTATCGAAGCTGTTCATAACGGCAGCGAGCTTGTATCGGAATTTGCCAATATAATGAACGGCGTGGAAACCTCTTCGGATGAGGTTACAGCACTCAACAGCAAGATCTCCGCAGCATCGAATGACGCAGCAGACTCTATCAAGCAGATATCGGTAGGCATCGAGCAGATCTCCTCCGTAGTACAGACTAACTCCGCAACAGCAGAAGAATCCGCCGCAGCCTCGGAAGAGCTTTCGGGACAGGCTTCAATGCTCAAAGAGCTTATGAGTTCCTTTACACTCCGCGAAGAATAAATTTGATACATAACACAAAACGCTGTACAGACCACTCGCCTGTACAGCGTTTTTTATGCAATTATTTTTCCGAAAAACCGCCATATCTCATCTGCGCTGTCAGCCGCCGCACGGACACATACACCCTTTGCGGCATCGGTCGAGGCAAATTCTATCCTTTCACATTCGGGTATGCTCGGTTCTTTGCCGTAAATATACATCATTCCAACGTGTGAACGATTTTCAAAGAAACCCGTCCCCGAAAGTGATGTTTCGCTCGGGATAAGCTTCTGATTATCGAGAAAACAAAGCTTTTCTCCGATATATACAGCCGTCCTTGAACGGTAGCTTGTGAACTCAAAGCGTTCTTTCATTGCGGTTCTTCCGCAGGAGAGAATGTCGGTCATCGCAAAGCTGCTGTCCTCCTGCAAATGCACATCGGTACGCGTGTCGAAAATACTTCCGCCGAACGGTATCACGGGACAGGGCATATAAACAAGACTTCCGCCGCTTTCAACGGTGATCTTTACACGCTGAGATGCCCCGATGCTTTCTGCCTTGAATAGCTTTGTGTAAGACTGCGCCGTAAATTTAAGGCTTGCGCCTGACTTGACGGTAAGCTCGATATCATAATGATCGCCCTCAAGAATACCTGCGCTTGCCGCCATCATCATGACCTCGGTGTGGTCGTCACGGTAAAATGGGTTCGCTATCTTCAGCGGCGAGGTAAATTCCGTGTCAGCAATGACCGTCCGACCGTTTCTGTTCTCGGCGGTAAGTTTTAAGATGCTCATTTTAAGTCCTCAAAAAGGACGTTTTTCTTTATCCAATCGATAACAGCGTCAACGCCGTCAAGAGTCATAAGGTTCGTGAACATAAACGGTCTGTCCCCTCTCATTCGCTTTGAATCGGATGCCATGACTTCAAGGCTCGCACCAACGAGCGGTGCAAGGTCGGTCTTGTTTATAACGAGCAGATCGGAACGTGTAACGCCCGGACCGCCCTTTCTCGGTATCTTTTCGCCCTGCGCAACATCAATAACGTAGATAGAAGCGTCTGCAAGGTCGGGCGAAAACGTTGCGGATAGGTTGTCGCCGCCGCTTTCGATAAAGATTATCTGAACATCGGGGAAACGTGCAGCCATTTCATCGATAGCTTCAAGATTCATCGAGCAGTCCTCACGGATAGCCGTGTGGGGACAGCCGCCCGTTTCAACGCCGACTATCCTTTCGGGCGGAAGTGCCGAATTTTTTATAAGAAACTCAGCGTCCTCCTTGGTGTAAATATCGTTCGTAACAACGCAGATGCTGTATTCCTCAGACATTTTTCTTGTAAGGCGTTCGATAAGTGCGGTCTTGCCTGAACCAACAGGGCCGCCGACGCCGATCTTTACATAAGCCATTTTAATTCTCCCTCTCAAAATATCAAGATATATAAATTCTCGAATAAAGCTTTTCATGCTCCATTGAACGCAGATCAAAGCCTGCACCGCCGATCCCGAGGTCGTCCGTTTCCACTTTCATCGCAAGCTCCGCCGCTTTCGGTATCTCCTCTATCGCCTTCGCAAGAGCCGCCTGACCGTCGAGCTGACTTAACGGAACAAGCTTCGCAGCGTGATTTACCATTGACGAAAGCAGGCTGTAGCAGTACATCGCAACACCGTCATAAACGTCAGCGCCGATATCACGGATAAAAAGTCCGACCGCAACAGGGTGACTTCCGTTTGCTTTGCCCTCGACAATACTTCTGCCATATTCTTCAAGCAGAGGACATTTTCCCATTGCCGCTTCTGTCTTTATTAAACGCCTGCAAAGGTTCCTGCTGCCGTTCCGCAGTTCAAAGGGCGACCTTGCTGCCGTAAAAAGCTCATCGAGCAGCAGCGGATCATCTCCGAGCGCCGACCTTGCTGCGAAGCCCGCATCACCCGTCGGAAGCGTGAAAAGATAAGCTTTCAGAAACTCCGAAAGGCTGTTTTTGTCCTTGACGATGTTCTTCTGAACGTAGGTCTCCATACCGTTGGAAAGCGTGAACGCACCTATCGGAAACAGCGGATCAAGCGCCTGAACAAGCCGCAGAAACGGCATTTTGTCAATGGTGTTCATGGTGATATTCACCATGGTTGTGTTCATGCTCATGATGCTCGTGTGAATGTTGAGCATTTCCATGAGCATCGGTGTGAGCGTGACCCTTACATTCGGTGTAGCCCGTGAATTTTTCGTGGGTCTTTACCGCATTGAATCCGAGCTTTTTCAGATACTCAAAAGTCGGTTCATCGTAAGGGCATTTTACATTGTCGTGACCGATAGCAAGCGATAAATGGCGGTTTCCAAGCTCAAAGCAGAGCCGTCCCATCTCCTCTATCGAACCAATGCTCACGCTGATAAGGTCGGACGGTGCGATCGTGACAACAACAAGCCTGTTTTCGTCCTCATAGATGATGTCATTCTCGTTGAGCGGCTCGACGATCCTTATTCCGATATCTTCGCCCGAATCGGTGGTCTTGCGGAGAAGCTTTTTATCACGCTCGAACCAATCGACCGAAACATATTCTATTTTTTTATCGGTCTTGAAATTTTCGTCAAGCTTTCCGATTATTTTTTCCGTTATCATAGGTCTTGCTCCTTAAAATAGGTAGTATTTCTGCGTAAGAGGAAGTTTCTGCGCAGCCTCGCAGGTTATGAGCTTTCCGTCAACGGTAACGCGGTAATTTTCGGGATCGACCTTGATATCGCCCGTTACATCGTTGAAGCGCATATCCTTTTTGCCGATATTACGGCAGTTTTTCACGGGGAGAACTATCCTCTGAAGTCCGAGGCGCTCCTTGATTCCGTTTTCAACAGCCGCACCCGATACGAAGCTTATGCAGCAGCGCTTTACGGCAAGTCCGTTTGCACCGAACATCTTTGTATAAACGACAGGCTGAGGTGTCGGGATAGAAGCGTTCGCATCACCCATTTTTGAAGCGCAGATAAAGCCGCCCTTGATTATCATTTCGGGCTTTACGCCGAACATTGACGGCTTCCAGAGTACAAGATCGGCGAATTTTCCGACCTCGACCGAGCCGACATAATCGGCGATGCCGTGCGTGATCGCAGGATTTATCGTGTATTTTGAAACATAACGCTTTATTCTGAAATTATCGTTTCGTTCGCTGTCCTCGGGGAGAGCTCCGCGCTGATCTTTCATCTTTGAAGCCGTCTGCCAAGTCCTTGTGATGACCTCGCCGACACGCCCCATTGCCTGCGAGTCGCTCGACATCATACTGAAAATGCCCATATCGTGTAGAACGTCCTCAGCGGCAATGGTTTCGGGACGAATTCTTGAATCTGCGAAAGCAACGTCCTCGGGAACCTTGCTGTCGAGGTGGTGGCAGACCATAAGCATATCAAGATGCTCGTCTATCGTGTTGACGGTGAAAGGCATTGTCGGGTTCGTGGACGAGGGAAGAACGTTCGGGAACGCTGCTGCCTTGATAATGTCGGGAGCGTGTCCGCCGCCTGCACCCTCGGTGTGGTAGGTGTGGATAGTTCTGCCGTTTATTGCGGCGAGGGTATCCTCTACAAAGCCGCCCTCGTTGAGCGTGTCGGTGTGGATAGAAACCTGAACATCGTATTTGTCCGCAACGGTCAGAGCCTTGTCGATAACGGACGGAGTTGCGCCCCAGTCCTCGTGTATTTTCAAGCCGCAAGCACCTGCTTCGACCTGCTCGGTGAGGGTCTTGATGCCTGCACTGTTGCCCTTGCCGAGATAGCCGAGGTTCATCGGGTATTCTTCCGATGCCTCGAGCATTTTTTCAATGTTGAATTTTCCGGGCGAGCAAGTGGTAGCGTTCGTGCCGTCGGCAGGACCCGTACCGCCGCCTATCATCGTTGTGATGCCCGAATAAAGTGCAGTTTCGATCTGCGTCGGGCTGATAAAATGGATATGCGTGTCGATTCCGCCTGCGGTGAGGATAAGCCCCTCGCCTGCGATAGCTTCGGTCGATGCACCGAAAACGAGCGAGGGCGTAACGCCGTCCATAATGTCGGGGTTGCCTGCCTTGCCGATGCCGCAGATCTTTCCGTCCTTTATGCCGATATCAGCCTTGTAGATGCCCGTTGAGTCGATAACGACTGCGCTTGTTATTACCGTGTCGGGACATTCGCTGTCGGGTACGGAGCAGGACTGTCCCATACCGTCACGGAGCGATTTGCCGCCGCCGAATTTTGCTTCTTCGCCGTAAACGCAGTAGTCCTTTTCGACCTCGGCAATGAGCGAAGTATCACCCAGACGAATTCTGTCGCCCGTTGTAGGGCCGTACATATCTGCATACTGCTTTCTTGACATTTTGAACATTTTACTCGCCCTCCCCGAACAAGAAACCTTTTTCCTTAGCCTTTGCGATCGCCTTTGCCTTAACATCAGGGTCGTCCATTGCGCCTTGAACAAGATCATTAAGTCCGAAGCCGACACGCTTTCCGCCAATTGCGATAAGCTTTACACGCTTGCTTTCGCCCGGTTCAAAACGCACTGCTGTTCCGGCAGGGATATCAAGGCGCATACCGTAAGCAAGTCCCCGGTTGAATTCGAGTGCCTTGTTGACCTCGAAAAAGTGGAAGTGCGAGCCGACCTGGATAGGTCTGTCGGCTGTATTTGTAACAGTAAGCTCGGAGCTGTCCTTGCCCGAATTTATTTCTATCTCACCGTCCCCGATAAGAAGCTCGCCGGGGATAATATTGTTGTTCGGCACGATAGGTTCGTGAACGGTGACAAGCTTCGTTCCGTCGGGAAAAGTCGCTTCAAGCTGAATCTCGTGTATCATTTCGGGTACGCCATCCATAACATCATCGCAGGTCAGAAGCTGCTTTCCGATGCTCATAAGCTCGGTAACGGTCCTGCCGTCACGGGCAAGTTCGAGCAATTCGGAGGTTATGTAAGCAATAGCCTCGGGATAGTTGAGCTTCAGTCCCCTCGCCATTCGCTGCTTCGCAAGCTCACCTGCGGAGTGTATCATCAATCTTTCCTGCTCTCTCGGTGTAAGATGCATTTTTTCTCATTCCTTTCAGAATATACGCCGAAAATCCGTGCGCAGAATGCGGACGGATAAGCGGTCATTTATTTGTGCATTATAATTTTCTTTACAACGCCGTTCGGATCCTTTACAAGAACAATTACTGTCCATATAACAAGTCCGAGAGCAACGACAGACAAGCCTAAAAATCCGTCATTTATCATAGACATTGTATCGGGTACGAAAAATTCCGCACCCATTTCCATATACTCAACAACAGCGTCAACAAGCCACATCAGCGATGCTCCCCAGTACATACAGCAGAGCGTTCCGATCTTCATTTCGCGAGCCTTGCTGCTTGTGTACCATACAGCCGTTGAAATTACAGCGGCAAAAATAGTTATGAGAAGTGTCATTATTCTGCACTCTCCTTTGCGGTCTTGTCAGCTTTCTTTCTTACTGCTGCTCCGATGCATAAAATTCCTGCCCAGACGGCTGTTACAAGCGCCGCCATTGCAACGCCCGATGTCGCAATTTCGTGCAGCATTACCTGCGTTGTCTCGGGGTCGTTTGCCGCCGTTAAGAACGGGAAAAACGGAACGACTTCGCCGTGCCAGATATGCTCGAATGCAAGCAGAGCAGAGCCGCCCCAGAGCATCTTGTTGAGCAGTCCGAGCTTTTCGGAGAATTTGCAGGTGAGTTCCTTCCCCTCACGTTCAGCCCTACATTCGTGCGAATGAAGAACCTTTTCTGTGATAGTTGTAACGATAGCTTCCGTTACGGGTGCGATAAAGCAAGCCATAAATAATTCCTCCCTGAATATATTAGAACCTGTCTTCATAAGAAATGTGTGCGGATTTTCGAGCATAATTTTGTTGCAGACAAGGCAAGGATTTTTAACGCAGTCTGCGGCAAAATTTGCCGAAAAGACGTGCGCATATGCTTGTGAAGACGGGTTCTTACTCCGTCATAAGGCGGCGTATCTCATTATGATCGTTTTCGTTCCGTTCGCCCTTGAAGACGATAGAACCCTTTTCCATTACATATATCTCCTCCGCATTTTCAAGCACGAAGTCGAGATACTGTTCAACGAGCAGCACCGTGATGCCTTTCCACTCGTTTATTCGGCGTATCGCTGCGCCGATGTCCTGAATGATGGACGGCTGAATACCCTCGGTCGGTTCATCAAGAATGATTATCTTCGGTTCAGCCGCAAGCGCCCTCGCAATTGCCAGCTGCTGCTGCTGACCGCCCGAAAGGTCGCCGCCCTTTCTCTTTGCAAACTTCGGAAGTATCGGAAAAAGCTCATAAAGATAATCGGGGACTTTTCCCTTTCCTCCGAGCGGCTGCAAGCCAAGCTCGATGTTCTCCTGAACGGTCATCTGCGGAAAGATATCACGTCCCTGCGGAACATATCCGATGCCGAGCTTTACTCTTTCGTAGGTCGGCATTCTGATAATGTCCTTTCCGTCAAAAATTATCTTTCCGGAGGGAGTTTTTACAAGTCCCATTATGCTTTTGAGTGTCGTGCTTTTGCCAACGCCGTTTCGACCGATAAGACTTACTATCTTTCCTTTCGGAACTTCAAACGAAAGGTCGCTTATGACCTTGCTTTCGCCGTAGCAAGCGTCAATATGTTCAACTTTGAGCATTACTTTTCTCCCCCTCTTCCGAGATAGACCGCCTGAACGGTCTTATCGGCAAGAACATCGTTTATGTCGCCCTCCATAAGAATTTTTCCCTCGTGGAGGACGGTAACGGTGTCAGCCGCCTGCTTTACAAAGTCCATATCGTGTTCGATCACGATAACGGTGCATTCATCTTTGATCTTTTTGAGAATTTCACCCGTGCGGAACGTTTCGGGCTTGCCCATTCCTGCCGCAGGCTCGTCAAGCATTATTATCTCAGGCTTCTGAACGAGCTGCATTCCGATCTCAAGCCACTGCTTCTGACCGTGTGCAAGACTTCCTGCACGAACGTCCTTTTTATCGAGAAGTCCGACCTTTTCAAGCACTTCGTCAATGCTTTTCAGCTCCTCCTCGGACGGTTTTCCGAAGATCGAATCCATTATGCCCTTGTGACCCTTGAGCGAAAGTATCATATTGTCAAGCACCGTGAGGTTCACGAAAACGCTCGGCACCTGGAACTTCCTGCCGATGCCCTCGCGGACGATCTTGTACTCTTTCATTCCCGTAAGTCGCATCGGCTCTCTGCCCTCAGGGTAATACATAATGTTTCCTGCAGTCGGCTTTGTCTTTGCGCAGATAATATCGAGAAGAGTTGTCTTTCCTGCGCCGTTCGGACCGATGAAAAAGTGTATCGTGTGCCTTTTTACATTTGTACGAACGTCCGTCAGAGCGTAAAATCCGTCAAAGCATACGGAAATATTTTTTATTTCAAGTACGTTTTCATTGCTTGTCATACTGTAAACATTCCTTTCATGCTTTTACTTTTTCGGCGGAAGCTTCCGAAGTCTTTGCCTTTTTGTTCTTTCCCGAAGCGATCATCTCGGGGAGCTGATCCTTTACGAATCCAACGATGCCGCCCTTGAAGAAGAGTATCGTTATGCAGAAAACTGCGCCGATGATGTACTGCCAGATCTCAACCATTGCGCCCGAGCTGAGGTTGTATTCGCAAAGGTTGATGAGGAATGCACCGATAACTGCGCCGATGATAGTTCCTCTGCCGCCGATAGCTACCCAGATCACCATTGTGATGGAATAGGATATCGTCATCTGCGACGGTGTGATGCTGCCGTTGAAGTTTACGAAAACTGCGCCTGCAACAGCTGCGATAACAGCGGATAAAACGTAAACGAAGGTCTTGTAGCTGCTAACTCTGTAGCCCGAGAAATACGTCCGGTTCTCGCCGTCCCTTATTGCGATAAGGAGCTTGCCGAATTTTCTTCCTACAAGGAATTTGCAGAGCGCATAAACGCCTATCATTACTGCGAGTGCTACATAGAAAAGCAGGAACATTCTGCTCTTGTTCGATTCACCCTTGATACTGCCGAAGATAGATTTTATCTCGGTGATGCCGACATTTCCGTTCGTATAAGGCGAAAGTGCGATGAAGATCGAATACGCTGCCCAAGTGAGAGCCTGCGAAATAATTGAGAAGTAAACGCCTTTAACTCTGCTCTTGAAGATGAAGTAGCCGATAACGCCCGAAACAACTGCGGGGACAACGATTATCATTATCAGCGAGAGCGGCAGGTTAAGGAACGGCTTCCAGGCGAGCGGAAGCTCCGTAAGTCCGCCCGTGTGCATAAAGTCGGTGATCTTTCCGCCCGTGCTTTGAAGCTTTAAGTACATTGCCATTGCGTAGCCGCCGAGTGCGAAGTAAAGTCCGTGACCGAGGCTAAGGATTCCCGTATAGCCCCATATCAGGTCGATGCCCATTGCTGCGATCGCAAAGGCTGTGCATTTGCCGAGAAAAAGAACCGTTGAGCTGTTCATAAGTCCTGCGGAATACAGCAGCGGCATAACTGCAAGTACGACCGCTATAACGCCGAAGCAGATATTTGAACCCTGTTTTTTTATAAGCTTGTTCATATCTCATTCTCCTTTGGTTATTCGTCAAGGCTTCTGCTCTTGATAACGAACAGACCCTGCGGACGCTTCTGAAGAAATACAATAACGATAAGAAGCACGATAGCCTTTGCTATTGTAGATGAAGTGTAGTTTTCCGTGAAAATGCTTGCCGAACCGATTATCGTCGAGCCAAGCACCGTTCCCAAAAGCTTTCCTACGCCGCCGAGAACGACTGCCATAAACGAGTTTACGATGTAGCTCTGACCGACCGTTGAATCTATCGAGCCGAGAAGTGCAACGGAACAGCCTGCAATGCCTGCAAGACCCGAACCGAGTGCGAACGTGATGTTATCGACCTTTCGTGAGTTGATTCCCATACACTGTGCCATCGGTCTGTTCTGCATAACGGCTCTCATCTGCTTGCCGAAGTTCGACTTGTACATTATTACCCAGACGATAAGCAGGCAAAGCAGAACCATAAACATAATGAAGATCCTGTTATAGGAGAAAGTGCAGCCGCCGACCGTTACGCCGCCCTGCAAGAACGACGGTGCGGTAACGTTAACGCCCTGTGTTCCGAAGATGCTTCGTGCCGCCTGCTGTAAGATAAGGCTGATGCCCCATGTTGCGAGCAGGCTGTCGATCTCTCTGCCGTAAAGCCTCTGAATGACGAATCTTTCAAGCAGACTTCCGAGCAGGAACGCCGTTCCGAATGCAATGGGGATAGATACTATATAGTAAATATCTCTCACGCTTTCGGGAAAAACAGCAGCAAATATCTGCTGTGTAACATAAGTCATATATGCGCCTATCATAACGAATTCGCCGTGCGCCATATTGATAACTCTCATAAGTCCGAATGTGACTGCAAGACCTATCGAGGTCAGCAGGATTATCGAGCTTAAGCTGAGTCCGTTAAACAATGTTGATATGAACTGTGCCATACAGATCGTCCTTTCGTGGGAAATATTTTGAGTACCCGTGTAAAAAAGCGTTTGCCGTTTTCTTACACGGGTACTCAAGCGGATCGCCGTGAACCGCCCAAGTGCCCGGGTTTTAGAACCTATCTTCATAAGAAATGTGTGCGGATTTTCGAGCATAATTTTGTTGCAGACAAGGCA
>UQQA01000077.1 GCA_900543105.1 uncultured Ruminococcus sp. | reverse complement strand
AATGTGCCTTTGCCATTGGAATTTCCTCCTTAGATAATATATAATGGGATTTATTATAATACTATAATAACAGATTTGAACCGAAAAAGCAAGCTTTTTTATAAATTTTACTAAAAAACTTATTCAGCCTTGCCTCTTGCAGTCATGATCTTTTCAGCAACGTTCTTAGGAACTTCTACATAGCTGTGCGGTTCCATTGTGTACTGACCACGACCCTGTGTCTTGGAACGGAGGTCGTTGGAGTAACCGAACATTTCAGAGAGCGGAACGAGAGCGTCAACCTGAGCTGTTCCGTTGTTGATCTCCTGACCGAGGATCTGTCCTCTTCTGGAGTTGAGGTCACCGATAACAGTTCCCATAAAGTCCTCGGGAACGATAGCGGATACCTTCATGATAGGTTCGAGAATGCATGGGTTAGCCTTCTTCATAGCTTCCTTGAACGCCATAGAACCTGCGATCGAGAATGCCATTTCAGAGGAGTCGACTTCATGGTAAGAACCATCGTAAAGAGTAACCTTTACGTCAACTACAGGGTAGCCTGCGAGGATACCGGACTTCATAGCGCCCTGGATACCCTTGTCAACAGCAGGAATGTATTCCTTAGGAATAGCACCGCCGACAACTGCATTGATAAACTCGTAACCCTTACCGGATTCGTTAGGTTCAAGCTTGATCTTAACGTGACCGTACTGACCCTTACCACCGGACTGACGAGCGTACTTGTGATCAACATCAGCAAGAGTCTTGACAGTTTCCTTGTAAGCAACCTGAGGTGCACCTACGTTAGCTTCAACCTTAAATTCTCTGAGAAGACGGTCAACGATGATATCAAGGTGAAGCTCACCCATACCGGCAATGATCGTCTGTCCTGTTTCTTCGTCTGTCCATGTCTTGAAGGTCGGGTCTTCTTCAGCAAGCTTTGAAAGACCGATACCCATCTTTTCCTGACCGGCCTTAGTCTTGGGCTCGATAGCGAGCTGGATAACAGGCTCAGGGAATTCCATAGATTCGAGGATTATAGGGTGCTTAGGATCGCAGAGCGTATCACCTGTTGTTGTATTCTTAAGACCAACGCAGGCAGCGATATCACCTGCATAACAGGTATCGATATCCTTTCTGTGGTTAGAATGCATCTGGAGGATACGTCCCATTCTTTCGCTGTTGTCCTTTGTTGCATTGAGGACAGTTGCGCCTGCATCTACCTTACCGGAGTAAACACGGAAGTAACAGAGCTTACCAACGAACGGGTCAGTAGCGATCTTGAATGCGAGAGCTGCGAACGGCTCATCGTCAGAGGAAGGTCTTTCCTCTTCCTCACCTGTTTCAGGGTTTACGCCCTTGATGTGAGGGATATCGAGCGGAGAAGGCATATAGTCAACGATAGCGTCAAGGAGCTTCTGTACGCCCTTATTTCTGTAAGAAGTACCGCAAACAACAGGAACCATTGTATTTGCGATAGTACCCTTACGGATACATTTCTTGATCTCATCAATGGTAATTTCCTCACCGCCGAGGTATTTTTCCATGATCTCATCGTCCTGCTCAGCAACAGCCTCGAGCATAGCTTCGTGGTATTTCTGAGCCTTTTCAACCATATCGGCAGGGATATCTTCAACTCTGATATCCTTTCCGAGGTCGTCATAGTAAACGTAAGCCTTCATTTCAACAAGGTCAACAAGTCCCTTGAAGTCGTCTTCAGCGCCGATAGGGAGCTGGATCGGAACAGCATTACACTTAAGACGGTCGTGCATCATATCTACAACGTGGTAGAAGTTTGCACCCATGATATCCATCTTGTTTACATATACCATTCTCGGTACCTGATATTTATTTGCCTGTCTCCAAACTGTTTCTGTCTGGGGCTCAACGCCGCCCTTTGCACAGAGAACCGTTACAGAACCGTCGAGTACACGAAGTGAACGTTCAACTTCAACTGTAAAGTCAACGTGGCCGGGGGTGTCGATAATATTGATTCTATGGCCTGCCCAGTGTGCAGTTGTAGCAGCGGAAGTAATTGTGATACCTCTCTCCTGCTCCTGTGCCATCCAGTCCATTGTTGCAGCACCGTCGTGAGTTTCACCGATCTTATGGTTTACACCTGTATAGAAAAGGATACGCTCGGTTGTGGTGGTTTTACCTGCGTCAATGTGGGCCATTATACCAATATTTCTTGTATCTTCAAGTGAACAATCTCTTGGCATAAATTAAACCTCCATAAATTGCAGCATTAAGCCGTCTTACCAACGGTAATGTGCAAATGCCTTGTTAGCTTCAGCCATCTTATGAGTATCTTCGCGCTTCTTGCAAGCACCGCCGGTACCGTTGAGAGCGTCCATGATCTCAGCTGCAAGTCTTTCCTTCATGGTTCTTTCGCTTCTTGCTCTGGAATAGGTCGTGAGCCATCTGAGTCCGAGAGTCTGACGTCTTTCGGGACGTACCTCCATAGGAACCTGATATGTTGCACCACCTACACGGCGAGCCTTTACTTCGAGGAGAGGCATGATGTTTTCGAGAGCTTCATTGAATGCTTCGAGAGCGTCCTTGCCTGTCTTCTCTGCTACGATGTCGAATGCACCGTAAACGATCTTCTGAGCAACACCCTTCTTACCGTCAAGCATAATGTTGTTGATAAGACGTGTTACGATCTCAGAATTGTAAACCGGATCACACAAAACTTCACGCTTTGCGATTTTACCTCTTCTTGGCACAGTTCTTCCCTCCTTCATAGAAATGATATCATAGGTACTCGTTTCAATCCACAATCTCTGCGATGACACGCACGTCCAATGCAGAGGTATTCATATATATTAAAATGAATACTCCACATTCAATATGTGGTTTCATTGAGTTATACTTCCAATGATATGCCAATGTTTTAAGATTTCGTATTTGCGCTATTACTTAGCTGCGCCTGCCTTAGGCTTCTTTGCGCCGTACTTGGAACGAGCCTGATTTCTCTTAGCTACGCCCTGAGCGTCAAGTGTGCCTCTGATGATGTGGTAACGTACACCAGGGAGATCCTTTACACGTCCGCCTCTGATAAGAACAACGGAGTGTTCCTGGAGGTTATGGCCGATACCAGGAATGTAAGCAGTAACTTCCGTACCGTTTGTGAGCTTTACTCTGGCGATCTTTCTCATAGCAGAGTTAGGCTTCTTAGGTGTAGCGGTTCTTACAGCTGTGCATACGCCTCTCTTCTGAGGTGCGCTCTGGTCGATCTGGATCTTCTTCTTGGAGTTGTAACCCTTCTGAAGAGCAGGAGCTGTGGATTTCTTTTCGGAAACCTCTCTTCCCTTACGAACCAACTGGTTAAATGTAGGCATAATCTATCTCCTTTCCCAAAAATTACTGTTTATATGCACGTCCGGGCGCAATAACCCATAAAGACAGCATCAAACAATTAAATATTATATACATAAAGCGCCGATTTGTCAAGCATTTTCGCCAAATTTTTCTCAAAAATTTTTGCAGCATCAACATTATATGCGCTTTTCGTCATATTTATACAAAATGCAGAATTTCTGCCCTTATTTTTATGTGAAATATGAAATTTATGCCATTAAAACGATAACAAGACACTGCAATGATAATTCGTAATGCTTAATGCATAGTTTTTAGTTTGGTAAATCAATGATTTTCTTGCTTGGAATATAATTGCAAAAAAGAGCAACCGTCAAGCTTCCGAACTTGACGATCGCCCCTAAATTACGCATTACGCATTATGAATTCCGCATTAATTCGTCACCGCACCTATACCGTAATATATCGTTGTACCGTTGGGATAATCGTTGAGATTTTCCGCCGAGTTGAAAACTCTTTCCGCAATGTCGGAATACTCGGGTGGTATGGGATAGCTGTTGCCGTTTATTCTGATACTGTACATAACTTCATCGGTGATGTATCTGAACTGCATAACTTCAACCAGCTTACGCAGGTCTTCCGAATAGTGTACAACGTATCTTATATTCGAATCGCTTGCCAAACCGCCATAGTATTCTTTGTTTGAAACGCCCTCCTTTGCACGGTACAAAAGGCTTGATTGAGAGGATTCCGAATTTCTTTCCACAGCTATCGTGCGTGTATATTCTCTGTTGCTTTCATCAAGCAATTCGTCCAAGTCATCGTCAAGCGCATCGAAGCAGTTGTGCGCAGCAAGAACTTTCATAGTTTCCGTCCAGCTTCCGTCAATGGGCAATCCCCATAATATATGCGTTACGCTGATCGAATATTTTCTGTCGGAGCAGGGTCTGAAGTACTCGTCCTCCGTTAAAGCTTCTCTGTCGGCTGCAAGTGCGTCACGAAGCTCATTATAGAAGCTTTCGTTCATTTTTATCTTCTTTGCGTACATTCCGTCATCTTTCCAAGAGCTGATAGGAGTGTACAGATAGAGATCAACAGAAATATCTTCGACAGCACCGTTCTTTTTATTTTGCTCCTGCGTTGTGCGAAGCCATTCATAGAGTTCGTCATAGGGTTCAAATCTGTTTTTCAGACTTTGTGCTGCCTGCTTTTTATATTCCTCCGAAGCATCAATAGTCATAAGGTATTTCTCTGCTTCAGCCGTTACAATGATGTAAGTACGCGTAACTCTTCTTCCGTTTTTCAGTACGCAGCAAACGGAATAATCAAGCAGATTATAGGGTTCGCCGTTTTCGTCGAGCCATTCCAGCCAACCGTCTGTACCGCCGTTCTTTAAAGCAGTTTTTCTAACGGAAGCCGAGATACGCTGTGCCGCAATTATGTTCTCAATGGAGTCCCTGTCCTCTATGACCGAAACCGAACCGTCCGAGCCGTCGCCGCCGTAATAATCAAAGGTATTGTAGATATTATCATAGTACGCTCCGCTGTAGCCGAGGTATATCTTTTCAACCTCATCGGCGGACGGAACATAATATTCCACTCCGAAAAATCTTGTGGAGAATACAAGCGCAAGGCAGGCTGTATAAGCCGCAAATGTTATCACATATCGTACTGCGCCTTTCCACAGATTTTTTAATCCTCTGTTGGAAATTATCTCGCACAGCATATATATAAGGAGTGTCACGAAAACGGCCGTAAAGAATTTTTTATCGAACTTTCCTTCGACGGAGATCAGATCCAAATTGACCGACACTATAATTGCAAAGCAAAGTCCGAGTATCATCATTAGGCTGTATATCCAACGGAACACGATAGGCTTTGTGATCTGCTCCGCTCTGCGCTTTTTATAGAAATGATATGCAAGCGCAAATGTTACTGCTATATTTGCAATAACTCCGATAGACCACTCCCAAAACGGTACGGCGTTGTAGCTGTACAAATTATTGCCTATCCCCATAATAAGCATTGCAACCGCCCCTGCAGGAGATGTCCAAGCAAATATCGGATAAAAGAATCTGTTCAGGTCGAGCATAAAATCAGCATTATATATAGTATCAAAGGTAAGTGCAAAAGCAAAAGGCGAAAAGAAATTTATAAGCACCGTATGAACAATACTGTCAAAAAACGTTCCGCAGCAGGTCATTATAAGAACCGTCAGCGTATAAAGCATTATCATTGCAAGTATTCCGCCGACAGCATATCGGCAGTAGATCGGGAAAGCATTTTCAAAGAAATCACAGGTATAGTAAGTATAGCTGTCATCAATAATGTCCGCAAGATACTTGAATTCTTTTCCGTCAAAGCCGAAGTGTCCGACCGCAAAGAGAATAAGCGTCGGTATCTGCGCTGCGATGAATGGGATTATGTATGAAGCCAGACCCGAAAGATAGTCGGAGAAAAATCTCTGTTTCATTGAAAGCGGTGCGGAGAGGTACATATCGACTTTGTTCTTATTATAAAGGCAACCGAAGTTCATAAATGCGATGAGGATCCCGAGTGCGCCTGCGAAGAATGTTGCTCCTGCGGCGATAAAGTAAGTGCTTTCACTCGGAGTTGAGTCGATATGGTTCGTGATATTGTATATTGCCGATATCAGTATCGAGGGAGCGGCTATAAGATGCAGAATGAAAATTATCACGGAAAATTTCATACAGCTCCGCACATTCCACAAGCCGTTATGGACGGACGGCTCGTATTCAGCCGATGTTTGTAATGTCGATGCCTTTACAGTCATAGCCATTTTCCTCCATTTCATAAATAAAAATCTCTTCAAGCGTGAGCGGTATCATATCAAAGACGAGCGGCGACTTTTTGCGCACGGCTTCTTCAACCGTTTCGGTTCTGCCCTTTGCTATCATATATGTAAGGCTGCCGTTCTGCTCAAAATGCAGTACTTCAAGCTCGGGGAAATCCTCTTTCGTGTATTTTTTATCGAAAGCCGCCTGGATTTTGTGAACTTCGCCCTTTAAGCTGTCAAGGTCACGGCAGAAAAGCACCTTTCCTCTGTGCATAAGCGCCGCACTGTCGCAAATTTCGTTTATTTCCTTTAAATTATGCGAAGAGATCACCGTTGTAAGTCCTCGGTCGAGCATTTCATCAACGAGCATACGCTTGACGATGTTCCGCATAGTCGGGTCAAGTCCGTCAAAGGCTTCATCGAGGAAAAGATAGTCCGTTCGGCAGGCAAGACCTGTGATAACTATAGCCTGACGTTTCATTCCCTTTGAAAATTTGTCCATAGTTTTCTTTTCGGGAAGCTTTATCGTATCATTCAGCTTATCGAAAAGCTCGTTCGAGAAATTCGGGTAAAATCCGCTGAAATAACGCCGCAGATCGGCGAGCGACATTCCGTTATACTGCACCGTTTCATCATTGATGAAGAACACTCTGCGCTTGACATCGGCATTGTCGAAAACGCTTTCTCCGTCTATCTCGACCGTTCCGCCGTCCGCTTCGTATATGCCCGACAGAAGCCGCAGGACGGTGGATTTTCCTGCGCCGTTCGAGCCTAACAGACCGAATGCCGCTCCGTTCCCTATTTCAAGGTCAACGCCGTCAAGTGCATCAAAGCTGTCAAATTTCTTAACTGCACCCTTTAATTTTATCATATATCTGTTCCTTTCGTGTTATTTTCAAGGTATTCTTCAAGGCAAATGCCTTGCACACCGCCCTGTTCATATATTTCCGCTGCCGCCTTTTTGCCGACATATCGGTAATGCCACGGCTCATAGTCGATGCCTGTTATCTCGGTCTTATTCGGCGGATAGCGGAGAATAAAGCCATATTTGTACGCATTTTTCGCAAGCCAGTTATAGACCGTTTCGTTATCCGACTTAGTTTTATCGGCGATGATGTCAACGGCAATGCCGAGCTCGTGTTCACTCGAACCCACGGGGGCAACTATCTTTTCCGCAAGCTTTTCCGCTTTTCTGCGGCTATAGCCCTCGTCAAGATAAGCATTTATCTGATCTGTCATCATCTGCTCCTGATCTTTTCTTGTGCGGAAACCCTCGTTCACTATCGGGTAAACGCCCTCGCTGCGCATTTCGTCAAACATCGCCTGCAGATCGGGATAAATTCGCGAATCAACGCTTTTTCCGCAGTCGAGTTCGACAAGTTCGCCGCTGTATTCGTCCGAGATAATGTGAGTTCTGTTCACAAGCACAAGCATCGGGTCAGATGTATCAACGGTTTCATTTGTGATGACATTCGCATCGATTTGCTGTCTGCGGTAAACGGCATTTCCCGAAAGCACCGCTGCGGCGAGGAACACCGTACATACAACGGCAGGAAAAGCGGAATTTTTATTTTTCTTGTTTTTGCGTTTCATTTTTGTCAAGTCCTTTTTCGTCATAATTTTTTATGCGTAAAATAAGTTCATCGGCGGTCAGTCCTGCTTTCAGCGCTTCGGCAACAGCCGCATCGAACGCAGAAAGCGTCCTCTCCTTGATGCTATCGGTTTTGACGGCGGCGATGAAGCTTCCCCTGCCCTGCAAGGAATATATCACCTTGTCACGTTCGAGCATCTGAAACGCTTTTGCGACCGTATTCGGATTCACGCCAAGCTCTTTCGCAAGCTCACGGACGCTTGGGAGCTTATCGTCCTGTTTAAGCTCGCCTTTTATAACAAGCTCGGTTATCCTTTTATAGAGCTGCTCATAAATAGGAGTTCGCTCCCTTAGGTCAATCGCAAACATTATATCACCTTCTATCTGTATTAACTGTACTACTTGCTGTAATACAGTTATAACACACTTTGAGGGAGTTGTCAAGAGGGAGAGGGAAATTTTTTTAATTCGGAATGCGGAATTCGGAATTCGGAATTGATTCTGCTCCGCAAATTTTAGGCAAAACCGTTATTTCTGTAGGGTAGGATTTTATATTCGACCGACAAATTCACCGAATTTTGGCGTAAGATAAATACAGAATTGTTGTCCCATATATGGGGTGCAACGGTCGGATTTTAAATCCGCCCCCACGATTTTCACCACAAACTAACGAAGTATAAATAATTCCGAATTCCTAATTCCGAATTTAATTTTAGGTGTTGACAATTGGAAGTTAAGGTGGTATAATTATATAGGTCATGTACTTTAAGGATTTAAAGCGCAGTCGGATTTAACGATGCACAGAACTAAAATCCTTGACTTTACAGTACATTGACTTATACTTATATTTATACTTTTTTTATAAAAAGGGGAATGTTTATGAAATCTATCAAGAAGATCGCAGCCTGCGCACTCGCTTGCGTTACCGCTGCAATGGCTTTCGCAGGCTGCGGAAACACAACAACCAACAACGGCGGTGCTGCTGCCGACAATACCGCTGCTGACGGAAACAAGGTTTACAATATCGGTATCTGCCAGCTCGTTGAACACGTTGCTCTTGACGCTGCTACTCAGGGCTTCAAGGACAAGCTCACCGAACTCCTCGGCGAAGGCAATGTTGTTTTCTATGAGCAGAACGCTCAGGGCGAAAGCACAAACTGCTCCACAATTTGTCAGGGCTTCGTTTCCAACGGCTATGACCTTATCCTTGCAAACGCTACACCTGCACTTCAGGCTGCCGCTGCCGCAACAAACTCTATCCCTGTTCTCGGAACTTCCGTTACCGACTACGGCACAGCGCTTGACATCTCTGACTGGACAGGCACAACAGGCACAAACATCTCAGGTACAGCTGACCTTGCTCCTATCGACGAGCAGGAAAAAATGCTCAAGGAACTCTTCCCCGACGTTAAGCAGGTAGGTATCCTCTACTGCTCTTCCGAGGCTAACTCCAAGTTCCAGGCTCAGAAGTTCAGCGAAGCTCTCACAGCTGACGGCATCGCTTACAAGGAATACTCCGCTGCTGACAGCAACGAGATCCAGTCCATCACAAACACAGCTATCGGCGAGTGTGACGTTCTCTACGTTCCTACCGACAACACAATGGCTTCCAACACAGAGATCATCAAGAACATCTGCGTTCCTGCAGGTATTCCTGTTATCGCAGGCGAAGAGGGCATCTGCAAGGGCTGCGGCGTTGCAACTCTCTCTATCAGCTACTATGACCTCGGCGTTGCAACAGGCGAAATGGCTTACGAAATTCTCACCGAAGGCAAGAACCCAGGCGAAATGGAAATCCGTTACGCTCCGAACGTTGTCAAGGAATACAACAAGGAGATCTGCGACACTCTCGGAATCACTATCCCTGAGGATTATGTTGCAATCCCTGCTGAATAAGCAGCTTAGTTAAGCAGCTTAGATTAAGCTTAATGCGGAAACGGAACACTCGCTCCGTTTCCAAATTAAGTTTAATTAAAAACTTAACGGCTTTTGCGAAACGATTTTGCAGAAGCTTTACAACAACTTTGAAAGGAATTTACTCTATGAACATTATGACGCTCGTAAACGCACTTCCGGGTTCGGTCGCACAGGGACTTATCTGGGGTATCCTTGCAATAGGCGTTTACATAACCTACAAGATCCTCGATTTCGCCGATCTTACCGTTGACGGAAGCCTCGGAACGGGCGGCGCAGTCGCAGTTGTTCTCATCGTGAACGGCTGTCCCGTACCGCTTGCGATCGTCTGCGCATTTCTCGCAGGCTGTCTTGCGGGACTTGTAACGGGACTGCTCAATACTCTGCTCGGTATCCCCGGTATCCTCGCAGGTATCCTTACACAGCTTGCGCTTTACTCTATCAACCTCGATATTATGGGTCAGGCGAACACAGCTATAAATGTTGACAAGTACCCTCTCTTTATGTCGCTCCGCTTTATCCCGATGACAATTCTCAAGGGCATTGTCGTTGTTGCACTCCTTATTGCGATCCTCTACTGGTTCTTCGGAACGGAGTACGGCTTTACTATCCGTGCAACGGGCTGTAATTCAAATATGGCTCGTGCGCAGGGCATCAACACGAAAAAATCCACAGTTATCGCACTTATCCTCTCTAACGGACTTGTCGGACTTGCAGGCGGACTTCTTGCACAGTATCAGGGCAACGCCGACGTTAATATGGGACGAGGCGCTATCGTTATCGGACTTGCGGCTGTTATCATCGGCGAAGTTTTCGGTGAGCTTATCCTCGGCAAGCACCTCAATTTCAGCGGCAGACTTGCTTTCACGGCAGTCGGCGCTATCATCTACTTCATCGTTATCCAGATCGTTCTTTGGCTCGGACTTTCCACACAGAATACAAAGCTTTTCTCTGCTATCGTCGTTGCGGTATTCCTCGCTGTTCCTTACATCAAGAGAGCGTCAAAGAATTCATTCCGCGCGGCTGCTAAAAATTCCGCAGGAAACGTAAATGAGAAAGGCGGTTCGGAAAATGCTTGAGATAAACTGCATAAAAAAGACATTCAACGCAGGAACTATAAACGAAAAGAAAGCGCTCAACGGCGTTACGCTCAAACTTGAAGAGGGCGACTTCTGCACAGTTATCGGCGGCAACGGCTCTGGCAAATCCACGACCCTTAATGCTGTTGCAGGCGTCTGGCCTGTCGACTCGGGTTCGATAAAGATCGGCGGAGTTGACGTAACGGGACTTTGCGAACATAAGAGAGCAAAGTACCTCGGACGGGTTTTTCAGGATCCTATGACGGGTACAACAGCAACAATGGAAATTCAGGAAAACCTCGCCCTCGCCGCAAGACGCGGACAGAGCCGCTCGCTCAGATGGGGCATCACAAAGCAGGAGCGTGAAGAATATCACGAGCTTCTCAAAATGCTCGACCTCGGACTCGAGGACAGAATGACCTCAAAGGTCGGACTCCTTTCGGGCGGTCAGCGTCAGGCTCTCACACTGCTTATGGCAACGCTCAAAAAGCCGCAGGTTCTTCTCCTTGATGAGCATACAGCCGCACTTGACCCGAAAACAGCCGCAAAGGTTCTTGAACTTTCGGACAAGATCATCTCCGAAAATAAACTCACCGCACTTATGGTAACACATAATATGCACGATGCCATCATTCACGGAAACAAGATCGTAATGATGAACAACGGCAGAATTATTTTTGAGGCAAGCGGCGAGGAAAAGAAGAAGCTCACCGTTGATGACCTCCTCAAAAAGTTTGAAGAGGACGGCGGCGCTTCGACTATCAACGACAGCATGATACTGGGTTAATTCGGAATTCGGAATGCGGAATTCGGAATTATCTGCATAGCTGACATTTGTTCAGTGATGCGAAGCCAAGCAGCTGGTCAAGCTGAGCACAGCTTGCGAGGGGTCAAGGGGGCGAGAAGCCACCCTTGTCGCTCTCCGCAGAGAGCGAAATCCCTAAACTAACAGCAAAATATCAGTTGTAGTAAGCGTAAATCACTAACAGCTAAAAAAGGCGCAATTCACATCAAAAAGGTTAAACGAAATATGAGAAATCAAGTTTCGGAAACCTAAAAATGTGAATTGCGCCAATTCTTTTTTCTTCAAACAAACTATCCTCGGCGTAAAATGCGCAGAGCGAAGCGATAAGCATTTCACGCCGACATCGTTTGAACGGCGGTGGGATTTGAACAGGAAACAACATTTGCCGTTCTTACTGACATATCCCACCACCGTTCATACTGCGTTGAAGCTTCAAATCCACTCACTTACGTTCGTAGATTTTTGCTTCAAGGATAGTTTGTTTGAAGAAAAAAGAATTGGCGCAATTCACTGTTATGGCTTTATGAAACTATGTTTAACATATTTCGTTCCCCATTATTTTTGTGAATTGCGCCTTTTGATTTGTTACTGATTTCGTTATTGCAACAAAGCCTTTAGCTATAGTTTAGGGATTTCGCTTCTGCGGAAGCGACCAAGGGCTTCCGCCCTCTGGACACCTGACGAGCTGTGCTCAGCTCGACC
>UQQA01000076.1 GCA_900543105.1 uncultured Ruminococcus sp. | reverse complement strand
AATGAACTTATTATAGCCGAGAGTTTGTCTATAGGTTGATCGAGAATTAGTATTAAATAAGACAACGGAGGAATAATTTTATGACAGTGATCGAGGGCATTATTCAGGGATTTATTCAGGGCTTATCGGAGTTTCTGCCGATATCAAGCTCGGGGCATTTATCGGTTTTTCAGCATTTTTTCGGTATTCACGGGGAAAGTGCAGTGTTGGTGAATGTTTTCCTGCATCTTGGAACGCTCATTGCGGTATTTATTGCGTTTTGGGGGAAGATAAAGGCTTTGATAATTGAATTTTTCAAGCTTATAAAGGATATTTTCACGGGAAAATTCAAGTGGAAAGAGATGAATCCCGAGCGCAGAATGATCTTTATGATAATAATTTCCATTCTGCCGCTTTTCGGGTTTTACATATTCAAGGATTTCTTCGAGGGATTGCAGTCGGACAGGAGCATTGTTGCGGAGGGTATTGGTTTCCTTTACACTTCGGCGCTGTTATTCCTTTCAACGAGCAAGCTTTGCGAAGGGAACAAGCTGACCTGCGGCGAAGTAACAACGCCAAAGGCGCTTCTGATAGGTGTATTTCAGGGAATTGCGCTTGTCCCCGGCATATCGAGGTCGGGTTCGACTATTTCGGCAGGACTTTTTGCAGGATTGAAGCGTGAGGACGCTGTTGAATACAGTTTTATTCTCGGAATACCCGTAATACTTGCAGGTGCGCTGACGGAGATGCTTTCCTATGACGGGGGTGCGGCTTCGGAGCTTATACTGCCGCTTATTGTAGGATTTGTTGTGGCGGCTGTATCGGGATATCTGGCAATAAGGCTTATAAAGCTGCTCGTTGTATCGGACAAATTCAGGATCTTTGCGTTTTACACGCTTATACTTGGTATAATCGTACTTTCGATAGGAATTTATGAGGACGTAAGCGGAAATTATCTTTATGAGATGATAGCTGCGAAATAATTGGAGGAATAGATTTGGCACAGAACAAGACAAAGGCGAGCAAAGAGGAGATCGCCCGTCAGAATGAGAATGCAAGGCATCACGACCGGGTTTTATGGTCAACGGTGCTGTTTGCGGCAGGTGTGCTTGCGGCGGCGTTCACGCTGATAAAGGGTGAGTCGCTCTGGAACACTATACATAATATTTTTCTCGGGCTATTCGGCGTGACTGCGTTCCTTGTGCCGATAGTGATGATATATGCTTCAATAATGATAGCGATGGATAAGACGGAGCTTTATGTAAGCACACGTTTAGTTCAGTGCGGAGCGGCGATACTGCTTCTGACGGGCTTTGTACAGATATTCTTCGCAGGGAAATTGCAGGGAGAGCGGCTTTTTGACGAGATACTTCCTGCGCTGTATTCGGAGGGAAAGAAGCTTCGGGGCGGCGGAGTGATGAGCATTATCATTGCAGGACCCTTGCTTGCGCTTTTCAAGAGGGTAGGGGCATCGATAATCATTGTGCTGCTCTGCTTCGTATATATAATGGTAGTTGCGAACAAGACGGTCATTGACCTTTTCAGAATGGTGCGCAACGGTTTTGCAAAGGCGAGCGCTGCCCGTGCGGAGAGCTATGTTGAAACGCCCGATTTTGTGCCTCCTCCGGGGGCAAGGAACGGCAAAAAGACTGTTCCGAATGAGGACGTTCCCAAAAAGATCGCAGAAAAGCAGCAGAAGAACTTCGATGTTGACATTCCGATGCCTGCCGGACAGAAGCTTTCGCAGTCGGAGCAGATAAAGGCTACGGGAACGCTGACAGAGCCGCCTAAGGAGTTCACGGACGAGGGTTCTGTTATTCCTGCGGCTGCGCCCAAGATAGTCGGAAACAAGGCTGTTGAGGCTGACAAGGAGCTTGCAAAGGAACAGCTCAAATCGGCATCGAGTGAGCTTGACGATATTATAAAAAAGGCTGCTGCTGCGCCGAAAAAGGTGGCAAGTTCGGCGGCATCAAATGGTGCATCTGCGGCTTCGTCAAACAATGTTTCGGAAAATGCTTCGGCGGCTGTTTCATCGGGTGCGGTCAAGGCTTCGTCCGAGGAGGACAGCTCGCAGCTGAAAAAGGATATTGCCAATGCTATGGCTAACCGCAAGGCTGTTGCGAAGCAGTCAACTCTTGCTTCGGAGAAGATAGGATCGACCGAGGAGCTTGATATGCCCGATGCACCGACGGCGGCTGACATTCAGCACGAAATTACCGAGAACAAGCAGGAGACTTTCGTTTACACGTTCCCGCCTGTTGATCTTTTGAAGCTGGCTGACAATGAGAGCAACTCCGAGCAGGCAGAGGCGGAGATGAAGAACAACGCTGACACGCTCGTTGACACATTGAAGAGCTTCGGCGTTCAGACGAGGATAGTTGACATTCATCGTGGTCCGACCGTTACGAGGTATGAGCTTCAGCCGAGTGCAGGTGTTAAAATTTCCAAGATAACTGCGCTTGCCGATGATATTGCGCTCAATCTTGCGGCGGCAGGCGTTCGTATCGAAGCGCCTATTCCGGGCAAGGCGGCTGTCGGAATCGAAGTTCCGAACCGAGTAAAAGACACGGTCTCGATCCGTGAGATGATCGAGAGCGAAGAATTTTCACACGCAAAGAGCAAGCTTTCGTTCGTTGTCGGAAAGAACATTGACGGTGAAGTTATTGTCGGTGACATTGCGAAGCTTCCGCACGTTATCATTGCAGGTACTACGGGTTCGGGTAAATCTGTTTGTACTAACAGTATAATTATGAGTATTTTATACAACGCTTCACCCGATGAAGTCCGTCTTGTACTTATTGACCCTAAAATGGTTGAATTCAAGGTTTATGACGGCATACCTCACCTGCTTATCCCTGTTGTTACCGACCCGAGAAAGGCGGCAGGTGCGCTTTCGTGGGCGGTTCAGGAGATGCTGAAGCGATACAAGCTTTTTGCGGACAGCAATGTCCGTGACCTTAACGGATACAATGAAATGGCTGCCGAGACCGAGGGCGTTGAGCCTTTGCCGAGGATAGTCATTGCGATAGACGAGTTGGCTGACCTTATGATGGCTTGCTCGAACGAAGTTGAAGATTCGATATGCCGACTTGCGCAGATGGCGAGAGCGGCAGGAATGCATCTTATAATCGCAACGCAGCGACCGACAGTTGATGTTATCACGGGTCTTATCAAGGCGAATATCCCGTCGAGAATCGCACTGACGGTTTCATCGCAGATAGACAGCCGAACTATCATTGACACGGCAGGTGCGGAAAAGCTGCTCGGCTACGGTGATATGCTTTACTATCCGCAGGGCATACCGAAGCCTGTCCGAGTTCAGGGCTGTTTCGTTTCGACAAAGGAAGTCGAGGCGGTCGTTTCGTTCATCAAGAGCGGCGGTCAGGTCGAATATTCGAGCGAGATCATCGAGGAGATCGAAAAGGCTACGCCTGTGCCTAAGGGTGAGGGCAAGGGAGATAATTCCTCCGATGTGCCTACGGGTGACGGCAGTGATGAGGAGATCATCGACCGTGCTGTTGATGTGCTGTGCGATGCGGGACAGGCTTCCGTTTCGTACTTACAGAGAAAGCTCAAGCTTGGCTATGCCCGTGCGGCGAGAATAATGGATCAGCTTGAAGAGCTTGGCGTTGTAGGTCCTTACGAGGGTTCAAAGCCGAGGGCTGTTATAATCACGAAAGAGATGTGGCTAAAGCGCAAGCTCATCAATCAGGACGTTATTTCCGAACCCGTTGGTGACGGCGGCTCGGAGATATTTGACGAAGTTGTTTCGCAGATGGAAGAGGATAGCTGAATTCGGAATTCGGAATTCGGAATTCGGAATTGGCTTCGCTGTTAAGGATAATATAACGTAACCCGTAGGGGCGGATTCCATATCCGCCCATTGATAGACCCTGCATTTAGGGTGGATTTTCCGTAGGGGACGGGTTCCCCGTCCCGTTATGCCCGTTGTGTTGGGTGATTTCGTCTGTTTGTTATCTCGATTTGGGGTGTATGCTATGCTTGATATTATAAAACGGCATATTATTGATATTATCGGAATTGCGCTGGCTGTTTCACTGTTTCTTTTTGAAGGGTTGGCGGCGTTTCTGGGCGTGATAATGTTATTGTCTTATGCGTATTTGCGCATTGGAGCTTTTGTGATCGTTCCGATGGTTTTTGTGATGAATATTGCGGCATACAAACTGATTGAAAAAAACAAAGCATCGGGTATCATTCCTGCGTTGCTCGGCGGAACGATAGGAGGATATATTGCTATCCATACAGCGAATATCTTTTACTGCAAGGAAAAGCTTATAAGAATTTTTTTCAGGATATTTATATGGATATGTATTTTGCTGATAACATTGTTTTTATTGGCTTTTTTTCGGGCGTTATGGGCGTTATGGGCGTTATGACAGTTCAATGCTGGGGATCATAGAATAAAAAAGACCGTACAATTGGTTTTATGAATAAGGGATATAAACGGGCGGATATAGAATCCGCCCCTACGGGAATTTGCGTTTTGCTGCGAATTATAGGAAAAATAATAATTCCGCATTCCGCATTCCGAATTCCGAATTGAGCCGTATGTTACGAAAATAAAAAGGAGTATTTATGCCGTTTTTACCTATATCAAAAGAGGATATGCAGGAGCGTGGGATAGAGCAGTTTGACTTTATCTGCATCACGGGGGACAGCTATGTTGACCACCCGAGCTTTGGCATTTCCATTATATCGAGAGTTGTTGAGAGCCTTGGATTCACGGTCGGCATCATTGCACAGCCCGACTGGCACAGCGTCCGTGATTTCAAGAAGCTTGGCAGACCGAAGTATGCGTTCCTTGTGACCTCGGGAAACATTGACAGCATGGTCGCACACTACACGAGCGCAAAGAGGAAGCGTTCCGATGATGCTTACACGGCTGGAGGAATGGCAGGAAAGCGCCCTGACCGTGCGGTCATTGTGTACTGCCAAAAGCTGCGTGAGGCTTACGGGGACGTTCCCATTGCCATTGGCGGCCTGGAGGCTTCGCTTCGCCGATTTGCGCATTATGATTACTGGGACGATGCGGTTCGTCCGTCCATACTTTATGACAGCGGCGCCGATCTGCTCATGTACGGAATGGGCGAGCATCAGATAACGGAGATCTGCACACGTCTTGCAAAGGGTGAGGACATTCACGGCTTAAAGGACATTCGGGGAACAGCTTATCTTGTAAAGCCCGTTGACACGCCTTACGGTGCGGTGGAATGTCCGTCGTTAAAGGCTTGCCGTGAGAACAAGGCTGAATATGCAAAGGCTTGCCGCATACAGTATGACTGGCAGGACGAGGTTTACGGTAAGACTATCATTCAGCGTCAGGACGATATGATGCTCGTTCAGCTTGCGCCCTCGCCCGTACTGACTACGGAGGAGCTTGATGCTGTTTACGAGCTGCCTTACATGAGGACTTATCACCCTATTTATGAGAAAGAGGGCGGCGTTCCGGGCATAAAGGAAGTTGAATTTTCGATAACGCATAACCGCGGCTGTTTCGGATTCTGCAACTTCTGCTCGATTGCGCTTCATCAGGGCAGGCGTATCGCTGTACGAAGTGAGGAGAGTGTTCTGCGTGAGGCGAAGCTGCTGACGACTTTGCCGAACTTCAAGGGTTACATTCACGATGTCGGCGGCCCTACTGCGAATTTCAGACGGACAAGCTGTGACAAGCAGCTCAAATATGGTCTTTGCAAGGGAAAAAAGTGTCTTGCGCCCGAGCCTTGCCCGAATCTTGTTGTCGATCACACGGAATATCTTGAAATGCTTCGCAAGATAAGGGCGATCCCAAAGGTAAAAAAGGTATTTATCCGAAGCGGTATCCGCTACGATTATCTTATCGAGGACAAGGACGATGAGTTCATGCGTGAGCTTATCGAAAACCACGTCAGCGGACAGTTAAAGGTTGCGCCCGAGCATTGTTCGGCGGCTGTACTTGACAAAATGGGCAAGCCGCACATTGAGGCTTACAAGAAATTTCAGGATAAATTCTACAGAATGACGAATCAGATAGGAAAAGAGCAGTATCTTGTGCCGTATCTTATGTCGTCGCACCCTGGCAGCACTCTGAATGATGCTGTGGAGCTTGCGCTGTTCTTAAAGTCGCTGAAAATGCGTCCCGAGCAGGTGCAGGACTTCTATCCGACACCGGGAACGCTCTCGACTTGTATGTTTTACACTGAGCTTGACCCTTACACGCTTGAAAAGGTATATGTGCCTAAGACGGCGGAGGAAAAGGGTATGCAGAGGGCGCTTTTGCAGTATTTCCGTCCGCAGAATCAGCGGAAGTGCATTGAAGCTTTACAGAAAGCGCACCGAACCGATCTTATCGGCAGCACGCCCGACTGTCTTGTAAAGCCTGACGCTCAATATCTGCGGGAACTCAGCGAGCGAAAGCAGAAGCAGGCTGAAAAGGGCAGAGGACACGGCACTTCGCACGGAAAAGCTAACGTAAGCAGCCGTGGGAACTCTCACGGCAGGAATGATGCCAAGGCTAACGGTAGAAACGGAAGTGAAAAGAATTGGCAGCAAGGAAAAAATCATCGTCAAGATCATCAGCAGCGCGGCGGAAAGCCGAACAGAGGGAAGAACGGAGCTTAAGGCGGTTTTTCCACAGGGGACTGACGTTCCCTGCGCTGATAGTTGTAATACTTTTTATAGCGGCGTTCGCTTACGGTTCGTATCTTGAAAAGGGAAAGACGGAAGAGCCTGCGGCTGTGGTCAGCAACTTTATCGAAAAGGACGCTGACCTTGTGATACGGTACATTGATGTTGGGCAGGGCGACTGCGAGCTTATTTCCTACGCAGGGAAGAATGTTCTCATCGATGCGGGCGTAAAAGAGGCGGCGGACGACATTGAAGCTGTGATAGACGGGCTTGGGATAACAAAGCTTGACTATGTTATAGCAACTCACCCTCACGCCGATCACATCGGTGCGATGGATAGGATAATCGGGAAATACGACATCGGGACGGTCATTGCGCCGAGGGTAAAGGACGATCTTGTACCGACGACTAAGGTTTATGAGCGTTTTCTGACGGCTCTGAGCAAAAAGGGACAAAAGCTCACGGCGGCGCAGGCAGGGAATGTTTACTCGCTTGCGGACGAAAACAAGGAAAACGACAACACGGCTTTTGAGGTGCTTGCGCCCGTTGGGGACGATTATGACGATCTGAACAACTGGTCTGTGGTGATAAAGCTCACGCACGGGAGCTGTGCGTTCCTTTTCACGGGCGATGCGGAAAAGGAGGCGGAGGCTGATATTCTTGCGAGCGGTGCTGATGTTTCGGCAGATGTACTGAAAGCAGGGCATCACGGAAGTTCGACTTCTTCAAGCAAGAAGTTCCTCAAGGCTGTTTCGCCAAAGACGGCTATAATAAGCTGCGGAACAGACAATTCCTACGGACATCCGCACGCAGAGACAATTGACAAATTCAAAGAAATGGGCATTGAATATTTCCGCACGGACGAATGCGGAACGATAACTGTTTACTCGGACGGGGAAAGCTATCGTGTACAGACGGAAAAGGAGAGCAACGGAAAATGATGATAATTGACAGGATAGAGGGAAAGACGGTCGTTATCGAGGACGGTGACAGGTACTTCAATGCGGATATCTCGCTTTTTGACGGGGCGGTGCATGAGGGCGATGTCATTGCGGAAAAGGACGGGCGTTACTTTGCCGACAAAAATGCGACAAAAAAGCGCAGAGAGGATATCATCAAGCTGCAGAACAGCTTGTGGGAATAAAAAAAGAAGGTAAAAGTTATGCAGAAGTTATTGTTTGACGAATTAAGGGAAAGGCTCCCGAAGCTTTCAAAGGGCCACAAGAAAATTGCGGAGTATATGCTCAATCATTATGACAAGGCGGCATTCATGACGGCATCGAAGCTCGGCGGCATTGTCGGGGTGAGCGAATCGACGGTGGTTCGTTTTGCGACGGAGCTTGGCTATGAGGGCTATCCCGAGCTTCAGCGTGCGCTGAAGGACTACACGAGCAATATGCTCACGACAGTTCAGCGCATTGATGTTATGAACGACCGAATGGGTGATGTTGATGTTTATGAAAAGGTAATAAGCATGGACATTGACAAGCTCAAAAAGACGCTTGAAGAGGGTGACAAGGAACAGTTCTACAGCACGGTTGACGCACTTTGCAATGCGAAGAACATTTACGTTATCGGCGCGCGTTCGGCGGCTGTACTGGCACGTTTCCTTTCGTTCTATTTCACGATGATGTGCGACAATGTAAAGCTTGTTCACACGACTTCGACTTCGGAAATGTTCGAGCAGATACTCAACATCGGCGAGGGTGATATCATGATAGGAATAAGCTTCCCGAGATACTCCAATCACACTGTAAAGGCATTCCGCTATGCTTCGTCAAAGGGTGCAACGGTCATTGCGATAACGGACAGTCTTGCTTCGCCGCTTGCGGAATATGCGGACAACATTCTTATTGCAAGGAGCGACATGGTATCGTTCGCTGATTCACTTATTGCGCCGATGAGCGTTATAAATGCGCTCATTGTGGCTGTTGGTATGAGAAAGCGTGATTATGTTGCGGACAGCTACAAGAGGCTGGAGGAGATCTGTGACGAATATCAGGCTTATGATAATTTCGACGGCAGAAACTCGGAGTTTTCTCCGATTCACCGCAAGGAAGATATTTTATAAAGGGAACCTCTAAAAAACTCCCTCACGACAAATTTTCTATGATTTTGCGCATCTTCTGCGTTAGCGAAACTTGAAATACATTCGGAATGTATTTCCGTAGTATTGTACTGCGTTTCGCTGCCTTGAAGCTGCGCAAAGTCCCAACGAAAATTTGCGAATAATACGAAGTATTATTTTGTTTCGGTTTTTAGAGAACCCCTAAAAAAACAACCGAAAGGAACGGTCAACAGATGGAGTATATCCATATCGGGAACGTAAAAATCGAGAGGACGGCTGCGCTTGCGCCTATGGCTTCGGTGGCGGACAGGGCTTACCGTGCGGTATGCAAGGAGCAGGGGGCGGCTTACATGGTTTCGGAGATGATCTCGGCAAAGGGATTATGTTACTCCGACAGAAAGACGGAGGAGCTTTGCACTGTCATTGAGAGCGAGCGGCCTTACGCTTTGCAGCTTTTCGGCGAAGACCCCGAATTTGTCGGCAGGGCGGCTTCGATGCTGATGAAATACAAGCCCGACATACTGGATATAAACATGGGCTGTCCCGTTCCGAAGATAGTTGGCAGCGGAAGCGGAAGTGCGCTTATGAAAACGCCCGAAATTGCGGCTGAGATAGTTCGTGCGGCGGTGAAAAACAGTGATGTTCCCGTTACGGTGAAGTTCCGCAAGGGTTGGGACGATGAAAATGTGAATGCTGTACAATTCGCAAAGGTGGTAGAGCAGGCAGGCGCATCGATGATAGCTGTTCATGGGCGCACCCGTGTTCAGATGTATCACGGAAAGGCTGACCGTGACATTATCCGTCAGGTGAAAGAGGCTGTTTCGATACCCGTTATCGGCAACGGTGACATTGATTCGCCTGAGAGTGCGGCGGATATGTACAAACAGACGGGGTGTGACCTTGTTATGATAGGCAGGGGAAGCTACGGGCGGCCGTGGCTTTTCTCGCAGATAAAAAGCTACATGGAAACGGGTGAATATGCGCCCGAGCCTGCGCTTGAAGAAAAGCTTGCGATAATGCTTCATCAGGCGGAGCTGACGGTCGGATTCAAGGGCGAGAAAAAGGCTATGGCGGAGTTAAGGCGGCAATGCTCGTTCTATCTGAAGGGTTTGCCGAATGCAGCGAGCTTTCGAGGCAGGTGCGGAACTCTGACCTGCATGGACGATCTGCGCAGGCTGACGGACGAGATACTGAGGGCGGCTTTATGAGATACACGATAAGAAAGGCGGTTTCGGCTGACCTTGAAGCTATGTTTGAGATAGAGCAGGCTTGCATTGCCGACCCGTGGAGCATGGCGGCGTTCGGGAGCAGTTTTGCGGCTAACGGGGCGTTGTTTCTTGTTGCCGAGGCTGAAAGCGGTGAGGTCTGCGGCTTTGTGACGGCTAATGCTGTGCTTGACGAGATAAGCATTTACAATATTGCTGTAAAAGAGGGGTTCAGGCGGCTCGGCATCGCTTCGGCTTTGATAAGTGAGCTTGAAAAAAGCAAGCCTTACAGAATTGACCTTGAAGTAAGGGAGAGCAACGCTTCGGCGATAGCTTTATACGAAAAATGCGGCTTTGAGCAGGTCGGTATGCGCAAAAATTTCTACGCAAAGCCGACGGAAAATGCTGTGCTTATGACTAAGTATTTTAAAGAGTAGGCAGAGCATTTTGCACACTGCTTTGACAGAATTTCTTTGAAGAAAGGAAGAATGAAATGAAGATACTCGGAATAGAATCCTCCTGCGATGAAACGGCGGCGGCTGTCATTGAGGACGGAAGAAAGATACTTTCCAACGTTGTTTCGACGCAGATAGAGGAACACAAGAAATACGGCGGAGTTGTACCCGAAATTGCTTCACGGCGACACTGTGAGAACATTCTCGGAGTTGTGAGAAAGGCGCTTGAAGATGCGGACACTGATCTTGACGGGATAGATGCTATAGGTGTTACCTATGCGCCGGGGTTGATAGGTGCGCTGCTTGTGGGCGTAAGCTTTGCAAAGGGGTTGGCTCTTGCGGCAGACAAGCCGCTTATTCCCGTACATCACATTGCGGGACATATTGCGGCGAATTATCTTGCAAGTGCGGAAACGGACGAGCCTTTGAAGCCGCCGTATCTATGCCTTGTTGCGAGCGGAGGACATTCGCATATAATCGAAGTAACGGACTACACGAAGTTCCACGTTATCGGCAGGACGCACGATGATGCGGCAGGTGAGGCTTTCGACAAGGCGGCAAGAGTGCTTGGGTTCTGCTATCCGGGCGGTGTACAGATAGACAAGGCGGCGCAGAGCGGTGACCCGAACGCATACAGGCTTCCTCACCCGAAGATAACGGGAAGCGAATATGACTTTTCGTTCAGCGGCTTAAAGACAGCTGTGATAAACCTTGCTCACAATGCGGAGCAGAAGGGTGAGGAGATAAACAAGAATGACCTTGCGGCTTCGTTCCAGAAGACGATATCGGAAATTCTTGTCGGAAAGACCATTGCGGCGGCTAAGGCATACAATTACAGGACGGTGGCGCTTGCAGGCGGTGTTTCGGCGAATTCTGCGGTGCGCGGTTTGCTTGAAAAGGAATGTAAGAAGAACGGAATGAAGCTTTATATGCCTCCGCTTTACCTTTGCGGTGACAATGCGGCTATGATAGGCTGTCAGGCTTATTACGATTATCTTTCGGGCAAGCGCGCGGGAATGGACCTTAATGCAATTGCGACGCTTTCGCTTGAAGAAATATGAGGGAAAACTATGCCGAGATTTTTTATTGACCACGAACCGACGGACTATATAAATGTTGAGGGTGCGGACGCACGCCACATTGGCTACTCGCTTCGAATGAAGATCGGGGACGAGATAACTTTCTGCCGCACGGGGACGGACTATATCTGCGAGATAGAGGAGATGACCGAGGGTTCGGTTCTATGCCGTGTAAAGGAGGCTGTGCCGTCAAAATGCGAGCCGAGCTTAAAGCTGACGATATATCAGGCTTTTCCGAAGCAGGACAAGTTTGAGCAGATAATACAGAAAGTGACGGAGCTTGGTGCGGTGCGGATAGTGCCGTTCATTTCGCGCAGGTGCGTTTCACGTCCCGATAAAAAGGACTTTGCGAAGAAGCGTGAGCGTTTTATGCGAATTGCCGAAGAGGCGGCGAAGCAGTCGGGCAGAGGGATAATTCCCGAGATAGGGGAACTGATGAGCTTTGATGAGGCTGTAAAGGATATGTCGGCGGCGCAGATAAAGCTTATATGCTATGAGAACGGCGGTCGGAGGCTTTCGGGGATAGATCTTATGTCTGCGGACACGGCGGCTGTAATGATAGGCTCGGAGGGCGGATTTGAGCGTTCTGAGGTGGAAAAGGCAGAGGAGAGCGGAGCTGTGCCAATATGGCTCGGTGAGAGGATACTCCGATGTGAGACCTGTCCTATTGCAGTGACAGCTATTATAATGAATCTGAGTGGGAATATGTGAATTATACTAAACACCTTTTAAAATTTGGAAAAAATCTGCGCAAAATCCATATATCAGAGTTTTTGCTTGATTTTTTTTATAGTTTTTAATTGGTGTTTAATATAAGAAGTTAAATTTGGTGTAAATACTCTATTGATTTAATGCAGCGTTGTAATAATTGCATATAAAATCGCAAAAAATGTTGAAAAAAGCAAATAAAACATAGAACGTCGAAAAAACTATTGACAATTAAGAATAAAAGTGGTAATATAATAAAGCTGTCAGCGAGGGAGACCCCGAAAGACAGAGAAGAG
>UQQA01000075.1 GCA_900543105.1 uncultured Ruminococcus sp. | reverse complement strand
ATTATGATTTTGCCCCTAATCAGGTTTCTGATTAGGGGCTTTTTGGACAGACTGAAGCGTCGGACATTTCTGCCCGACGCTGATTTTTTTAAGTTTAGCCCATTACAGCGACAACTTCGTGTGTGCCGTCTGCGAATACAGGGAGGATATTGCCTTCGATAGCCTTGCCGTCAACGGTGATAGACTTGATACCCTTTGAAACGTGGTTCGGGTTCTCAACCTTTACGTTGTAAACAGCATTTCTGAAGCTTCTGGAAACTTCATAGCCGTCCCAAGCCTTAGGAATGGAAGGATCGATCTTCAATCCGCTGTAGTCAGGGATGATTCCGAGGATATACTGCGAAATCGCAACGAAGTTCCAAGCCGCTGTACCTGTGAGCCAGCTGTTCTTCGCTTCGCCGAAACGCTTAGCGTCCTTACCTGCAACCATCTGTGCATAAACGTATGGTTCGGTTCTGTGGAGCTGCTCGTCCTCCTGATATGCAGGAGCAATTCTTGTATAGTAATCGAATGCTCTGTCGCCCATGCCTGCATAAGCAGCAGCGCACATGATCCAAGCATTGTTATGGCAGAAGATACCTGCATTTTCCTTATATCCGCCCGGATATGTGGAGATCTCGCCGTATTCAACAACATACTTTGTGAATGCAGGGTTGTTAAGAACAAGACCGTGCTTTGTGCCGAGGTACTTGTCGATGCTGTCCATTGTCTTTTCGGTGAATTCCTTGCCGCCGATGTCGGACATTACGCAGAAGCCCTGAGGTTCGATGAAGATCTTGCCCTCGTCATTCTCGTGTGAGCCAACCTTCTTGCCGTATGCATCGTAAGCACGGAGGAACCAGTCGCCGTCCCAGCCGAAGTCGATGATAGCCTGCTTCATCTTTTCGATCTCTGCCTTTGCCTTGTCAGCTTCTTCGGTCTGACCCTTAAGGCGGCAGAGCTTTTCATACTCAGGTCCGATATATGTAAACATACCTGCGATCATTACGGATTCAGCTGTCTGCTCGTTGAGAGGCTCGCCCGTTTCGGGGTTAACTTCCTTAGCGATGTTGGAAGCCGTGTTCTGGAAGCTTTCACCGGGAACTCTGGAGAAGCAGTTGAGGTTGAGGCAGTCGTTCCAGTCAGCACGTCCGATAAGAGGAAGTCCGTGAGGTCCCTTATTGTTTACAACGTGGTAGAACGATCTCTTGAGGTGGTCGAGAAGCGGCTGTGCAAGAGCAGGATCGTTCTTGTAGTCAACCATTTCATCGAGGATACCGAGGTCACCTGTTTCCTTGATATAAGCTGCTGTGGAGAGGATCATCCAAAGTGGGTCATCGTTGAAGTTTGTACCTGCGGCATCGTTGCCCTTCTTTGTAAGAGGCTGATACTGGTGGTAGTTGCCGCCGTCTTCGAGCTGTGTAGCTGCGATATCGAGTATTCTCTCTCTTGCACGTTCAGGGATCTGGTGAACGAAGCCGAGAAGATCCTGATTGGAGTCACGGAAGCCCATACCTCTGCCGATGCCGCTCTCAAAGTAAGATGCGGAACGTGAGAGGTTGAATGTTACCATACACTGGTACTGGTTCCAGATGTTGACCTGTCTGTTGAGCTTTTCATCAGGCGATCTGAGGTTGTACTTAGCAAGGAGGTCTTCCCAAGTCTTAGCAAGCTCTGCGAATGCAGCGTCAACCTTTTCTGCTGTATCGAACTTAGCCATCATTTCATAAGCCTTGGACTTATTCATTGTGCCATCAGCGTTGAACTTCTTGTCATAAGGATTCTCAACATAGCCGAGAATGAAAACAAGTGTCTTTTCCTCGCCTGCTGCGAGAGTGATCTCCTTATAATGCGAAGCAACAGGTGACCAGCCGTCAGCAACGGAGTTCTTGGGAGCGCCGTCGAGAACAGTCTGAGGATTGTGGAAATCGTTGTAGATGCTTCCCATAAATGTTTCACGGTCGGTATCGAAGCCGTCAACAGTGTCATTTACAGCATAGAAAGCGAAGTGGTTTCTTCTTTCCTTATATTCTGTCTTGTGATAGATGACAGCGCCGTTCTTTTCGAGTTCAACTTCGCCTGTGTTGAAGTTACGCTGGAAGTTTGTGCTGTCGTCGTTTGCGTCCCAAAGGCACCATTCGATAAATGAGAAAAGCTTGAAGGACTTAGCTGCGCCGCTTTCGTTTTTGAGAACGAGCTTCTGGACTTCGCCCGTGAAATTCTGAGGAACAAAGAAAGTAACTTCAGCGGAAAGTCCGTTCTTCTTGCCCGTGATCTTTGTATAGCCCATACCGTGGCGGCACTCGTATGAATCAAGGTCTGTCTTTACAGGAGCCCAGCCGGGGTTCCAGACAGTACCGTTGTCGTTAATGTAGAAATAACGTCCGCCTGCGTCTGCGGGAACGTTGTTGTAGCGGTAACGTGTGATTCTTGCAAGACGAGCGTCCTTATAGAAATCATAACCGCCTGCGGTATTGGAAATAAGTCCGAAAAAGTCCTGTGTTCCAAGGTAGTTTATCCAAGGATAAGGAGTTTTTGGAGAGTTAATGACATATTCCTTGTTCTTGTCATCATAGAAACCGTATTTCATTCAACTAACCTCACTTAAATTTTTATTGATACACTTTTTCCAAAGCATATCATTGATACAATTTTACCATATTAAACGTTTAATATCAATAGGATTTTTGAATCCATAATATAAAATTATTTCTCATTTTCTTATGCATTTTTAACAAACTGATTTTTATACTTTAATTTTTTAAGTGCAAGTATCTGTAAAGTTTTCAACTTTTACACAAAGAAAATGCGCAGTTCACACCTTTTTGAACTGCGCCGATTTCCTACCAAGTCCATTCGGACATAAAACGTGTTATCTTCCCTGCAGCACCGCCGTCAGCGGACTTTTTCTTCTGCTCATTAACAGCACCAACTGTGATAAGGATAATTCCTGCCGCAAGAAGATACACCCACCAGGCAGGACTTCCCCACTGTTTAATGCTCATAAATATTGCCGAAGTCACGATAACCGCCGCACTGAGTACGAACCAGCGCTTCATCCTTACGAAGAACGAAACTGCGAGTATCACAAACGCACTTATCATAACTATGAGAGCGTTGCCTGTCGTGCCGTTGAGGGCGTGGAAGAAAAGTATCGCATATACTATTATATATGTAACAAATGTGAGGATATCGATATGCTTTTTATCCCATTTGAGCAGACGGATCGCCGCAAGGTAAAGCAGTATCGGGGCGATGTTTATCTCGAGTACATAGTCCTCGGGAAGTTTCAGGAACGGCTGTGTCTGCCATGCAATAACAGGAACAAGCATCGCAACAGATGTTATGATTCGGTTTGAGAGCGGCTTATTTTCTTTTCGCAGGAATGAAACGATAACCGCACCCGTGAGAAGCAGACCGAACCACTCCGATATTTCGCCGTACACATAGGAAAAATACGCCGCAAGACCGATGAGCCTTGAAAATGCAAAGCCGTCACAATCCCTGCGCGATCTTTCAAAAACGCTTTTTCTGTAGAATAAGAAGCTTGCGCCGATCGACAGAGCCGTCATTGCCGCTATAGATGCACCGACTGCAGCGTTCGCATTATCGTCAAAGACATTATGCATCTGACCTGCCACGGCAAAATATGCCGCCGCAAGCGGTGGGATAAGAAGCGCCGAACCGAATGTCATAATGCCGCTCGTGACAGTCATTGCAAATACAATTACCGTGCCTGCGACAGCAAGTGCGCTCACTTCGTTCATCTGGGAAATTGTGCAAAGCAGAGCGAACGATATAAAATCAAGGCAAAGGAACGTGAACTTTCGGCAATAATTTATCAATTCACTGTGAGGAGCAAAGAGAAGTGCCGCAAAAAGAACCGATGCAAAACCTCCTGCTGCGATAAGTTCGGCATCTGTACCGAAACCAAGAACTTCATAAGCAAAGCTGCCGAATGAAAGGCAGAAAAGAATAATTGCTGCCGAGAGCGGAACTTTATGCTTGCTGATACAGCCTTTCACAGTGCAGACGATCGCAAGAATGAGCCAGAACTGCCATACGGGATCGGGAGTTGAGAAAATTTTCACAGAGGAGATCAGCATCAGAACAGAGGTTACAACAATAAAGCCGGAAAACGTGCCGATCTCTATTGCTCTGTCTTTTCTTATACATATAACTGCAACTGCTATTCCTGCAAGAACAGCGGAAACCACTGTATAAACTATAGTTTCATCAAAGAACTTTCCGTTAGAAGCAAAAACTCCCAGTGAAAGCATCGCCGTAAGCGAAAAGACAAGTTTTTCCCAATCTTTTTTTGGAAAAACAACATAAATAAGCTGTGTCAAAGCTGTAAAAAGTATCAGCACAGTCGAAATTTTAATTTCTCCGAACTGTGAAATAAGGATCACAGCTGTAAAGGCTGCAAACATTACATCAGTAAAAGCCGAGCGAATGATAAAGCTCTTGCCTTTCTTCGCAAGAATAAAGTCTGTGACTGCATAGCCTATCGAAACTGCGAGAAGCACACCCGATGAAGCTATTGCAAATGCGCTGTTGGACGATGTTATCAAGCTGACCGCCGATAGGACAGTAACCGAAAGTGCAAATGAAAACAGAACGAACATTATCTTACCTGACGATCCGTTTCTTCGGAACAGACCGAGGACGAGAATTTCCGCTGTCAGAATTGTCATTACGATAACCGATGCGAGCGTTATTTCCGAGGAAATTGCGGCGACAGCGAGTGCAAATGCTGATACTGCGATACAGATATCTGACAGAATTTTCAGAGCAAAACCAAGCTTTTCGGGAAGAACTTTCAGAAGCGAAAGAACCGCAGTAACCGTTGCAATTGCCACAACAACATAAGTACCCTCGGAAAAGTTTTCTGGCGAGAAGCCGTAAAACGATGCAATGCTGACAAATATCAGGAACGGTATCGCACCTGCAAAGCCGTTTTTCTTTGAGAATCCGCTGAAAAGATATGCGGCGGCAAAAAGTCCGCAGGAGATGGTTACGATAACACTGTGTCCGAGCCATGCGGCAGGAACTGTAAGCGATGCAATGCTCAACATTGCGGTATTGCCGAGTTCAAATGACGGCAGGACATCAATTATATATGCAAAGGCATCTGACTTTACAGCTTTCTTTTGAATAAGACGGCTTACGAATATCACAACAAGCGAATAAACGGCATATGCAAGCTCAATATGATCGGGACTGTCAAATATCTGGTACGCCGTTCCCACCACCATTATCGAAATGCTCCCAAGTGATACCCAAGCAAAGTTCTTATTTTTATAGTCAATGCTGCCCTTGAAGCAGACTGCGGCGGTCAGTGCGGCGGCAGCTGCCAAAACAGTTCCCGAGCCGTTTCCGCTGATAGAGAACCATTCGCCGAAAATTTTAAAATAGGCAATCGCAAAGACTGTTATCGGCAAAAATGCACAGCCGAGTGTATAGAAAACCTTACCCGTTTTCGGCAGGTCGAATTTTCTTTCCGCTGCCGATGAAGCGGCAAAAAGAACCGCTGAAAATGACAGAATGATCACCGCTTTGACAATATTTCCGAGCGTTGCCCAGGTCGTAGTTGCAAATATAAAGCCTGCAAGAATTATAAGAAGCGAACCGATTATAAGCAGGACATTTATTGAGCTTACACGATGTTTCTCCTGCCGTACAGCCGTTGCCGCACTATTTCCGCCTTCCGGCGTATCAACAACATTGTTCGTTTCGTAAGTTTGAGGTTTCGGAGGAGTATTTTGCGGTGGTTCAGCATCATCTGCTGTAAAGCTTGCGGACATTACAGGCTGTTTTTGATGCATATATGACGTATTATACGGTGAATCTGTGCTTTTCGTCTGCTCATTATTATCTGCAAAGGTTTCAGACTTTACAGTTTCGTTGTCAGTTTTCAGATCTGTCTTCTGCGGTTGACTGTTCAGTTTTTCATTCAGTTTGATTTTAAGCTGTTCATTTTCTCTTCGGAGCTTGGAAATATCCGATCTTGCTACTAAAAACAGTGCAAAAAAGACCACAGTTGTTATAAAGAAAACTACACCCACGTTTATCACTCTCCCCTGATGACAAAATTTATGCTGAATCAATTATAACATAAACTTCTAAATAAGTAAATAGTTGATTAAAAAATTCCTTTTCTTGACTTTTGCGATATACTATATTATAATGTACTCGGAGGGATAAAAATGGTTGAACTTGTAAAAGTCACGGCTGACAGAAAAGACGTTTTAAGCAATCTTACAGAAAAATATCTTTATGAATTTTCACAGTGGGATAAGACGGATATCGGTGAGGACGGCTTATTCGGCTACGAATACCTTGACTGTTATTTCACGGAAGAAAACCGTTTTCCGTATTTTATCAAGGTTGACGGAAAGCTTGCAGGGTTTGTTCTTGTAAATGATTATCCTGAGGTCGAGGGCAGAAAAACTGACTTTTGCCTTTCGGAATTCTTTATACTGTATAAATACCGCAGAAACGGGGTCGGACGTGAAGCGGTTCGTCAAGTTCTGGACAGGCATCACGGAAAATGGCAGCTGAAGCGTCACCCGCACAACCTTGCATCTGTTTACTTTTGGAACAAGGTCATAGACGAGCTGACGGGAGGAAATTTTGAGCTTATCAGAGCTTATCCCGACTGCAGGGCAGATTATGAGGACGGAACGCCTGCTGATGTTTTCTTTTTTAAAAATTAAGCAAAAGCACTGGACAAACCGCTTTTTATATGGTATAATATAATGTATTTAGTTGAATCATTAATTGGAGGTTTATGATATTTATGGCTAACTTCAAGAAAATGTCCGCCGTTGCGCTTTGCTCGGCTATGGCTTTATCACTTGGTGCCTGCGGAAACAATATCGCAGGTCCTGACACTACTTATGCCGCTGTTATAGACGGCTACAAAGTTCCTGCAGGCGTTTTCATTGCAATGCAGATGAACTCTTACTACGATGCGTCTTACTTCACAGAGCCGACAGACGAGAACGAAGAAACAACAGCTTCAACCGAGGCTGCCGAAACCACAGCTTCCGAAACAGAGGCTACAACAACGACCGCTTTCACCGACAAGATCATCGAGGACAAGCCTGTTCGCGACTGGATCAACGATGAAGCTACAAAGAGCATGCAGGAATTCGTTGCTGTTGAAAACAAGTTTAACGAGCTGGGACTTTCTTTCGAGGACAATGAAAAGGAAAAGACTAAGGTTTACCTTGATTCGATCTGGGAATACTACGGTTCAAATTACGAAGATGCAGGTATAAGCGAAAATTCGCAGCTTCTCATAATGCTCAACTCGACCAAGAAGAACAAGATCTTCGATTACTACTATGCCGAGGGCGGTCAGGACGAGATCTCCGAAGCTGACATCAGAGCTTACCTTGATGAAAACAACAAGCGCATCAACTACATCAAAATGGAGCTTAAGGACGGCGAAGGCAATCTTCTCAAGTCCGAGGGCAAGGACGAAATAAAGAAAATGGCTGAAGATTACATCAAACGCATCAAGGGCGGCGAGGATTTTGCAGCTGTAAGCAAGGAATACAGCGACTATTATGATAAGCTCACTGCCGATGCTGCCGAAAGCACCGATGATGGAGCTACTGATGAATCAGCAGATGCCGAGGAAACCGAAAGCAGCTACACCGACAATGAAACGGTTATTTCCAAAGACGGAACTTCCCCGTCCGAAGCTGTCGTAACAAAGGCTTTTGAGTCAAAGGTCGGCGATGTTTTCCTCGTTGAAGAAGACGAAGTTTACTATGTTGTAACGGTTCTCGACCTTTACGCTGACGAAAATTACTACAGCGACAACGAAAGCGTTGTTCGACACGAGCTTAAGGATGATGAGTTCGATCAGACTGTTGATTCCTGGACAGAAACACAGAACGTTGAGTTAAACGAAGCTGCTTACAAGCGCTACAAGATCGAAAAATTCCTCAACAACTAATTTCAGCCGCATAGAAAAACTATGCGGCTGTTTTTATATCTACTCAAAAATACAAAAAAGCGGTATCCGAAAACGGACACCGCTCATTTTTTTGATAAAAGAAATTACTTTCCGCTGTATGCGCTTCTAAGGATCTCTTCAAGCTCGGGAGCTACTGCTGCTCTTGGGTTGCCAGCCATATCTCGGTCTTCAAGTGCCTTTTCAGCCATAAACGGAACGCTGTTGAGGAAGCTTGTACCTGCTGATTCAAAGTTTGTGGGAACGCCGATCTCTTCAGCAAGCTTTTTAACTGCGGAAACAAGGCTCTTCACGCCCTTTTCGGGTGTTTCGGCATCAAGTCCGAGGTAAGCTGCTATCTGACGGTATCTTTCGGATGCACCCTCTCTGCCATACTTAGGCCAAGCTTCGCTTACCTTGCCGGCAGCATTGAATTCAATAGTATAAGGGAGAAGAACCGCATCTGCGATGCCCTTTGAAACTCCGGTTTCCGAGCTTACGCTGTGAGAAAGTGCGCTGTTAAGTCCGCAGAGTGTGCTTTCATAAGCCATACCTGCGATAGCTGCGGCGTTGTGCATCTTCTCTCTTGCTTCGTGGTCGGCAGAGCCGTTCCTGCACGATCTTGGGAGATAATCGAATACTGTTTTTACAGCTGAAAGTGCGAATGAATCGGTATAATCGGAATGCATAACGGAAACATAAGCTTCAATTCCGTGTGCGAGAACTTCAAAGCCATGTGCAGCTGAGAGTTCATCGCTTGCTTCGTAAACAAGTTCGCTGTCGACGATAGCAACATCGGGCTTGATATTGCAGTCAACAAGGTGATACTTCTTTCCGTCCTTGCCGAAAACAACTGCCGTTGAGGTTATCTCTGCACCCGAACCCGAAGTTGTTGGGATACATACGATTCTCATTGCCTTTTCGCACTTATTGCAGGCATACTTGTCGGCAAGCTGTTCGATAGTGAGGTCAGGGTTGGAGAAAACTGTTTCGGCAGCCTTAGCTGTATCGATAACATTTCCGCCGCCGAGTGCAATAATTGTATCGGGTTTGAAATTGCGGAGGATAGCTACTCCCCTATTCACTGAATCGAGGTCAGCGATGCGGTCGATGTCATAGAAAACATCAACAACGGGATGGCACTCGTTTCTTTCGAGATAATATTTAAGATGCTCATAGATGCCTGCGCCGATAGTTTCCTTGTCGGTGAAAACAACAACTCGGTGAAGCTCGGGTATCTTTTCAAGATACTGAACAGCACCCGGCATGAAGTAGATTCTTTCAGGAACATTGAATAACTGCATAAAAATGACCTGTCCTTTCTGCTGACCGCGGACGATCAGCCTAACAATGGTTTTTGCTCATTGTTAAAAATATATCAATATTATTTTACCATAAAAAGTGTGATTCGTCAACCTATCCGAGTTCAAAAAATCATAATTGAAACAGTCGGTTTATAGTCATTTTGCACAAACTTATTGTCTGCCGAAATATTGGTAGTATGGGTCATCTTCGTCATAGTTTTCACTCGGAGCAGGAGCGGTGGTTTCGACACTCTGCTCGGATTCGGACGGCTGTTCGGGCTGCGAACTTTCGGTCGGGAGCTGTATCTCCTGACCGCTTACAGAGCCTACACCCTCACCGAAACAGGAATAACTGCACTTTGCGAAATATTTCTTTATTCCCTCGGCAATAGCGTTTGCGATGCCCTTTTGATGCTTTGAGTTTGCGAGAGCCATTGCTTCGGTATAGTTCGTAACGAAGCCGCATTCAACAAGTATTGACGGGAATTCCTGCTGCTGGGTAACAAAGAAATAGTTGTACTTCTCCCCTCTGTCGCCAAGTCCGCCGTTGTCTACACTATTATATAGGTAGCTGCCCATTGAAGCGGAAACCGCATCTGCAAGCGGCTGTGAGAACGGTGTAAAGTAATAAGCCTCCGCACCCGTTGCCTTTTCATTAGCGGCAGCATTGCAGTGAACGGCAATAAACAAGTCGGGTGAATACTGTCTTGCTATTGAAGCTCGCTGATCGGTATCGTAATTTTCGCTCTCGGTTTTAAGTCTTATAACGTTTGCGCCCTCGGCAGTGAGGATAGATTCGAGATATTTTGCTACAGCAAGGTTAGCTTCCTGCTCCTTGATATGACCGATAGCACCCGGGTCGAAGTTTCCGCCCGTGTAGCCATGTCCGGGGTCAATGACGATTGTTGCTCCGTTAAGACTGTTTCGGCAGCCGTTGAAACGGAGTGTGAGATTATCGTCGCTGTCGTAAGTTGCTTTGATACCCGAATAGATGCCGCTCTGACGGAATTTAAGGCTCAGACGTGCAGATTTGATATCACCCGTATCAACTACAGACCACGTTCCCGAGGTGAAAACGGAGCTTTCGGGGAAAGTTATATCTCCTGCCGAAATACTTGTGATATAACTGAAGGTTATGGTTATTCCGTCCGAATCAAACGACGAAATATAGTATGAACCGTTGTCGCCGTCGGAGTAGTTCACTCCGTTATAGCTTACGGAAAACGGTATTTTTACTGAGGTTTTCAGCTTTATTACGGTATCCGTGCCGTCCTTATAGACGGAATTTACCGAGATAGGATTTGTGCCGAGCGGCTTATTTTCGAGGATAGAAACTGCATTTGTGCGGATTCTCTTGCCTGAATTTGTGATATAATAATCAGTGCCGCTGTATGTAACGGTATTTACGATATAGTCGAGAGTTCCTGCAGGCAGACGAGCCATATCCGGGGTCGGAGCGGTATCTGTACTCTTGGCGTTATAGACCATAGTATTGTCATTATTCACCATAAGAATACTGCCCGTGAAGTCGTTAGCGACCTCGGGAAGAGCATTGACAATGACAGACGAACCTGTTCTCGATTCGGTCATATCGCCTGTTTTGGTATGATAAACGCCGTAGAACTCAATAGAGCCAAGGTTTATCTCCTCGCCCTTTTTGCCCTGCGGAGCGGTATATCTTCCGACATATTTAGTATAGTATGAGTTCGGGTCAAGCTCATCAAGCTGACCTTCGACCTCTTTAAGGGCTATGCTTTTACCATTTATCTTCGCTGTGATCTCCGAGCCTTTATATGCGATAGCACTTATTGCGATAGTCGATTCGCCGTCAACATACATCGTTCCGTCGGACGGCGAAACGCTTTTGAGGATATTCACGGTTCGTGTAATTTTATATGTTATGACCTTAGCTTTATTCTGGAATTTGAAAGTATTCACGCCGACATCAAGGTCTTCGGTGAAGTAGAATCTTCCTGCTTCGTTGAGAACGATCTCTTTTCCCTGATAATATACGGGGAAGTTCGGGTCGAACGAACCTGCGAATATAACGGTCGGTTCTTCGGTCTTGAACGTGGTCTTTTTCGGGAGGGTCATTTCAAGTTCGCTGTTAAGTCCCTCAAGGTCGATAGTATCATCGTAATGTTTGGTGAGGGCGGTCGTTGACTCCATACTGTTTGTTACGAGTGCGGAAAGCGAATCGAATGCACTTCCGCCATAGGACGAAAGCTCCGAAGCGTCAATGACCTGCTTGACGAGTTCATCGGGTGAACCCCACCCCTCGGTATCGGTACAGATATACTCATTCATATGGTGAACAAAGAGCGGTATCCCTGCTTCATCGGCGATATCGTTCCACCATTTTGTTATTTCGCCGAACGGTTCACTGCTGCTTGAACGTGAACCTTCGGCTTTGAGCATAATGAAATCGGCGCAGCCTTTCTGTATATAGCCGACGGTATCGGCATAGCCATCTGTTAAGGCTTCAAACTTTACAGATGTAGCAGAACCTTTTTCGTTGTTCTCATAGTTTGCCCATACGTCATTTATCGAAATGCCGACCGGGACGGTATTGTTCGTCTTTCTAATTGCGTCCGAAGCAAGCGCAAAGACGTAAGCACCGTTATCGAGAAGCCAGTTGTCGAAACCTATTCCCGAGCCGTTTTCAACATAGTCGTGCAGGCTGAGATTCGTTTTTGATGAATAGTAGCCGTCAAGGATTATACCGTCAACGGGATATTTCACTGTAAAGGTATGAACCCTTAGTGCTAAAAAGTCTATCTTTTCCTGCAGGGTCATATCTTCAAGCGAAGTGAGAACGGCGTCTATGCTGAAATTCATATAGACATACATTCCCCTATCGCGCGCACCGTCAACAAGAGCGCTTATAACGTCCTCGCCGAGTGTTTCATTGAGGTCACAGTTGTAAAGCATTTCACCGTTACAGTCAGTGTTTATGATAACAGCGTTAAGGCGGCTGCTTTCGGCGTTGTCGAGCAGTGTTTCAACCTCGTCTGCGACGGCTTCGGTGCTGTTCTCGGCCGCATAATCCACCGTTGGTGTGACATAAACGCCCCTCATTTCGGCAGGAAAGCTGAACATTGCTGTATAAACCGGTTCTTCAAACGCAGGAAGTTCTTCATCGCGGTTTATATCCTCCTGCGGAGCAATTACGATAGGTTCATCTGTATTTTCCTCGGCAAAAGCGGTAATTCCTCCCAATGCTGCTGAAAGGTCAAAGCTTGTTGTCAATGCAAGCGCAACGGCAAGAGCCGCGCCGAGTATTCTCGTCCTTAATTTTTTCAAGATGATTCTCCTCAATATATATCAAAAAACATAAATCCGTATATTTATAGTAATT
>UQQA01000074.1 GCA_900543105.1 uncultured Ruminococcus sp. | reverse complement strand
TCCAAGATTGTCGGCTTGATTTTTTCCAAATTTTAAATGGTGTTTAGTATAAAAATTTATAAATTGTTTTCTTCCAGCAAAGTAAGTTTTTCAGCTATCGCCGACAAATCATCCATTCCAATATAGTCTATCGTGATCTTTCCGCTGCTTCCATCGCCTATTGGTGAAATCTTGACCTTTCTCCCGAGTTTCTCTCTGAGTGCGATCTCCATTTCAGTGCAGTAATTTCGTGCCTTTTTAGTATTTTCATCAGGCGCTTCAACTTGTTCTTCAGCGCTTTCTTCTTCAGCAAGCTTTGCAATAAGCTTTTCTATGCCTCTTACAGTCAGTTTTCCATCCGAAGCCTGACGTGCGATCTGTTCCATAGCTTCTTCATCTTTTGCCGACGCAATTGCTTTTGCCTGTCCAATACTCAGTTTACCATTTATAAGATAGTTCTGTATCAATTCAGGCATATCAAGCATTCGCACAGAGTTTGCTATACTCGAACGTGACTTTCCCACAACTTTTGAAAGCTGTTCCTGCGTCATTTCATATTTTTCCATAAGATCTTTGTAAGCAGCAGCTTCTTCTATCGGATTAAGATCTTCACGCTGGATATTTTCAATAAGTGCTGCCTTTGCGACCTGTTCATCATCAAATTCTTTAACGACGGCAGTTATATCATTCATGCCAAGCATTCTGCAGGCTCTCCAGCGGCGTTCCCCTGCGATTATCTGGTAGCCCATTGCAGTCTTACGAACAACTATCGGCTGGATAAGACCGTTTTCACGAATACTCTCGGCGAGATTTGCAATTGATTCTTCATCAAATGTGTGTCGCGGCTGATTTTTATTTGGTTCAACCTCTGATATTCTAAGCGTCAGTACACCGCCGCTGCTCTCGCTGTTATTATCCTCAAAAAGAGCATCCAAGCCTTTTCCAAGTCCTGATTTTTTAGGCATTTACTTTGCCTCCTTCTGATTTTTCTTCACTTTATCCTCTGCCTTGTGACGTGAAAGTATCTCAGCTGCCAGCGATTCATAAGCCTCTGCACCCCTTGAAGCACCGTCAAAATATATTACAGGTTTTCCAAAACTCGGTGCTTCAGAAATTCTTACATTTCTCGGTATTACAGTATTGAAAACCTTGTCTGCAAAGTGTTTTTTTACTTCACGAACGACTTGCTGTGTAAGATTCAATCTTCCGTCAAACATTGTGAAAAGTATTCCTTCAATATCGATATTGGGATTATAGCGTTTTTTTACAAGACGTATTGATTCTACGAGCTGTGAAAGTCCTTCCAATGAATAAAATTCACACTGTAACGGTACAAGTACCGTATCACAAGCACACAAAGCATTTACTGTAAGAAGTGAGAGTGAAGGGGGACAATCGATAAAAATATAATCAAAATCATTTTTTATCGTTAAAAGCTGCATTTTAAGCCTGTTTGAACGATTTTCAAGGTCTACAAGCTCAATATCAGCACCCGCAAGCTGTGATGTAGATGAAACCACAGATACATTTTTGAACTCCGTCTTTATTATTGCATCACTTATTCTCCTCTGACCGAGCAGAACATCATAAACGGTTATTTCTGCAGAGCGTTTATTTATACCGAAGCCGCTTGTTGTATTTCCCTGCGCATCTATATCAACGCAAAGGACTTTCTTTCCTTTTTTACCAAGGCAGGCTGCAAGGTTCACAACTGTTGTTGACTTGCCAACTCCGCCTTTTTGATTTGCCACCGCAATTATTCGCGACATTATGTATTATCTCCTTTTGAGGTCATTTTTTCCGTTCAGCACGGTTCTTTATATAAATTATAGCACATTTACTGTCATATATCAATAGTTTCAGCCTTATTTCGTTAATTTTATTCTCAAAATTTTTTTATTTACATTAAATCTACTTGTTCCATGTGAAACATCATATTTCTGTCTATTGTCATATCGTGCTTAATACATTAAATGTTCCACATGGAACATTTATATAAACATAGATACACTTTGTTCCACGTGGAACAAAATACGGTTCAACAGCCTATGCCATTGAACCGCAAGATCAATTATTCTCTGTTGGAATACGAACAATATATTCTATGTAACCATTCTCCTTTATTTTCTGTGAATCTGCATTGATTCCTGCCGCTTTCATCATTTCTACAGCTTTATTGATCGTATTCACAAACAAACGTATATCTTTAAAGGCTCCACTTCTGCGACGTATACTTTCCCGTTCGTTCTCTCTGTCAATGATTGCAGTAACAAGTCTTTCTGTTTGTTCAACATTTAACCTTTTTGAGCAGATATTGTCAATAACTTCAAGCTGTAAATTTTCATTTTGAAGCTTTAGCAATGCTCTTGCATGACGTTCCGTTAATCCACAGCATCGGATTTTATTGCGGATATCATCTGACAGCTTTAACAAACGAAGCTTGTTTGCTATTGTAGACTGTGTTTTTCCAAGTCTTGATGCCGCATCTTCCTGCGTCATTCCATAAAAATCAAGCAGCTTTGTCAAAGCCTCTGCCTCATCAAAGAAATGCAAATCCTTGCGCTGAATATTCTCTACAAGTGCAAGTACAGCGGAATTTCTGTCGGTAACATCAAGTATTATGCATGGTGCAGCCGTATATCCAAGTGATTTTAATGCTCTCAAACGTCTTTCGCCTGCTATAAGAACATATCTGTCATCATCAGCCTTTACTGTTAAAGGCTGAAGCAAACCATTTAATTTTATACTTTCCGCAAGTTCATTTATGTCATCTCCGAATATTGTCCTCGGTTGGTAAGGGTTTGCATCTATTTTCTCAATATCTATTTCAATAACTTTATTAACAACCTTCTCTTTCACAAGGAATGGAAAATTCATTGTACATCCTCCTCAAAACATGTTGCATTTGCTTCTTTGATAAGATTATAGCACAATGTATTAATATATTATGTCGAAATGGATATAATTACCATTATTTTCTTAATAAAATAGTCGATAGAAAGCTTCTATCGGCTAAAAATACTAAACACCAATAAAATACAGGAAAAAATCTGTGCCGAAATCCTATATATGCGAGATTATCGGCTTGATTTTTTCCAAATTTTAAATGGTGTTTAGTATAAGATTATAAAGGCTTTTTATCGATCTGTGAAGGATTTCTCGGATACTTCTTAGGCGTTTCCTTAATTTTATTATACACAATGATCCGGCGCTTATCTCCACATGGAAGTTCATATTCCTTCACATCGGAAATTTCCGCACCAAGCGTGCGATATGCTGTGAATGAATCCTTTGCGTCTTCATTCGGACCTTTAAGCGCAACAAACTTTCCACCTATTTTAACATAAGGCAGACAGTACTCACACAAAATTGGAAGCGGAGCAACCGCTCTCGCAGTCGCAATATCAAACTTTTCACGCAAATCAGCTTTTTTTGCACCGTCCTCTGCTCTGGAGTGAATACAATTCATACCAAGAGATAACTTATTGGAAACTTCCGTGAGGAAATTGATTCGCTTATTTAAACTGTCAAGCAGAGTAACTTTCAAATCGTTGCGATAAATTTTCATCGGAATTCCCGGAAAACCTGCACCCGTTCCAACGTCAATCACGCTCGAATTTTGTGGAATAATATCATCTTTAAATACCGCAAGACTGTCAAGAAAATGCTTTTCTGTTATTCCAAATGGGTCAGTTATCGCTGTTAGATTGATTTTCTCATTCCAACTAACCAAAAGCTCTGCATAAAAATCAAAATTTCTATACATTTCTTCATTTAAATTTAAACCAAAGCTTTTGAACATTCCTTCGGTTTCATTATATGGCAGTATCAAATTCAAACCTCCCTAAAATGTTCCACGTGGAACAAATCAATCTGACTTACGCTGACTTGAAAGCCAAATTATCAGAACGCTCACATCAGCAGGAGAAACCCCCGAGATTCGGCTTGCCTGACCAATATTTGCAGGCTGGATACGATTAAGCTTTTCTGTTGCTTCAAGGCTAAGTCCCGTTATAGTCTTATAATCAAAATCAGTCGGCAAAAGCTTTGCTTCAAGCTTCTGTATATGCTCAACATCGAGAAGCTGACGGGCAATGTAACCCTCATATTCTATCTTCAAACCGACCTGTTCCCTGACCTCATAAGAAAGCACGGGACGATTTTCATCAAACGGTGCAAGATCATCATAGGAGATCTGCGGACGCTTTATAAGCTCGGAAAGACGGATCCCCGTTGAAACTGTTGCTGTTCCTCGTTCTTCAAGCAATTTATTGAGTTCATCAGTTGGCGGTATTGAAGTTCTCTTTACTCGATGGAACTCGTGGTCTATCTGCTCCATTTTTTCAAGGAATTTATTATATCTCTCATCGGAAATAAGTCCGATTTCGTGTCCAAGCGGAGTTAAACGCTCGTCAGCATTATCCTGACGAAGCAAAAGCCGATACTCGCTTCGTGAAGTCATCATTCTGTAAGGATCGGAACAGCCTTTTATAACAAGATCGTCGATAAGCGTTCCGATATAAGATGAAGAACGGGGAAGTTCAACAGCAGGAAGTCCCTTTACAGTTCTTGCCGCATTGATACCTGCAACAAGACCCTGTGCGGCAGCTTCTTCATAGCCCGAAGTTCCGTTGAACTGACCAGCGCCGTAAAGTCCGCCAACCTTTTTAAATTCGAGACTATGCTTCAGATCAAGCGGATTACAGCAGTCATACTCTATCGCATATGCATTTCGCATTATCTCAACGTGTTCAAGTCCTTTTATCGTGCGCAAAAACTTTATCTGAACGTCCTCGGGGAGCGATGACGACATTCCCTGCAGATAATATTCGTCCGTATCAAGTCCCATTGGTTCAATGAAAAGCTGGTGACGGGGTTTTTCGGAAAAGCGCATTATCTTATCTTCGATAGACGGACAGTAGCGTGGACCGATTGCATGAATTCGTCCCGAATAGATAGGCGAACGTCCTATATTCTCACGGATAACATTATGAGTGTCCTCATTAGTATAAGCAATGTAGCAGGAAACAATGTTCTCCATGTTGTCACGATTCGTTTCAAACGAAAAAGGCTGAATGTCCTCATCTCCGTCCTGACGTTCAAGCTTATCAAAATCGATCGAGCGTTTGTGAACACGGGACGGCGTTCCGGTTTTGAAACGGCGAATCTCAATACCAAGATTTCGTAAGCTATCCGTCAAAAACTTCGCAGGAAGTGTAGCATCGGGACCGCTCTCGTAGGAAACCTCACCAACGTGAATAACACCGCCAAGGTATGTACCCGTCGCTATAACAGCCGCCTTGACCGAATATTCGGCACCAAGACGGGTTCTTACACCTGTAACGTGACCGTTCTCCGTAAGAATCTCTGACACTTCCGCCTGCTTGATATCAAGATTCTGCGTGTCTTCGCAGGTCTTTTTCATTCGGTTGTGATATTTTACTCTGTCAGCCTGAACACGCAGACTGTGAACAGCAGGACCTTTTCCTCGGTTCAGCATACGGCTCTGAATGAAACATTCGTCAGCAGCCTTGCCCATTTCTCCGCCGAGAGCATCGATCTCACGAACAAGGTGTCCCTTTGCAGTGCCGCCGATAGACGGATTGCACGGCATATTCGCAATGCTGTCAAGCGAAATTGTGAAAAGAACCGTCTTTGCACCAAGACGGGCAGATGCGAGCGCAGCTTCAACACCTGCATGACCTGCGCCAATAACGGCAACATCATAATTATCTAAATAATAATTCTCCATTTTCGGTATTCCAATCTAAAAATTACTTTCCAACACAGAAGTGTGAAAAAACTTCATTTACAACCGCTTCACTCGCACGTTCGCCCGTGAGTTCAAGCAGAAAATTCTCGCTTTCATCTATAAGAATGGTCACAGCATCAAGCGTTGAACCGAATTTTATCGCAGAAATGCTCTCATCAAGGCAGTTCAGCGCATTTTTTACACAGTCACGCTGACGTTCATTCGCAATAATACCCGAATCATAATTTATACTGTTAGTTTTAAACATATTCGTAAGTACAGATTGTAATTTATCAAGTCCGTCAGCCGACTTCGCCGATATCTCTATAACAGAAGCAAACTTTGTGCGTATAAGATCAGCATCTATCGACGCTTCAAGATCGGTCTTGTTTATGACAGCAACAGCATTCTTCCCTGCGCATTTGTCGCATATTTCAATATCTTCGGGTGACAGCTCCTGCGAATTGTCAAAAACCGCAAGCACAAGGTCAGCCGAATCGATCTTCTCCTGCGCCTTTTTAACGCCGAAACCCTCAACAATATCCTCTGTTTCACGGATTCCCGCCGTGTCGGAAAGCCGCAGGACAATATCTCCGAGCCGAACGGACTCCTCTACAATATCGCGTGTAGTGCCCGCAATGTCGGTAACAATGCTCCTCTCACAGCCACTCAGAAGGTTCATCAACGTACTTTTGCCAACGTTAGGCTTGCCGATGATAGCCGTGTCGATGCCGCTTCGCAGAATTCTTCCGTAATCATAAGTTGAAAGTATATCATTAAGCGAAGCTTTTGCACTCTCCAATGTCCTGAGCATCGTATCTTCATCAACCTCGGGAATATCCTCCTCGGGGTAATCATTCCATGCCGCAAGCTCGCCGAGCAGATGCAAGAGCGACTTTGAAACAGCATCTATCCTGCCGAAAAGCGCACCCTTTTTGAGTGCCGCCGCCGAACGCAGGCTTGCACTGCCCTCCGCCGAAATTATATCCATGACCGACTCAGCTTCGATAAGATTCATTTTGCCGTTGAGGAACGCCCTCTTGGTGAACTCCCCTGCCTCAGCAGGTCTTGCGCCGAGCGAGAAAACAAGCTTTAAAATATTCTCCGTTACGAAAATACCGCCGTGACAGGAAATTTCAGCAACGTTTTCCCCCGTGTATGACTTCGGAGTGTGGAAAACTGTCAGCACACATTCGTCAAAAAAATCGCCGCCATATTCTATCCTGCCAAAGGCGCAGGTGTAACCGTCCATTTCAGACGGCTTTCTGCGGCTCGATATCGGCGTAAAAATCTTATCGCAAATTGAAAAAGCATCATCACCGCTTATTCGTATGACCGCAATGCCGCCTGCACCTCTCGGCGTGGAAACGGCGGCTATCGTATTTGACCTTGCCATAAATTCCTCCGAATATTAGAATACCGCACAAGAGATACTAAACACTCATTATATTGTCGGTTTTGTCAAACAAAAAAGGTGTTCAGTATAAATTTGTGCGGTAAAAATTGATAAAATAGCTTATCAGATATCTATCTTGCCGTAAAGGTCGCCTGAAATAAGGTCGTCCTCCGGCTTCGGCTTCTTATATTCCTTTTCAAAGGAGGTCTTCATCATATCGAGAGAACGGGGTGTGTATTCACCGTTTTTCTTGCCGCCCTTCTTGTAGCCGGTCTTGCCGTCACGTCTTGGACGGGGATTTGTTGAAGAAATAGAAACCTTTCTATAAGGCTCTTCGCCGATGCTCTTGGAGGTAACACCCTCGATGTTTGCAACTGCGGAGTGAATGATTCTTCTCTCGTAAGGATTCATCGGTTCAAGAGTTGTAGTCCTGCCCGTTCTGATAACGGTCTTGGAAATTTTAACCGCGAGGTCTTCAAGGATAGCCTTTCTCTTCTCACGGTAGCCGCAGGAGTCAACATTGATGCGGTAGTATTCCTTGTCGCCCTTGTTTGCGGTCATAGATGCAAGGTACTGGATAGCATCAAGAGTTTCGCCTCTTCTGCCGATGATAGCACCGCTTGTATCACCGAGTATATCGATAACAGCACCGTCCTCTGTTTCAGTTACATTGAGTGAGGAGTCAATTCCCATATTATCAAGGATACCCTTTATATAATCTGCTGCGATCTGTGCCTTTGACGGCTCATACTCAGCCTCAACCTTTGCTTCACCCTTTACGATACCGAAAAGTCCTTTTTTCGGTTCTTCGAGAACTGTGAACGTGATCTTGCTTTCTTCAACGCCGAATTCTGCTGCTGCCATAGCCTTAGCTTCATCTATGGACTTGGCTGTAAAAACCTGTTTCATAAAAATTCTCCTCCCGTAAAATATGTTATAAAAGTGACTTTTGTCACTTCAAAGCTTATTTATCATTGCTGTCATCGTCTTCGATGTATTCATCGCCGTATTTTTCAGCCTGTCTTTTTCTTGCCTCGTTGATAAGTCTGCGCTCATATTCCCTCTGCTGCGACTTGGAAAGCTTGAATTCGCCCTCGTCATCATCATCGGAAACCTTTGAAACAGCAGTCCTGCCGCCGTTCTGCGCAGCCATCTGCTCCTGCATAAGCTGCTGATAACGTTCCATCATGCCCTTTTTCTTCTTGTTTTTCTTTTTCTTCTTGTCTTTTTCAACAAGCTCCGCAACGTATTCGGGCGTGTAGATCTTGTTTATGATTATCATTGAGATAAAGGAGAAGAATGCGGAAGCTGCCCAGTAGAAACCGATAGCAGCAGGATACTTGTAAGCGATCCAGACAGCGAAGATAGGCATACCGAATGTGAGCATCATCATTGAACCTGCCTGAGGACCCTGCATAGCCGACGGGTTCATCTTCTTCTGGCGCATCTGGCTGTAAACGGAAGAAGCCATCTGGAATACACCCGATAAAATAGGTATAAGAAGAAGAATTATCGCTGCGCTGTTCCAGACTTCGGGGTGGAATGTCGGAGTAAGATCAAGGTCAACACCCAATAAAGTATTGTTGAATTCGAGAACCTTTGACTTGAGCTCATCAAACATAGGGTCGGAAAAAAGCTCAACATTTTTTGGATCTTTTATCGCCTGTGTGATATAAATTTCGGGACGGACTGAAAAATACTTGTAGCCATCAGCCAGACCGGAATTCTGAAGAACCCCCTTGGCTGCCTCTATCACGTCCGATGAGATTCGGAGAATGTGCGTGATAGGACGGTAAACGACATCGAATATACCGTAAAGTATCGGGAACTGAATGAGCATCGGCAGACACGAACCCATAGGGTTGCAGTCCTCCTCCGCATAAAGCTTCATAACTTCCTCGTTGTATTTTTCCTGATTCTTGCCGTACTGCTTTTTGAGCTTATCAAGCTTTGGCTGAAGCGCCTGCATTGCGACAGTGGATTTCTGCGTCTTTATCTGCGTAGGTATCATTATAAGCTTTGTAACTATCGTGAAAAGAACGATCGCAAGCGCATAATTGTTACAGATATGATAGAAAAACCACATTACCCAGCCGAGCGGATAACCGATGATTCTGCTGATTATGCCCATTTTTACCTCCAAAATTCCAAGAAAAGATTTCTATATATAAAATACATAAAGTAATTATATTCAAATTTATACAAATAGTTATTGTTTATTGTTCTCCCTTTCCTCACGCTTTGCACGGCTTTTGAGGGTGTAAAGGAAGAATTTGTCGGGAACTTTGTCCACACCGCCGTTGCTGTAAGGATTACACCGCAGCAGCCTCCAGACGGCAAGAACTGTACCCTTAGCCGCACCGTGCTTCTGCAAAGCTTCAAGCGCATACGTCGAACACGTCGGGTAGTACTTGCAGCATGGCGGCTTCAAAGGAGATATTATTTTACGATAAAATTTTACCAACAGTGATAAAATATATTTCATATAACAAATAGTAAGAACCTGTCTTCATAAGAAATGTGTGCGGATTTTCGAGCATAATTTTGTTGCAGACAAGGCAAGGATTTTTAACGCAGTCTGCGGCAAAATTTGCCGAAAAGACGTGCGCATATGCTTGTGAAGACGGGTTCTAATATACAAGCAGTAATAAATTATTTATTTTTGTCTGTCTGTTTATTATTTTTAGAGTTTTTATTGCGTTTCTTCGGGTTCGGATCATTCATCGCAGGAATGAGCCTTGTCCTGAAAAACCTGCTTATATCGGTCGATTTACAGTCACCGCAGCCCTCACGCGAAACGACAACAATGTTGTATCCCCTCGGGATAAGCTGTTCGTTCTCACGGTAAGCCTGACGTATTATTCTGCGGCAGCGGCTTCTTACAACGGCGTTTCCTGTTTTCTTTCCCGTTGAAATGCCGAGCTTATTCTGCGAAGTGCCGTTCTTGCGAAAATAAACAACGCAGGCTCTTCCGCAGACATAGTTTCCCCTCTTGAAAAGATTCAGAAACTCCTTATTCTCTTTCATTTTAATAGTATAGATCATAAAAACCGCCGGTACTTTGATTTAAAAGAAAAAAGACCACAAAAGGGGCATACCCGATTGCGGTCCGTTTAAGCTCAGACTCATACAAAGGGGCAGAAAGAATCCTTTTGCCCCCTTTATATTCATTGATGATTAGTAAGAGAGTCTTTTTCTGCCCTTAGCACGTCTTCTTGCCAATACTTTACGACCGTTTCTTGTTGCCATTCTCTTCATGAAGCCGTGTTCTTTTTTTCTGTGAAGCTTCTTAGGCTGGTATGTTCTTTTCATTGTTTAACTCCTCCTTTTATTTCGAAAATTAGGCAGCCCTTGTCCGACGCAGAAGAAAAACGCCGAAGCAGCTCTGCCGAAAGGACATTTTTACAAAGGTATCTAACAGAGTTAGGAAAAAGCCGATCAAAGCGAAGCGTTCATTTCGTCGTTTTGAGAAATGAACGAGCTGCCGTCTTTGAGTGCATTTTGAAAAACGACAGAAATGTATTGATTGGCGTTTCCTTAGATACCCTATCAATTTATTATTATATTTCATTTCATACCGCGATGTCAAGTGTTTTTTTCAATTTTTACGAAAAATTTGATTTTCCGCTTATTTTCATAAAAAACAGCCGTACAAAACTTCCGTATTTATATCTTTTCACGAAAAGAACCTTTACCGCGAAGAATATTCTCATAAAAATTGCAGAGTTCAGCCGCCGCCTCCATTTTTCCGCTCTCCGCATGGAGCATTATACCCTTTCCCGAGCGTATCGGCGTGACAGATATCTTCCCCAGACCGTCACTTATCGTCACCCCACCGCTGAAATCTTTATCCTGATCGTAGTTTTTACCGTTTTTATACTCACTGCAAAGTGATTTTATTCTCTCTTCACAACGTTTCTTTTCTATCGGAACATAACGGTCAAGCTCCGCATATTCGGGCAAAGAACTGCATAAATCACCCAGTTTCTGCCCTGTTTTCTGTATAATTTTTATAATTTCTACAATAAGGATAATTTTATCATTGTAAAAATCAAGTTCAGCCGTATCCGAACGTTCTGTCTTCACCCCATATTCTGCCGATATCTTCTCCGCAAAGCTTGGAAATTTAGTAGGTATCCTGAAAATTTTCACGTCCGATTTTTTTAAATCTTCAAAAAGATATTTCAAAGCAAGCATAAGAAGCTTTCCGCACTGAATGTACCCCGTTGATTCTGTAAAGGCAGTAACTTTTACACCATCTTCATTCAGATGAAAAGCCAGCGTTTCACCGTCCTCAAACCGCGGTAAAACCTCACTGCAAAGCGTTCTTATACGCTCCGACGGACTGTTTATGACGACCGAATAAGGAAATCCATCATTACCAAAATTTGTAAGATTTTTTATATGTGAAACATAAAGACAGCGAAGTGATGAAATATCCGAGAACTTCCCTACGCGTTCACTTTTCTCTTCATTTTTGGAAAGCTTCTCTTCAAGCCTTTTTTCTTCGGCAGGAGAAAGCTCAACTCCCCCTCTGCGGAAGAATCGGAACGACGGATAAAAAACCGAACTGATGTAAACAACAACACAGTCCCCGACCGCCTGCTTTGACATAAAGAAAAGCTCGGGCAGAGAAATATCCCCCGAAAAGAAAATATCCGCACCGCTTTCAAGTGCCTCCGCGCAGAACGACATCGCCAGCATCTCCGAATAAGGCGAAGCCTTTATCCCGACAACAATGCCGCCCGATAAAAATGAAGCCGCCCTGCCGAGCCGAGCCGCATCGTTCGCCGTGATTTTTCCGCCCGATGACAATATTCCCTCGTCCGAAAAATAAAGCCTGCTGTTATCCATAAAATTCCGTCCTTTCATTCAAATGCTTTTTATCTGATAATTGACGGAAATTCGGGTTTTATTCAAAGACAGAGAGTAATTTATATATAAGATTTTACTTCATGTATAAAAATAACTTTCAAGGTTTTATAGGACAAAATTTTATCTTACAAAAAAATTTTATTTCATATCATTAGATCATCTAATAAATTTTCGATGCAAATTCACAAACTCAATTTTATACGTAAAAAGTAATTGATTAATTACGTTATAGCTAATTTTAACATAGCCACCCTCTCCCGCCATACCCGTATCAAACGTCCAAAAGCCTGACTTGTGTTTGTAGCATTGGCCGGGAGAGGGTTGGAGGTTTGGGGAAAGGTGAGTGCAAAGTGTGATACACTTCAGGGAATACCGCAAGGAGGATAGGGGGAGGACGACCTTGCGTCCCCCTCGTACAGAGTTCCTCCCCCTGTCCTCCTAAAGGTTTTCCCTTTGCTCAATGCTCACGGAAGCCCACCATTTACCTTCAATTATCCCATATCAAATTAACGCTTTTCGCATTAAACAGATAAACACGATTTAATAATTCACCTTGCTTTTAGATTTTACAAAACACTACATTTTTTGGTGTATTCACATTCATTTCCTTTCGTCGTTCTTGAATTGCGTTGAAGCTTCAAATCCACTCACTTCGTTCGTGGATTTTTGCTTCAAGGATTGATGTTCGGGTAAAAGAATTGGCGCAATTCACATTTTGGGTTTGCCTTTTTTGATGTGAATTGCGCC
>UQQA01000073.1 GCA_900543105.1 uncultured Ruminococcus sp. | reverse complement strand
CTTGGATTATTCTATCTGTCGTCTTTGTCTATAGAACGGTTTGGAATTAGTATAAGAATTAGTATAAATAATTCCGAATTTCGCATTGCGAATTAAAATTTGCCTTTTGCCTATTGAAAAAAGCCGCAGTGTTGTGCTATAATTATAATAATACTGCAAAAATACAGAAAGGCGGAAACGGTTTTGGAGAATCTGTACACTCTGCGCTCGCTGATAACGAGTATCTTGCCAATAACATTCTGGGATATCCTTGATATTGCCGTACTTGCCGTTATTCTTTACAAGGGCATAAGCATTGTAAAGGAAACGCGTGCAGGCGGTCTGCTGAAAGGTATCGCCGTGCTTGTTATCGCGTATCTTTTAATGGAGCTTTTCCAGATGAAAGCTATGGCTTACATTATGAAAAGCGTTTTTAACATAGGTCTGCTTGCGCTGATAATACTCTTCCAGCCCGAGCTTCGCCGTGCGATAGAAAAAATGGGACGCTCAAAGCTTACAAAAATGCCGTTCATTTCGTCAATAGGCTCGGAAAGCAATGACACCACCGCTTCAAAATGGAACGACGCTATCGAAGCTATCTGCGATGCCTGCGAGGACCTGTCTGCAACGACTACGGGTGCGCTTATCGTTATTGAGCGTGAATCAAAGCTCGGCGAACAGATCGACACGGGTACTATACTTAATGCAAAGCCTTCAAAGGAGCTTTTTGGAAATATTTTCTGGAAAAATACTCCTCTTCACGACGGCGCAGTCATAATGCGTGACGGCTACATTCTTGCCGCTGCCTGCTTCCTCCCGAAGCCGCAGAAAGAGGAAACGATAAACAAAGCGCTCGGTTCACGTCACCGTGCGGCTATCGGCATGAGCGAAAACTCGGACGCTATCGTTATTGTTGTTTCGGAGGAAACGGGCGTTATCTCCATTGCCGAAAACGGCAGTCTTGAACGAGGCTTTACGCGCGACAGCCTAAAAAAGTATCTCCGCGACAGACTTATCCCCGAAAAGCCGCAGAAAACGGCAAGAACTCTCCCACCGTCCGATAAAAAGCCGCTTTTCATCGGCAGAAAGAGAAAAGAAAAAGCAGAGGAGGCAAGCTCCAATGAAAAAAATAATTGACATTATCTCGGACTTCTTCCGCAGAATATTTGAAAAAGACCTTTCGCTGAAAATTTTCTCTATCCTCTGCGCGGCAGTGATATGGTTCGCCGTTTCGATAAGCGTTTACCCGACGATAGATCAGGTCGTTTACAACGTTCCCGTCACGGTCGAGCTTCAGGGAACTTATGCCGAGGCGCACAACTACAAGGTTATCGGGCAGAGTGTTCAGACCGTTGATGTCTACCTGCGCGGCGACCGTTCGCAGATAGGCAGCATCAAGGCTGACGACATAAAGGTATCGGCTTCGGCTGAAAACGTAATAAGTCCAAGGGAATACAGCCTGCCCCTTGACGTAAGCTCAAACAGCGGAAAGACCTTTACCGTAACGAAGATAACCCCCTCGGACGATGTTGGGTCTTCGATAGAATATATCTACGCTTCCTTTGACGAAGTTGTCACAAAGGAGATAAAGCTTTCGCCCGTCCTTGACCGTCTGCACGTTGCGAGCGGTTATATCGTTGACGATGACGATGTTGCCGTTGCTCCGAACACTATCGAGATAACAGGTCCGAAGGACGATGTTGAAAAGATCGACAGCGCATATTTCTATGTCGATACGGCAAGCGAGCTTTCTTCAAGCTATGAATACACCGCCGAAAGCCCGACTATCTACAGTAGTGACGGTGTTGCTCTGAGCGGCAACGACAGCATCACATTCAGCAGAACAAGCTTCAGCGTAAGTATTCCCGTATACAAAAAGCAGGTTCTTCCGCTCGAAGTTGCGATAACGAATGCGCCGTCCAGCTTCAATGTTGACGCGTTCCGCGAGAAGCTGCAGCTTTCCGTTTCCGAGCTTGAAATAGCCGCTCCTGCCGATGAGATAAAGGACGTTTCCGCGATAACGATAGGCACTATCGATATGCGCGAAGTTGACATCGGTTCGGTATTTACATTCAACACTGCCGACTTCCTCGGTGAGAATTATCAGAACCTCAGCGGCATAGACACTGTTTCCGTTGTATGCCCGAGCGAGGGACTTTACAAGATCGCAATGACTATACGCGGAAGCTCCGTTCAGATCATCAACGCTCCTGCACAGTTCGATTATAACATCATAACCTCGGGCTTCACGCTGTTCTTCATCGGCTCGGAGGAAAGCATCAATCAGATATCCTACATCGATGTTGTTTCGCAGATAGACCTGCTAAATTACGAGCTTGAAGCGCGCGATTACAAGCTGCCCGTAACGTTCTCAACGCCTGCTTATGACGATGTTTGGTGCATAAGCTCGGACGGTCTGCTCTCGCCTAAGGCTATTGTTACATTCACCCTAAAATCTTAGTGGGGATGCCCCACGGCAAATTCGCGCCGCGCTTCACTTCGTTCCGCTCGTTTTGTGAGAACTGGGTGAGGTGTTCGCGAATAGGGTTTGTTTGACAGCCTGACAAATAGGAACTTGGTGGGGAAGCCCCTCGGCAAATTCGCGCCACGCTTCACTTCGTTCCGCTCGTTTTGGGGAAACGGGATGAAATATTCGCGGATAGGGTTTGTTTGACGATCTGACAAATAGGAACTTGGTGGGGAAGCCCCTCGGCAAATTCGCGCCGCCAAATTCTGATTTTATCACAGGAGGAACTGAAATCATGCGCTTTACATTTTGCCCACATTGCGGAACAAAACTTATCGGAAAAGAGATCGGAGATGAGGGAGTAATTCCGTTTTGTGAAAAATGCAACACTCCATTATGGGATATGTTTACGACAAGCATTATTGCGGCGGTCGTAAACGAATATGACGAGATCGCACTGCTGCGGCAAAATTATGTTTCCGCGACAAAATATGTATGCGTTGCAGGGATCATGAAAATAGGCGAATCCGCAGAGGAAACCGTTATTCGCGAAGTAAAAGAAGAGATCGGACAGGACGTTGAGACCTTGGAATTTATCAGCAGTTATCCTTATGAAAAAAGAGAAATGCTGATGCTGGGGTATAAAGCGACTGTAAAGAAGAAAGACTTTAAACTATCGGGTGAAGTGGATTCTGTAGAGTGGGTCAAATTCCAAGACGCATTATCGAAACTTCGGGAAGGAAGTATCGGCTGGCAGCTTGTAAAAACTGTTATTGAAAGATAAACTATGATATATTTGTTATAAAGAACTCAACTGATCTCAATTTATTGGGCAGATATGAGAAACTGTTTTTGCAAACACGAACCTATCCCCTGCACCAACCGCATCTCCTCTTTTATAAAGAAAAGGAACTTTCTATGGCAATAATCATCTCTCAGATAAAAACTTCGATAAGCGCAGGCACGGACGATATCACTGCGGCGGCACTGAAAAAGCTTGGCATGAACAAAAACAGCGTGAAAGCCTGTCACCTGCACAAGACCTCGCTCGATGCGAGAAACAACAGCGATATAAAGCTCGTTTCGTCCGTATGGATAGAGCTTGACAGCGAAAAAGCAGAAAAAGCGCTCTGCGAATGCGACAAAAGCTGTTCTTATGTCGATCAAAGCATCGAAATTATGCCTCCGAAAACGAATATCACCAATAAAAAGGTCGTTGTCGCAGGCTTTGGACCTGCAGGAATGTTCTGTGCGCTCACGCTTGCGGAATATGGCTTTGAGCCGATAGTTCTCGAACGGGGAGCGGCTGTTGACGAGCGTGTAAAAGCCGTTGAATGCTTCTGGCACGGCGGTGCTTTCTCCGAGCAGACGAATGTACAGTTCGGCGAGGGCGGCGCAGGCACTTTTTCGGACGGAAAGCTTACAACGCGCATAAAAGACCCTATGTGCAGACGAATTTTACAGCGCCTTGCCGAATTCGGCGCACCGCAGGAAATTCTCACGAAAGCAAAGCCTCATATCGGCACGGACAAGCTCCGCAGTATCGTAAAAAGTCTGCGAAACCGCGTTATTGAGCTTGGCGGAGAAGTCCGCTTCAACACAAAGCTTGAAGATATCATAATAAAAAACGGCACAGTTGCCGCCGCTGTCGCAAACGGTCAGGAGATACCCTGCGATGCGGTCGTTCTTGCACTCGGACACAGCGCAAGAGATACCTTTGAAATGCTCCTCGGCAAGGGCGTTTTTATTGAGCCGAAGCCGTTCTCGGTCGGCGTTCGCATCGAGCATAAGCAGACCGATGTTGACCGCTCGCTTTACGGCAAAGCCGCAGGAACGCCGAGCCTGCCAAAGGGAGAATATCAGCTTTCCCACCGCAGAAACGGCAGGGGAGTTTATACATTCTGTATGTGTCCCGGAGGAATGGTAGTTCCGTCGCAGAGTGAGGAAAACACGGTCGTTACGAACGGTATGAGTGAGTTCGCCCGTGACGGTGAAAATGCGAATTCGGCTGTTGCTGTCGGGGTTTCGCCCGATGATTTCGGAAAAAATCCGCTTGACGGCGTTATCTTCGCACGAAGCCTCGAACGAAAAGCGTTTGAGCTTGGCGGCAGGAACTACAAAGCACCGGCATCGACCGTAGGAAAGCTTCTCACGGGAAAAGGCTCGCTCACTGAGAGCAATATTGCCCCGACCTATGCAAGAGGACTTGCGGAATGTGACCTTGCGGAGCTTTTCCCCAACCTCGTCACTGAAATGTTAAAAGAGGGACTTGTCGATTTCTCGTACAAAATGAAATGCTTCGGTGACAGGAACGCCGTTCTCACAGCGCCCGAAACAAGAACGTCCTCGCCCGTAAGGATAACGAGGGGCGAAGACCTCTGCTCGCTGAATGTCAAGGGGCTATACCCCTGCGGCGAGGGTGCAGGCTACGCAGGTGGAATAATGTCCGCCGCCGCTGACGGAATGAACGTGGCGGTACAAATAATTCGTAATGCTTAATGCGTAATGCGTAATTATTTTGCTCCGCAAATTTATGGTGAGAACCGAATTTTCTGTAGTGGCGGGTTTACCGCCCCACACCGCAAGGCGTTTACACAATAAAATAACGACCTTGTTTCCAACGGTTTCTATCCGATGAAAACAAGGTCGTTTTGGTTATGAGGTAAACAATACAGAAATATATGCGCCGAAAATTGCTGATGCGATTCGGGACGGAATTCAATGCGAATTTACAGAATATAAATAGTTACGCATTACGAATTAAGCATTACGCATTAATCAAATGCTGTAGTCTCCGCCGTTCACCGCATTTTTGTCGAGGATATCCTGAAGCGTAATGCCGCTGAGATATTCGGTTATGACTTTGTACAGACCTTCCCATATATCAATAGTCATACATTCGGAATAGCGCTCACAGTTTGTCGGGTCGCCGTCCAGACAGGCTACGGGGGCAAGATTTCCCTCGGTCACGCGCAGTATCTCCGCAACGGTATAGTCCTTCGGCTTTCTTGCGAGCTTATAGCCACCCTGATAACCGCGGTTGGTGGATAACATTCCTGCGCCGTTGAGAAGCGGCACTATCTGTTCGAGGTACTTTTTCGATATGCCCTGACGCTCGGCTATATCTTTCAGCGCAACAAACTCATCGGAGCTGTGCTGGCTGAGGTCTATCATCATTCGCAGTGCGTAACGTCCTTTTGTAGAAATTTTCATATATATTACTCCTTGTATAAAATACAGCATTATTTTTAAATTCTATACCCATTATAACATATAATACATATAATTTCAATAGGTTTTCAGGAAAAATATTTCACAATTTACTGCCTGCAAATTTGGGTACTTGCTGTGTAAAAAGCTATCATTCGGCTGAAAGCGTCGGCGACGGTCGGTGCATTTTTCTGTCATCTTCCGTTCCGACCGTCCTGCTGAAGCTGCAAAAACATTATGGTGGCTTGGGTGTCATAAACGTAAATATAAATATAGTTTTCATCAAAAATATACCAGCTGTCTGACCTAGTGTAAAGATGCGGCGCACCGACGGGCGGCCGACCGATATAATGCGGGATAACTGTGTCGCCGCTGCTTAAGATCACGGGGACATTGCTGTTGGCGGCGCTGAATTTTTTGCGGTCAAGACGAATAAAAATATGCTTGCTGTTCAGGTTTTGAAAAGTATACGCATCGCCTGTCAAGGTCACGTTCACTTTGTCGGAGGAAATGTTTTTCCCGTCATAGCTGCTGTCCGTCCGATAAACGAAGTCGGAGCTTTTGGGCGGGTCTTCCGATGTGATATCCGCCATTGAAACATACTCGTCAAGGCTGCACCATTCGGTGTAAAAAAGCTCGTTTTCGCCGTCAGTTCCGCGTGTTCCTCTTGCGATGAGCGTTCCGTACTCCGCAGGCATACGGTAGTATGAATTGATGCCCGAAAAATCGGTCGGTATCTCAAAGCTGCTTTCGGTATTTTTTATATTTATGCTGAAGCTGCCGTCGGGAAATTCTGCGTATAACTCATCGAGCTTATCCGAAATAAGCTTGCGGCAGGCTCTGTCCGTTTCCGATTTTCCGCTGTAATAAATATCGGCGGAAAGGCTGTAATAATAAGAGATATAGCTGTCATCGCAGGGCAGGCTGCGGATGAATTTATCGATATCTCCGTCAAAGTATATATTCGTGCATTTTGCTTCTTCGTGATCGCCGTGATCCCAGTATCTTGAAAAGCACATATCGATGTCGGCTGAAACCTCCGTGCCGAGCTTTTCATCGGTGAAATATTTTTCGGTGAGTGCGGAGCAGATATCATCATACTGCTTGGAGTCATAAAAGCTGTTCGTTTCCGAATAATAGTATATCGTGCAGTTTTTCTCTTTAAGGGTGACATATCCCGTGAAATAGCGTTCGGTCGGGATAATATATCCGCTGCGCCGCCATTGAGGTTCGATGGCGGTTATTTCGGGATATTCGCCGTATTTTTCGTGAAAATAGCTTTCAACGCCGTTTCGGGCGGCTTTGACAGCTTGGGCTTTTCTCAGGTGTTCAGACGGCGAGCCGAATAACATACCGAAAAGACCTAATAATACAGAAAGAAACACAAGCGCCCCGATCACGGACGGAATGATCACAATAAGCTTTGATCTTGATATTTTCATGCAGATACCCCTTGTTCTGACAAAATATGTAAAGTTGTTGGTATAATTTTAGCATACTCTTATCAAAAAATCAATATAAAACCTTGACAAATCCGAATTTTTAGGCTATACTCAATTTGTGCTTTACAAAATCACGATAAATTTTAAGGAGGCGGACAAAATGCTCATCAAAACATCTGTAAAAATCGATCTTATCGGGAAGTCCGTCTGCCGCTTTGTCTGCTGATAATATTAGACTATGGTATAATGCAGTTGCTTCCTTTTCGGGGAAGCTTTTTTTATGCTCAGACAACGGCAGCCGACAATTTGTTGTTCATACAGAAAGGAGCAGCTATGGAAATTACAGAATATATCGAAAAAAAGCCGAGAGCCGTGCTTGTCAGCGCCGATACGGGCGAATTTGATGCCGAGCTTTCGATGAAAGAGCTTGAAGAACTTGCCAACACCGCAGGAGTTGATGTAATTGCGACCGTTACGCAAAAGCGCCCGAGCTATGACACTGCGACCTGTATAGGTTCGGGCAGGCTTGAAGAACTCGCCGAAGAAATAAAGGGTCTTGATATTGATATTGTTATCTTCGATCACGAGCTTACCGCAAATCAGACCAAGAGCATCGAAAAGATACTCGATGTGCGTGTTATCGACCGAACAACGCTTATCCTTGATATTTTTGCGCAGAGAGCGCTCACCGCAGAGGGTAGGATACAAGTCGAGCTTGCGCAGCAGAAGTATCGTCTTGCGCACCTCGCAGGAAAGGGCATCGAAATGTCAAGGCTCGGCGGCGGTATCGGCACAAGAGGACCGGGCGAATCGAAGCTTGAGACCGATAAGCGTCATATCCGCCGCAGGATAGAGCTTCTTTCGGCTGATTTAAAGGAGCTTGAACGCCGCCGTGAACAGCATCGCGCACGCCGTAAAAAGGACAATGTTCTTGTCGGTGCGATAGTCGGCTACACAAATGTCGGCAAATCGACGCTTATGAACGCGCTCACGCAGGCAGGCGTTCTCGCCGAGGACAAGCTTTTCGCAACGCTTGACATTACCTCGCGCGCTCTCGAACTCCCCGACGGAAGAACGCTTATGCTCGTTGACACGGTAGGACTTGTCCGCCGACTTCCGCATAACCTTGTCGAAGCTTTCAAAAGCACGCTGGAAGAAGCCGCAAACGCCGATATCATCATCAATCTTATCGACATAAGCGCAAGCGACGGCTATGAGCAGTCAGAAGTTACTTCAAAGCTGCTTTCGGAGCTTGGCTGCGACGGTATCCCCCGTGTTAATGTCCTCAACAAAGCGGACAAGCTGCCCGAGGGTACGAACATCACCTGCGATGACAGCACAGTTCTTATCTCGGCAAAGCAAGGCAGAGGGCTTGACGAACTGCTCGAATGTATAGCGAAAAATCTTCCCGAAACTGCAATAAGAGGAAGGTTCGTTATACCCTATGACAAGGCTTCGCTTCTCAACACGATACGCATTGAGGGTAAAATTTTCTCCGAAGAATACACCCCGGAGGGTACGCTCATCGATGCGCTCGTTGACAAAAAGGTCTACTATCTTGCAGAACCCTTTAAATTATAATTCGGAATTAGGAATGCGGAATTCGGAATTATCTTTGCTCCGCATATTTGTCGTGAAACGCCTAATTTACGTAGGAAAATTCTACATTCGACCGTTGTAAACCTCATATTTTAGGCAAATTATCCGCAGGGGACAGTTTCCGTCCCGAATCGCGTCAGTGTTTTTTCGGCATATAAAATTTATCTTTCGTAAACAAAAAGAACCTGTTTTCAAAGAATTCAAGATCTTTGAAAAATAGGTTCTTTTTTATTATAATACTAAACACCAATAAAATACAGGAAAAAATCTGCGCCGAAATCGCATATATCCAAGATTGTCGGCTTGATTTTTTCCGAATTTTAAATGGTGTTTGGTATAAAACGTCTTGCGGTGCAGGGCAGAAACCCGTTCCCTACACTATATATACGTTTTGCGGAACAAAATCTTGCATTTATTGGGCGGATATAGAATCCGCCCCTACGAAAATTCGGTTTTTGACGTAAATTTGCGGAGCAAAAATAATTCCGCATTCCGCATTCCGAATTCCGAATTTAAATTGTTGCTTTTCCCGTCCGTATCTGCTAAAATAAAAATATAACTCCAAAAAGGACAAACGAAAATGAACGAACTTAAAATAATCGCACATATCGAAAACAGCTTCACGGAAAAGTTCGGCGTTCCTCGGCAGAGCGGACTTGCCGATGTTGTTTCCCGTATCGTTTTTGAACCCGAATACCGTGATCCCGATGCTTTCCGAGGAATTGACGGCTACTCGCATTTGTGGCTGCTCTGGCTCTTTTCAAAAGCAAAAACGGACGGATTTTCGCCGACTGTACGCCCACCGAGGCTCGGCGGAAACAAGCGAATGGGAGTATTTGCAACGCGCTCGCCGTTCCGTCCGAACTCTATCGGTCTTTCCTCGGTGAAGCTTGAAAGGGTGAGCTTTAATGAAAAGGACTCGCCCGTGCTGTATGTCTGCGGCGCTGATCTTATGAACGGAACGCCGATAATCGATGTGAAGCCGTATCTTTCTTATACCGACAGCCACCCCGATGCGGTGAACGGCTTTGCTTTGGACACTAACGCTCCCGTTTTGTCGGTCATTTTCCCCGATGAACTGAAAAAGTTTGTGGGAAAAGAGCTTTCGGCGGAGTTGACGGAAATTCTTGCGCAAGATCCTCGTCCGCAGTATCAGAACGACCCCGAGAGGGTCTATTCAATGTCCTACGGCGACTTCGATGTTGATTTTTCGGTGAATGAGAACGATCTGACCGTTAGAAATATACGAAAAAAATGACTTTTCCACCGATTTTTCTTTGCAGTAATATTACCCTTTACAACATATCACGCCTAAATTTGTAACTTTGCACAAATATAGGCTCGCAACATTGACTTTTTTAAAGCAATATGGTAAAATAAAGTGTAATTTTGTTGGAAAGAGATCCCGTTTTGGGCGAAAACGGCTTTCCAACTTGCTTTTTTCAAAAATTCAACCATAATAAACTGAAATGAGGGTATTTATACAATGGATAAGGCACAATTCCTTGCGAAGATCAATGAGAATCTTATGACCGACGGCAGGACCGATATCAAAAACGCCACCGTCAAGCAGCTCCATAACGCTGTTTCAAGAGCTGTTATGAGTGACATCATTCCGCTCTGGAACGAGACCGAGAACCGCCACGCAAGCGGCAGAAGAGCATACTATCTCTCCGCTGAGTTCCTTATGGGACGTGCGGTTTACAACAACCTTTACTGCGCAGGACTTCTCGATGAGGCAAAGCAGATATTCGCCGAAAACGGCATTGACATCAACTGTATGGAAGAGGTCGAGGATGCCGCTCTCGGAAACGGCGGTCTTGGCAGACTTGCAGCTTGTTTCCTCGATTCCGCTGCTACCTGCGATATTCCGCTCAACGGCTATGGTATCCGCTACCGCTACGGTCTTTTCAAGCAGTCTATCGGCAACGGCTTCCAGCAGGAAACCGCAGATAACTGGCTCGCTTACGGCGATGCTTGGAGCGTTCGCTGCGAATCGGACGCTGTAAGAGTTGACTTCGGCGATCAGTCCGTAATGGCTGTTCCTTACGATGCTCCTATCATCGGCTACGGCAGAAAGGCTGTAAACACGCTTCGTCTTTGGCAGGCTGAACCCGTAAAGGGCTTCGACTTCGGTGCATTCGACAGACAGGACTATGAAAAGGCTTCCGAAAGCACAGTTCTTGCCGAAGCTATCTCCGATGTTCTTTACCCGAACGACAACTACGAAAAGGGACTTCGCCTCCGCTTAAAGCAGCAGTATTTCTTCGTGTCGGCTTCAATTCAGGATATCATAAGAAAGTACAAGAAAACTCACGGAAATGACTTCTCCGAGTTTGCAAAGTGCTTTGCTCTCCAGCTCAACGATACTCACCCGACAGTTGCTATCCCCGAGCTTATCAGAATATTTATGTTCAAAGAGGGTATGAGCTTCGGCGAAGCGTTCGACATCACACAAAAGACCTGCAACTACACCAACCACACCGTTATGGCAGAAGCACTCGAAAAGTGGAACGCAGACCTCTTCAAGAGCGTTCTTCCTACCGTTTACGAGATCGTTCTGCTTATCAACGAGCATCTTAAAAAGTACCTTGCATCTATCGGACAGACCGAAAATCAGATCAATCAGAAGCTTATCTATGACGGCGACCGTATCCACATGGCAAGAATGGCTATTTTCGCTTCTTCCCACACGAACGGCGTTGCACAGCTCCATACCGATATCCTTAAAAATGATGTTCTCAAGGACTGGTACGATATCTTCCCCGAAAGATTCCAGAACAAGACAAACGGCATTACGCCGAGAAGATGGCTCGGACTTTGCAACGAGGAGCTTTCTTCCCTTATCACGGAAAAGATCGGCGACGGCTGGATAACAGACCTTTCCGAACTCAAGCAGCTTGAAAAATTCGTCAATGACAGAGATACTATTGACCGCTTTATGGAGATCAAGCGCACAAAGAAGCAGCAGCTCTGCGACTATATCGCAAAGCACGAGGGCGTTCTTCTCAGCCCCGACTTTGTGTTCGATATTCAGGTAAAGCGTCTGCACGAATATAAGCGTCAGCTTCTCAATGCTTTCTCGATAATGGATCTCTATTTCCAGATCAAGGAGCACAAGCTTCCCGACCTCCAGCCGACAGCATTCATCTTCGGTGCAAAGGCTGCTCCTGCATATCGCAGAGCAAAGGGCATAATCAAGTACATCAACGAGGTAGCAAACCTTGTAAACAATGACCCCGAAACAAGAGATAAGCTCAAAGTTATCTTCGTTCAGAACTACAACGTTTCCTACGCTGAAAAGCTTATCCCTGCCGCTGATATCTCCGAGCAGATCTCCACAGCGGGTCTTGAAGCTTCGGGTACGGGCAATATGAAGTTCATGCTCAACGGTGCAGTTACCCTCGGTACATTCGACGGCGCAAACGTTGAGATCGTTGAAGAAGCAGGCTGGGAGAACGAGTATATCTTCGGCTGCCGTGTTGAGGAGATCGAAAAGATCAAGCCGACATACAGACCAAAGGAAAAGATCTACTACAAGAACGAGCGTGTAAAGCGCATAGTAAACACCCTTGTTGACGGCACATTCAATGACGGCGATACCGGTATGTTCGGTGAGCTTTACAACGCACTCATCAACGGCACAAGCTGGCACAAGCCCGATAACTACTTCCTCCTCGCAGACCTCGAAGGCTATGTGGATACAAAGCTCCGCGCTCTCTACGACTACAAGAACAGAGAAGTATTCTCGAAGAAGTGCTGGATGAACATTGCAAACAGCGGCAAGTTCTCCTCCGACAGAACCGTTACTCAGTACGCTGAAGAGCTTTGGAAACTTTAAGATAAATTCGGAATTAGGAATTCGGAATTATTTATGCTTCGCAAATTTATCGCAAAACACAAATTCCGTAGGGCGAATTCTGTATTTGTCCGATGCAAACCCTGTATTTTCGGCAAATTTTCTGTAGGGGACGGGTTGCCCGTCCCACGCCGCAAGGCGTTTTCTGACGAATTCGGAATTATTTGTGTTCCGAAAATTACCGCAAAAATGCAAATGACGGATTTCCTATCCTATGCCGCAAAGTGTTTCATAATAAACGAACGACCCTGTTTTCAACGGTTTTATCCGATGAAAACAGGGTCGT
>UQQA01000072.1 GCA_900543105.1 uncultured Ruminococcus sp. | reverse complement strand
AAATTTACTATTGACTTTTTATAACAAACGTTATATAATATATGTTATAAATAAAAAAGGAGGTTTTAATATGCCGCCAAAAGCAAAAATAACACGGGAAATGGTCATTGATGCTGCTTTTGATATCGCACGGATCGACGGTGCGGACAGGATAAATGCCCGTTCGATCGCACACAAACTCGGTTGTTCCACACAACCGATACTTTACTGTTTTCACAGTGTTGATGAGATCAAAAAGGCTGTTTATGAAAAGGCAGATGAATTTCACTCGGCTTACATTATGCCATTTTCGGACGGTGCAGCTTGTGATGATCCTATGCTCACTATCGGACTTGCGTATATTCGTTTCGGACACTGTGAGAAAAACCTGTTCCGCTTACTGTTTCAATCGGACGAATTTTCCGGGCAGGATCTTTCGGCGCTTATCGACGATGAACGGCTTTCGCCGATACTTGGAATTTTATCGCAGAGTACGGGAGCATCGCTCATTCAGGCAAAGGACATTTTCCGTTCGATATTTTTATTCGTTCATGGATATGCAAGTATGCTTGCAAACAACTCTATGGATTATGACGAAAATGTGGTTTCGGAGGATATGCAGCGTGTGTCCCGAGGCGTTCTTCGTGAAATAAGGGAGGAAGAATAATGGAAAAAAGAGAATTACGGACAGCATTGTTTTTTATTATTGTATATGTTATTGCGATGAACATTGCAGACGGTCTTTCTGCAAAGATCGGCATTGAAAAATCGGTCACAGCCTTGACTGCGATAATTTTTTCGGTTGGAATTTTCTTTTTTATAAGAAAACAACAGCCAATATCGGAATTCGGACTTGCCGCTGTCAAAAATCAGCTTGACAGTTACCTATACTTCATTCCGCTTGCAGTGATAGCATCCGTAAACCTTTGGAACGGGGTAAGAATGAACTTCTCTGTCGGGGAAACCGTTCTTTACATAATAAGTATGGTTTGTGTAGGCTTTCTTGAGGAGGTTATTTTCCGTGGATTTCTTTTCACAGCACTTTGCAGAAAAAATATACGCACGGCGATAGTTATTTCAAGCCTTACATTCGGCATCGGACACATTGTCAATCTCCTCAACGGAGTGGAAGTGCTTGGGACGCTGCTCCAGATATGCTATGCAACGGCGGTCGGTTTCCTTTTCACGATAATTTTTTACAAATCCGGCAGTCTTGTACCATGTATAATCACGCACAGTGTTATTAATTCTTTGAGCGTATTCGGTATTGAGGGAGATAGTTCATTTCGGATCGGTGTTTCCGCTCTTCTGACGGTGATCTCCGCCGCTTATGCAATATGGATCATAAAGAAAATACCGGGCGCAGCGGAAAAGTTTTCAAAAGAAAATGTTATATCACTCGGCACTTCTATAAACTGACGTTATATTTCTTATCACAAATATATATAGTACAAAGGCGTTTTTTATATAAAATGCTCTTGAAAATATGAAAAAAATGTGCTATGATAGAAATATAAATTATATGGAAGGTGTTTACAATGGAAATAAAAATCACTAAAACCACTTCACCGAAAGCAAAGCCAACTGACGAAACAAAGCTTGGTTTCGGTCATATTTTCACAGACCATATGTTCATGATGAACTATGATGAGGGTCAGGGCTGGCACGATGCAAGGATCGTTCCTTACGGTCCTATTCCTCTTGATCCTGCTGCAATGTGTCTGCACTACGGTCAGGCTGACTTTGAGGGACTTAAGGCTTACAGAACTCCCGACGGTCACATCAACCTTTTCCGCCCCGACCAGAACATGGCTCGTCTTAATGTTTCAAACGATCGTCTTTGCATCCCTAAGATCGATGAAGCATTCGCTGTTGAAGCTATCAAGAAGCTTGTTGAAGTAGATCAGGACTGGATCCCACACGCAGAGGGAACTTCACTTTATATCAGACCTTACATTTTTGCAGTTGATCCTATGGTTGGCGTTCACCCTGCAAAGCATCTTCTTTTCGTTATTATCCTCTCCCCTGTCGGCGCTTACTATGATAACGGACTTGCTCCCGTTAAGATCTATGTTGAAGAAAACTATGTTCGTGCAGTTACGGGCGGTACAGGCTTCACAAAGGCTGCTGCAAACTATGCTATCTCCCTTAAGGCTCAGGAAGAGGCTGAGAAGCAGGGTTATGCTCAGGTTCTCTGGCTTGACGGCGTACACAGAAAGTACATTGACGAAGTTGGTGCTATGAACGTATTCTTCGTTGTTGACGGCGAAGTTATCACACCGAGCCTTGACAGAGGTTCTATCCTCGGCGGTATCACAAGAAAGTCCTGTATTCAGATACTCAAGGATATGGGTTACAAGGTTACAGAGCGTGATATCACAATTGATGAGCTTATCAAGGCTTATGACGAAGGCAAGTTTGACGAAGCATTCGGCACAGGCACGGCTGCTGTTATCTCCCCTGTCGGCGAACTCAAATACGGCAGCAAGATAATGACTATCAATGACGGCAAGATCGGCGAGATCTCACAAAAGCTTTACGACACACTCACGGGTATTCAGTGGGGCAAGCTTCCTGACAAGTTCAACTGGACTGTTAAGGTCAAGTAATTTCAAGGGACTTCCCTTTCAGACAAATACAGCAAATAATAAATGCGCATCACTTGTACAGCTTACAAATGGTGCGCATTTTTATTATGTATTTAAGGGAACCTCTAAAAACCTCCCTCACGACAAATTTTCTATGACTTTGCGCATCTTCTGCGTTAGCAAAACTTGAAATACATCAAGTATTTACTGCGTTTCGCTGCCTTGAAGCTGCGCAAAGTCCCAACGAAAATTTGCTCGTGTTCCGGTTTTTAGAGAACCCCTTAATTAACAAAGCTTTTTATCTCTTCGCTTATTTCCCGATATTTATGATCGTGGACATAATGAGGACAATCCAATTCAATAAAATCAACATAATCATTTTCGGGAAAATACTCTTTCGGAATACTTCTCCACCTTTCCTCGGTAAATCCTGTTCCGCCCGATCCGTCAGATATGAACAAAAGCATCGGCACTTGCGGAATCCCGTTTTCTTTTACGATTTTCGCATTTTCTTTCACGAATTTTGCTTCATTTATCATCGTCACAGTTGCAGTTCTTTGATAAAATACAGCTCTGTATATCTCCTTTTCCTTATCAGACAACGTTCCGAACTTGACGGCATCGCTTTCGGAAAGGCTTGGTATCCATCTTGTAATACCTAATTTAGCGCCATACTGACCAAGCGTTATCGTAGGAATACTGATATTCATTTCATCATAATGATCAGGTACAGCCATATCCAAGCCTATGATTGCTTCAACCTCATCAGGATATTTCTGCGACCAATACAGAGCCTCCAAGCCTGACATTGAATGAGGACAGAGCACATACGGACCTTTTATGCCTGCTTTATCAAGTGCCGTTCTCGTTTCACTCAATATGGTATCTATATCCCTTTTTTCATCTACAACATCACTAAAACCGTATCCGAATTTTTCTACGACTGCAATTTTGTATTCATCGCTTAACAGTGAATACAACGACTTAAAATCCAATATCGGAGAGCAAGTTCCGCCGCCTGACATAAACACAAGAGTTTTGTTGCCCTCGCCCTCATATTGTGACCGTTCACTTCAACCAATTCGCCTAAGGGGGTAAGCAGATCTTTTTCCCTCGAACTGAATATTTTATGACGAACCAACGATATTATGACAAACAAAACAATAACTGCAATGCTCGTCAATATTACTTTCAACGCAATACTCAATGCTTTTTTCACACTGCACCGCCTTAAATACCTATATTTCTGCAAAATTTTAAATCAATAAAAAGAAAAAGCCGCCCCTATGCAGACTCGGGACGACTTCTCAAATGGAGCTAACTATCAGATTTGAACTGACGACCTCATCCTTACCAAGGATGTGCTCTACCAACTGAGCTAAGTTAGCACGTTCACAATTTCAGAACGCTTATATATTATAGCTCAAAAAAATACATTTGTCAAGAGTTTTTGAAAAAATATTTTCCAAAATGAATAAAACTGCGATTTTGCGTCAAATATATGCTCAAACAAATATGATATGCAAAAGGACGGTCATTATACATGAGCAAAAAATTTATTATTCAGGCGGCTTTACTTATTGGATTTATCACGGCGGTATTCTGCGAGGGCATCTGCGCTTTTGCGGAGAGCAGGCACGGCATAACCGAGGACGTTTTTCGCCTGCACGTTATCGCAAACTCGGATTCGGACGAGGATCAGGCTTTGAAGCTTCGTGTAAGGAACGCTGTACTTGAAGCGAGTGCCGATATTTTCGGCGGAGCTGATTCGGCGGCGGCTGCGAAGCAGCTTTCGGAGGAAAATCTTCAGCTTTTTGAAGCTGCTGCGGCTGCGGAGATCGCTGCTTCGGGTTATGATTATCCTGTGAGATGCGAAGTTGGCACAGTTCATTTTGACAGGCGCGTTTACGGCAGTGCAGAGCTTCCCGAAGGTGATTATTCTGCACTCAGGGTCATCATCGGCGAGGGTGATGGCAGAAACTGGTGGTGCGTGATGTTCCCTGCTCTTTGTCTGCCTGCGGTGACGAACACGGACGAGGTTCTTTCGCTCGCTGCCGAAAACGGTGTTATATCGACCGAGGAGCTTGAACTTATGCAGGATCCCGAGAACTACGAAGTGAAGCTTTACTTCGCCGAGGTGATAAAAAAGCTTTGTGAAAAGCTTAACAAAGCTTGATTTTACGAAGTTTACACCGAATTCAGATAAAATTATCAGCCGTTTATATAAAAATTTTGCAAAAGGGCTTGAAAAATCTGCCGAAATGATATAAAATAGTATTGTATAGTTTAGGACTGTTGAGCGTGAACGGTTTAATACGTCAGCGTTCGGTCTTAAGCTCTAATCAAATTTATTACGAAAGGATGTCATACCAATGGCAGGATTAAACAAAGTTTCGGTTGACGACATTAACGTAAAGGGTAAGAAGGTACTCGTAAGAGTTGACTTCAACGTTCCTCTCAAGGACGGCAAGATCACTAATGATAACAGAATCACAGCTGCACTTCCTACAATCAAGAAGCTCGTAGCTGACGGCGGCAAGGTTGTACTTTGCTCTCACCTCGGCAAGCCTAAGAACGGCCCTGAGGAAAAGTTCTCCCTCAAGCCCGCTGCAGACAGACTTGCAGAACTCCTCCCAGGCACTAAGGTTACTTTCGCTGCTGACGATACAGTAGTTGGTGAGAACGCTAAGAAGGCTGTTGCTGAAATGGCTGACGGCGACATCGTTGTTCTCCAGAACACAAGATTCAGAGGCGCTGATGAAACAAAGAACGGTGAAAACCTCTCCAAGGAACTCGCTGATCTCGTTGACGATCAGGTATTCGTTATGGACGCTTTCGGTTCTGCGCACCGTGCACACGCTTCCACAGCAGGCGTTACAAAGTTCGTAAAGGAAACAGCAGTAGGCTACCTCATGCAGAAGGAGATCCAGTATCTCGGAAATGCAGTTGAGAACCCTGTTCGTCCTTTCGTTGCTATCCTCGGCGGTGCTAAGGTTGCTGACAAGCTCAACGTTATCTCCAACCTCCTCGAAAAGTGTGACACACTCATCATCGGCGGCGGTATGGCTTACACATTCCTTAAGGCTAAGGGCTACGAAGTTGGTCTTTCCCTCGTTGACGATGAAAAGATCGAATACTGCAAGGAAATGATGGCTAAGGCTGAAAAGAACGGCAAGAAGCTTCTTCTTCCTATCGACACAGTTGTTGCTGCAGGTTTCCCTGATCCTATCGATGCTCCTATCGAAGTTCAGACTGTTGATTCCGACAAGATCCCTGCTGACAAGGAAGGTCTTGATATCGGTGAAAAGACAAGAGCTCTCTTCGCTGACGCTGTAAAGACAGCTAAGACAGTTGTTTGGAACGGACCTATGGGCGTATTCGAGAACCCAACACTCGCAGCAGGTACTATCGCTGTTGCTCAGGCTCTCGCTGATACAGACGCTACAACGATCATCGGCGGCGGTGACTCTGCTGCAGCTGTAATCCAGCTCGGCTTCTCCGACAAGATGAGCCACATCTCCACAGGCGGCGGTGCTTCCCTCGAATACCTCGAAGGCAAGGTACTTCCGGGCGTTGATGTTATCGCTGACAAGAAGTAATTGCTTCTGAAACATGAATTTATAAGGACTGCTGCTCGGGTTTTAGCTCGGGCGGCAGTTTTTATTCTATAATAGTATTATCTGTCAAAAATCAGACATTATATTGAGTATTAACGAAGCTTAACCGTAAAGCGACTCAAATTTTTGACATATTTTATATTTAAAGAGCATATTTATAGAATTAATTGTGCATATTGCTAAAGTTTTGAGAAAAATATGTGAAAGCTCTTGATTTTCTATATGAATATGGTAAAATATATTTAGCACTCAGGAAGTAAGAGTGCTAACAGAGTGATGATAACATTGCTAATACTATATAATATAAGGAGGAGTCTTAAATGACTATCAAACCACTTGCAGACAGAGTTGTAATTAAGATGACCGAGGCCGAGGAAACCACCAAGAGCGGCATTATCCTCGCAGGTTCGGCTAAGGAAAAGCCACAGATCGCAGAGATCGTTGAAGTTGGACCGGGCGGCGTTGTTGACGGCAAGGAAGTCAAGATGATCGTTAAGAAAGGTCAGAAAGTTCTCATTTCCAAGTACAGCGGCACAGAGGTAAAGATCGACGGTCAGGAATACACAATCCTCCGTCAGGACGATATTCTCGCAGTTGTTGAATAATTTCACCTGATATTTTATTACAAGGAGATTGATTTATATGGCAAAGAATATAGCTTACGGCGAAGAAGCAAGAAAGTCGCTTCAGGCAGGTATTGACAAGCTTGCAAATACAGTAAAGATCACACTCGGACCTAAGGGCAGAAACGTTGTTCTCGACAAGAAGTTCGGCGCTCCCCTTATCACAAACGACGGTGTTACTATCGCCAAGGAGATCGAACTCGAAGACCCATTTGAGAACATGGGCGCACAGCTCGTTAAGGAAGTTGCTACAAAGACAAACGATGCAGCAGGTGACGGTACAACAACCGCTACACTTCTTGCTCAGGCACTTATCAGAGAGGGTATGAAGAATATTGCAGCAGGTGCAAACCCGATGATCGTTCGTAAGGGTATGGCTAAGGCTGTTGACACCGCTGTTGAAGCTATCAAGGCTAACTCCGTTCAGATCTCCGGCTCTGACGATATCGCAAGCGTTGCCGCAAACTCCGCTGCTGATGAAAATGTCGGCAAGCTCATTGCTGAGGCCATGGAAAAGGTCACAGCTGACGGCGTAATCACAATCGAAGAATCCAAGACTGCTGAAACATACTCCGAGGTTGTTGAGGGTATGCAGTTCGACAGAGGTTACATCACACCTTATATGGTAACCGACACAGACAAGATGGAAGCTGTTATTGATGACGCTTACATTCTTATCACAGACAAGAAGATCTCCTCCATTCAGGAAATCCTCCCTCTTCTCGAACAGATCGTTAAGACAGGCAAGAAGCTCGTTATCATAGCAGAAGATGTTGAGGGCGAAGCACTTTCCACCCTTATCGTAAACAAGCTCAGAGGCACATTCACCTGCGTAGCTGTTAAAGCTCCGGGCTTCGGCGACAGACGTAAGGAAATGCTTCAGGATATAGCTATCCTCACGGGCGGTCAGGTAATTTCCTCCGAGATCGGACTTGAACTTTCCGACACATCTATGGAACAGCTCGGTCAGGCTAAACAGGTCAAGATCACAAAGGAAAACACAGTTATCGTTGACGGCGCAGGCAACAAGCAGGACATCAAGGAAAGGATCAATCAGATAAAGGCACAGATCGAAACAACAACTTCCGAGTTCGACAAGGAAAAGCTTCAGGAAAGACTTGCAAAGCTCAGCGGCGGTGTTGCTGTGATCAGAGTTGGTGCTGCAACCGAGATCGAAATGAAGGAAAAGAAGCTTCGTATCGAAGATGCACTCTCCGCTACAAAGGCTGCTGTTGAAGAGGGTATCGTAGCAGGCGGCGGCACAGCATTCATCAATGCAATGCCTGCTGTAACAAAGCTTGTTTCCTCACTCAGCGGTGATGAAAAGACAGGCGCTTCCATCGTTCTCAAGGCACTTGAAGAACCTATCCGTCAGATCGCAGCAAACGCAGGTCTTGAGGGCAGCGTAATTCTTGACAAGATCGTTCGTTCCAAAAAGGTTGGCTACGGATTTGATGCTTACAACGAGACCTACGGTGATATGATCCCTGCAGGTATTGTTGACCCGACAAAGGTTACACGTTCTGCACTCCAGAATGCAGCTTCCGTTGCAGCTATGGTTCTTACAACCGAGAGCCTTGTTGCTGACATCAAGGAAGAAAATCCTGCACCGGCTCCTGCAGCAGGCATGGGCGGAATGTATTAATGCGTAATGCTTAATGCGTGATTCGTAATTTTAAAGGCTGTACAGTTTAGCGCTGTACAGCCTTTTTATATGTCTATACGTTTTATACTAAACACCATTTAAAATTTGGGAAAAATCAAGCCGACAATCTCGAATATATAGGATTTCGGCGCAGATTTTTTCCTGTATTTTATTGGTGTTTAGTATTATACGTTCAATATTGATACACGCCACTCCCCTGTTGTATGTTTTGAAAGCAAAAAATCCACCTCCGAAAAAATCGGAAGTGGATCTGTTGTTTTTAACATAAATTAGTCAGAAACATAAGGAACGAGTGCAATGTATCTTGCTCTCTTGATAGCCTTTGTAAGTTCTCTCTGGTGATAAGCGCAAGTACCAGTTACACGTCTGGGAAGGATCTTGGATCTTTCAGTCATGCACTTCTTAAGTCTCTGAATATCTTTATAATCGATCTTCTCTACTCTGTCAGCGCAGAACATACAAACCTTTTTACGGGTTCTCTTCATGCCGCCGCGAGGAGATCTCTCTCTATCTTTCTCCATGATAATAACCTCCTGTTTAAAATATGATCAAAAATTAGTGATGCGATCAGAAAGGCAATTCATTGTTTCCAATCACTTCTTCAAAATCACTAAGGTCGCCTACAGAGAAACCCTGCTGGTTATTCTGTGGCTGCTGTGGCTGTGCAGGCTGCTGACTATACTGAGGCTGGCTGTACTGCGGCTGAGAAAACTGCTGTGGAGCATATCCGCCGGCACTATGATCCTGTGAAGATTTCGTTTCGCCAAAAGAGATTCTTTCAGCAACTACTTCGCAAGTATAATGCTTTACATCAGGGTGATTACGGTCATCATAAGAACCTGTTCTGAGATTTCCCTCAACAAGCACCAAACGTCCCTTTGTAAGGTAACGGCTGGCAAATTCAGCATTCTTGTCCCATGCATTTACTGTAATAAAATCGGTCTGACGTTCATTTGTAGAACTGTTCATTCCTCTGTCTACAGCAACTGTAAAACGACAAGTGCTTGCGCCACTCGGAGCTTGTCTTAACTCAGGGTTCTGAGTAAGTCTACCCATAAGAATGACCTTATTGATCGCACAAGAATTAAGCAATATAATCAACCTCCCTGTCAATCATTACTTTACAGTAACGAGGCAACGCATAACGCCGTCTGTGATCTTGAGTACACGCTCGAATTCTGCGGGGAACTCAGGCTTTGCATTGAATGTGTAGAGAACATAGTAGCCCTCTGCCTGGTCGTCGATCTCGTAAGCAAGCTTCTTCTTGCCCCACTCGTCAACGCTTTCGAGTGTGCCGTTAGCTTCGATCATACCCTTGAACTTTTCGATAAGAGCCTTAGCAGCGTCCTCACCGTTTGTCAAGCTGTAGATTACCATGGCCTCGTAAGATTCGTTTAACTTTGCCATTATAAATACACCTCCTCTTGGATTTACTCACACATTAAATTAGTATGAGCAAGGATAACATTAGTATTATATCAGATTCAGGCAGGCTTGTCAAGCTTTTTTTCAGAAATTTCCTAAAAAACTTTTAATTTCGCCCTTACTGAATAACACTATATTATATTTTACACCATTTTTCTACAAAAGTCAATCGTAAAGATTTATTTTACATATTTTAGATGCCTATTATGTTAATATATTGTGAATTATCCAAAAAGTATTTGCAAACTGCAACTTTTTTTGCTATAATAAATATAGTATTATCTTTACGGAGGAATCTGAAATGGAAGACAATAACGGAATTCTCAGCAACGACCTTCCCTGGTTGATTTTTTCACTCAATGGTTTTACATACGCTATCAACACAGAATTTGTTACGGGAATACTTGTTCCGCCCGATAATTTAACACCTGTTCCCGATGCGCCGGCTGAATACCGTGGCATCGTTGACATTCGCGGTGAAGTCTACCCTGTTATCGATATGAGAAGCTTATTTGGCTATCAGTCGCTTGAAAAGGAATGTGCTGATTTCACGGCTATGCTTGAGGCTCGCGAGCAGGATCATCTCAACTGGGCGAATGAGTTAAAACACTGCGTTGAAGCTGATATCGATTTTACGCTCACAACCGACCCTCACAAATGCGAATTCGGCAAATGGTACGACAAATTCAAGAAAAACCCTCACAATGCCGACTTTTCCCTCCACAAGATCGAGAAGCCGCACGAGGAGCTTCATCACACCGCCGAAAAGATCGCAGAGATACGCAAGCGTCCCGATTCACCCGACAAGACCCGCAAGCTCACGGAGCTTATGAATATGGTCTTTGACGAATATGTCCCCGAAATAGTCAACATCATTGACGAATCAAAGCGCCGTTACAAGACGTTTTTCCGTGAAACTATGGTCACATTCAACTCTGCGGCAGGAAATGTCGCTATAGTTGTGGACAAGGTTCTCGCTGTTGACAGGATTACCCCGGTAAGCGGCAGAAAAAATATGGACAGAATATTCGCATCACCTTTTTTCACTGGTGTTGCCCGAAACAATCGTGTTAATGATGATATTCTTGTAATTGATGACAAAAAAATAATCGCAAAGTCCGAACACGATATTCCGAGTGAATCAACCAAATAACAAAGCCGCTCCGCAATTCACTTCTATGCGAATTGCGGAGCGTTTTTTATGTAGTTATTCAGCCGAATTTGCCGTAGTTACGGGTTCTTTCGGAATCTCTTTTGCAGGTTCGCTTTTGACCTTGTCAGGTTCATCAACAGTACCTGCTGTCTGAACAGGCGGCATAGATGCGCCAATACCTGCGCCGATAGCTCTGCCCGCAAGCAGACTGTTCATAAGGTCTTTGAGTGAAATGCCCATTCCATCAAGCAAGCCGTTCGATATTTGATTTGTCGATGCTGTAATGTCGCTCACAAGCTTTGAGGTATTTCCCTCGCCGTACATTGTGATGGAATCGATATTTGCAAGAGGCTCTGCAACATCTTTTGCAATGTCGGGGAGCTTCTCAAAATACATCTGCAGGATAGCAGCTTCCTGCATTTTCTGCATAGCTTCGGCTTTCTTGTCAAGACCCTCTGCTTCGGCGAGTGCCTTTGCTCTGACAGCCTCAGCTTCGGCGTAACCTTTGGCTCTGATACCCTCGGCAGACTGCTCTGCGGAATATCTCGAAGCGTCAGCCTGTGCTTTTGTAGCCTTTGCAGACTGCTCGGCGAGGTAATACATAGCTTCGGCTTCTTTCTGCTTGACTGCAAGCTCGGCTTCGGCGTTCTGAACATCCTCATACTTCTTAGCTTCTGCCTCTTTCTTACCTCTGCATCAAGACGGCGTTCCTGAATAGCGATCTTCTGCGTTTCAAGCTCAACTTCCTTTTCCTGACGGGCGATATTAGCATTAGCGGTCGTAATTTCGATCTGCTTACGCTGTTCCTCCTGCTGGATAGTATAAGCTGCATCGGCTTCGGCTTTCTTGATATCGGAAGCTTTTTTGAGTTCCGCCTGCTTGATGGCAAGGTCATTCTGCTTTGTTGCGATCTCAAGATTTGCAGCGACCTTTGCATCGTTGGCTTCTTTTTCAGCGTTTGCTCTCGCAACAGCTACATCTCTGTCAGCGACCGCACGGGCGATCGAAGCGTCCTTTTGTATCTTGGAAATATTATCGATACCGAGGTTGTCGATAACTCCCTGCGAGTCGGTGAAGTTCTGAACATTGAACGAAACAACGTCAAGACCCATTTTCGCAAGATCGGGCGCAGCGTTTTCCTTAACCTTGTCGGCAAACTTCTGACGGTTGGAAACCATATCACGAAGCTCCATAGTTCCGACGATCTCACGCATATTACCCTCGAGAACTTCTCTTGCAACACCAACGATATAAACCTTATCCTTGTTAAGGAAGTTCTGCTGTGCAAGGCTGAGTCCATCCGGGTCAAGTGCGACCTTCACGTTTACGGCAGCATCGACCATAATGTTGATATAGTCAGCGGTCGGTACGGCGGAGGCTGTTTTTACATCAACAGACATAAGGCTGAGGTCAAGCTTATCAAGACGCTCTAAAAACGGTATCTTCACCGAAGCCTTTCCGATAACAACCCTTGCTTTCTTGCCGATACCCGAAATGATGTAAGCCTTGTCGGGCGGCGCTTTGACATAACCCGAAGCCAGAATAATTATCACAACGATTGCAATAATTATCCCCAAAAGTACGCCTGTGTGGTTCAAAAGAAAATTCATACATTCGCTTCCTTTCAAATAAAATAGTCCGAAAATTTTCTATAAGTTAATTATACCATATTTTGTCGAAAAGTAAATAATTTTACAGCCAAAAATTTTATTTTCTGCGACAAAATTTGCTTCCGATACAATTATATATAAAAAAGCGTCGGACATTTCTGCCCGACGCTGCAGCCTGTCGAAAAAGTCACCCGAAAGGGTGGCTTTTTTGTATCAGAAGTGGTAT
>UQQA01000071.1 GCA_900543105.1 uncultured Ruminococcus sp. | reverse complement strand
ATCCAAGATTGTCGGCTTGATTTTTTCCAAATTTTAAATGGTGTTTAGTATAAAACACAAAAGCCGCAGAGAAAATCTGCGGCTTTTAAAATAACTTAACTTACTTGAGGATCTTGATCTTTCCGAGAAGAGGAACTTCCTTTTCTTCGCCGTTGACAGCGCCGATGAGGGCGATTATCCAGCATACAAATACGAAAAGTGACCAAAGACCTGCAATAATACCGATGATCGGAACTCCCGTAAGCGAACCGATAAGAGCGAAAAGATTAAGTACAAGTGCCTGATTGAGGTGGAACTTTGAGTTCTCCTTGTCGCCCGAAACGAGTGCGATGATAAAGCCTATCCAGGTGAGATATGCTACGATGTCTGTTGTTTTCTTATCCATTGTGATTACCCCCGTGATAAAATATTAAGCTGTCAGCTTACAGCATTACATAAATTATATAATCATATGAACTTTCTGTCAATATATTTTGCCTAAAATTAAATTTTATAAACGATATTCGGCGTTTCGCACAAAGTTAAAGTAAACAAACAAGTCCTTCTGCCGAACCTTACCCAAGAAATTTATCCTCGAACCAGACATTTTTCACCGTGAATTCTTTTCCGTCAAGATAGCTTAAAATCCCAGCGTCCGTGCGGAACGTGAATTTCAGCTTGTAGGAATAAAGCGCCTGCGTTTTTATCCTGTACGCGCGGTTCACTTCGCCGATGCCGTACTTGCCGTCGCCGAGGAGCGGACAGCCGATGTGCGCGAAATGCGCCCTTATCTGGTGAGTTCGTCCCGTATCGAGCCTGACCTCAACGAGCGCAAGCTTTCCGTCCGTTTTCAGCACCTTGTAGGAAGTGATTATCGTCTTGTTCTGCGGAGTTTTTCTGTCCGTAACTTTGACCGTCTTGGTCTTTTCGTCCTTTTCGAGATAAGCCGTCATCGTGTCGGACTTTTTCGGCGGAACTCCCACCGTTATGCAGAGATAACGCTTTTCCAGCTCACGTTCCTTTATCTTTTCGTTCAGAATACGAAGCGACTCGGCATTTTTCGCCGCAATGACGATGCCGCCCGTGTTTCGGTCAAGACGGTTGCACAAAGCAGGCGTGAAGCTGTTCTCACGGTCGGGGTCATACTCGCCCTTGTTGTAAAGATAGTGCAGAATTCGGTTTATAAGCGTGTCGGCTGTGTTTTCATCGTCCTCGTGAACGACAAGTCCGTTTTTCTTGTCGCAAAGGAGAATGTTTCCGTCCTCATAGACAACGGAAATATCCGCAGGAACGCTCATAAACACACGGTCGGGCGAGGTCTCGAAAAACTCGTCCCCGATATAAAGCTGCATAATGTCATTTTCGCAAAGTCGGGTCGAAATCTCGCACCGCTTTCCGTTGAGCTTTATCCGTTTCGTGCGTATGTATTTGTACATTAAGCTTTTCGGCAGAAGCGGCACGGCTTTCTCGATAAATTTATCAACACGCTGTCCGCTGTCGTTTTTGTTTATTGTAAATTCTTTCATTTAAATAAGCTTACTCCAATTATTTTCCCCAGAACTGCCTGTCGAGCGTCCTGAACTGAACAGCCTGCGCAATGTGCTGCTTGTCGATGACTTCCTCGCCCGTCATATCGGCAATGGTGCGTGAAAGCTTTAAAATTCGGTTGTAGCCACGGGCGGAAAGTCCCATTTTGTCGAACACGTTTTTGAGAGTTTCCCTCGCTGCGTCCGTCATAGGGCAGACCTCGGAAATAAGGCTGTCCGAAATTGCGGCGTTGCAGGTTATCCCCGTGCCTTTGTAGCGCAGGTTCTGTATCTCACGTGCTTTCTGTACACGCTCACGGATCGCCGCCGAGCTTTCCTCTTTCGACTTTGAGGACATACTTTCAAAGTCAACGGGATTTATACGACAATGAATATCGAAACGGTCGAGCATAGGTCCGCTTATCTTTGCAAGGTAAGCCGCCACCTGCGGTTTTGTGCATCGGCACTCGTGGTTCGGGCTGCCGAAATATCCGCACGGGCAGGGGTTCATCGCACCTATCAGCATAAAGCTGCAGGGATATGTGACCGTTCCGCTTGCCCTTGAAATAGTGACCTTTTTATCCTCCAACGGCTGACGGAGTATCTCCAAAGTCGGACGTGCGAACTCCGCAAGCTCGTCAAGGAAAAGCACACCGTTGTGCGCAAGCGAAATTTCGCCGGGGTGAGGGATAGAGCCGCCGCCCGAAAGTCCTGCGCTTGAAATCGTATGATGCGGCGAGCGGAACGGTCTGCTTGTGACGAGCGGAGTATCGGGGTCGAGTATTCCGCAGATCGAATGAACGTTTGTCGTTTCGATAGACTCCCCGAACGTCATCGCAGGGAGTATCGTTGTTATGCGCTTTGCCATCATCGACTTGCCCGAGCCGGGCGCGCCTATCATAAGCAGATTGTGACCGCCTGCGGCTGCGATCTCGAGAGCCTTTTTTGCCTGATGCTGACCTTTTACATCGGCGAAATCCACCGTATCAAAGCGCTGTTCCTCACGGACGATGTATTTATCCTGCGGCGTGAGCGGCTCACTTCCGTCAAAATGCTTTATAAGCTCGGCTGTGTTTTTCACGCCGTAGACCTTTATGCCCTCGACAACGCTCGCCTCATAAGCGTTTATCTCGGGAACGAAAACCTCGCTGAAGCCCTCTTTTTTCGCAAGCAGAACCATCGGCAGAACGCCGTTCACTCCTCTTACATCGCCGTTGAGCGAAACCTCGCCGATGAACGCAGACTTGGAAATATCCGCAGGAACATTACCCGTCACGCAGAGCAGAGCCGTAAAGATAGCAAGGTCGTGTATGCTGCCCGTTTTTTTCGTATCGGCAGGCGCAAGGTTGACGATTATTTTATTGAGCGGAAAGCTTATCAGCGATGCCCGAAGTGCCGAACGTATTCGCTCACGGCTCTCCTTTATCGCAGTATCGGCAAGTCCGATTATATCAAAGGACGGCGTTCCCTTACTCGTTTCGATCTCAACATCGACAGGGAACGCATTCAGTCCGAAAAGTCCGAGGCTGTTTACCTTTGCGTACATTTTTAGTCCTCATCTGCGTATTCGCTGTAATTGCGTTCATTGAGCCAGTCAAGGATATCGTCATAGACCTCCTGCTTTCCGACTTCGTTGAGTATCTCATGGCGCATATTCGGATAGATGTGAAGCTCGGCATCGCTCTGTCCTGCTTCGGTCAGGCGGCGGAACACCTCCTCGGGAGCTTTGCCGTATCTGCCGACGGGGTCGTCCGCACCGCTTGCAATATAAACGGGAAGATAGTCTGCGACCTTTTCAGCCCAGCTTTTTGCGGTTACATATTTTGTCATCATTATAAGGTCATAAAGTCCCCGAACTGTGAAAATGAACGTGCATTTCGGGTCTTCCGCATACTTTTCAACGACAGCATGATCGGAGCTTATCCAGTCGAAGTCGGTCTTTGGGTCTTCTATTCTTGCATTGGACATTCCGAACATCATTCGGTCATAGGTTTTGGAACGGTAGTGCGAACCCTTGATCTTTGCGGTGCTTTCCACAAGTGCAAGGCAGGCATCGGCAACGCCGTGAAGCGCCGCAGTTCCGAGGATAAGAACGCCGTCATAATATTCGCTGTATTTTGCAACGACCGTTCTGGCAATGAGCGAACCCATGCTGTGTCCGAGCAGGAAATACGGGAACGCAGAGTATTTTTCCTGCATCATTCTTGTGAGCGTCACAACGTCCTTTGCAAGGAACTTCCAGCCGTCCTTTTCGGCAAAGAAACCGTAGTCCTCCTCGCTCGAAACGGAAGCGCCGTGACCTAAATTGTCGTTTCCGCAGACGATATAGCCGTCCTTGCAGAGAAAATCTGCGAAATCCTCATAGCGTTCGATATATTCGCACATTCCGTGTACGATCTGCACAACGCCCTTTATTTTTGCAGCCGTTGGAACATAAATATAGTAAGCCGTGTTGTTCACGCCGTTTGAGCTTTTGAAAAATCCGGATATTTTTTCATAATTCATAGTGATCCTGTCCTTTCCAATATAACACTGCCGCCGCAGGGAAGTTCTCCTGCCGCGGCACTTATAATTATACCATTATTATGATTATTTTGCAACAATTTATGTGAAGTTGCGCAGTCAAATTTTCAAACTAAACTCTCACCGCAAATTCGGCATAGGCAGAACCATCGGGCGTTTTTATTTCAAGCTGATAAAGTCCTTTTTCAAAGCTTTGCTCGTATTTTGCGATGTGTGCAAGCGTGCAGTAATTTTCATCGGGAACGAACTGCACGGAGAATTCTCCGCATCTGTTCCATATCCGATCGTCCAGCTTTCTCACCGTAACAGTGACAGCATCGCCGTAAATCTCCTCATTTCCGTTGCAGTCGGTCGCTCTCAGCGTGAGAACGCCGTCCTCATAAAATGCGGAGTAAAGCTTGTCGCCGACAGCGTAATTTGCATAAGAACAGCTTTCAAAATCGGAATCATACATATAGGGAACGATCTTATCTCCGTTTTTCGTGAGGAAGAAGAAATGGTTCATATCCGTGTGGTCGAGCCTTATCGAATTGTCCTTTCTGCCGTAAATGAACACAGCGGAATCGGAGTTTGTCTTCGGCGTGAGAAAATTCGTGTGATGAACGGGATATTCTTCGTTGACCGAATATTCAATGTAGTAGTATGCACCGTCGTTCTCCATGTTGCCGACCTTGATAAGATAATCGGGGTTGCCGTCATTGTTGTAATCATCGAGCAGAAGCGAAAAATGGTCTTTGTATATGTATTTCAGACAGGTTTCCTTATCCGAATCATAAGCGCAGGGAAATGATACGCTCCCGTGCCTGTCGTTCACGATGCGTGCGTATTTTCCGCCGCTGTATTTGCCGTTCTTGGTAAGAAAAACGCTCGTTATATCGACCGTGACCGTGCTTCCGTCGTTGTTGTTGAAAACATTGTGCGAAACAAGATACTGACCGCTCTCGGGGTGCTTTATATCCTTTTCGCCGCCGAAATATTCCTCACAGTCGACTTTGTTCACACAATCGGACGAGCTTTCGGGGAGCGTCGGCTTTCGTTCGCTCCGATCATAGCCGTAATCGTCGGGAATCTCTTTATAATCGTCGTACACATCAAATTTTTTTGCATCGGAAAACACGGAAGAGCTGTTTTTATAAGTGTACAAGAGGTCGCCTGCGCCAATAACAGCGAAAAGTATCAATGAAATTATAACTTTTTTCATACAGCAAATTCCGCCTTTCCCTCAAACGTTTCCCCGTTGACATTGAAACTCTCACCGTCATAATAAATGCGGTAACGTCCTTTGCCCTCCCCGTTTTTTATATATACATCGAAATAAACTTCCATCTCATATCCAAAAACATACTCGCTGTCGTCAAGGAAAAGCTCCTGCCACTCGTCTTTGACGCTTTCATCGGGACAGTTGTACCAATCGTAATAATCATTGACAAGTGCATAGTCATAAACCGTCCGCATTGCCGCCCCGTGCTTGTCAATAAGAGGTTCGACCGCCGTGCGTGTCCTTGCGCTTTCCTTTGCGGCGATGTCCTCCTGCTCTGCACGGTAGGTAGCCGACGAAACGGACACAAACGCTATCATTACGGTGAGCATCACCACCGCAGTTCCGCTCCACCATACAGCCGACTGCCAGCCCTTTGCACGTTTGCCGCAATACCTCTTATGCCGTCTTGCCAAGCCCTCGTCCGAAATTATTATCGGCAGGAAAAAAAGATACAGTATAAGCAGGACTACTGCCAAAGTCCTTAATAGGTATATTCCAAAGAAAGCAATATCGTCAAGGTCGATACCGTCATATTGATTGAGGTAAAAAATCAGCAAATGCAGTTCCGCAAATAACAGAAATGCGGAAAGCGGTATTTTGTACAATAGGTCTTTATCCTTTTCCGCAAGACTTGCCGACAGTATTATCGTTGGTATGAGCATAAGTCCGCCGCAGAACATAACGCTTAAAGCAATACCTATCGCCGCTGCCCATAAGCCGGCAAAAGTATTATAAATGCCGTTGAAAACAGCTGCCAGCACAAAGAGCGCAAGCGGCACGGCGAAAAGCTTTATCCCAAACGGCGTACAGAAAAGAGCGTGAAAAATATCCTTTATATTAAAGCCAATGCGCCACGTTTCCTTTTCATTCGGTTCAGCCTTTGCAAGCTTGTATTTGTCCGCAAGCTCGGGCATACGTACATCACCCGTAAGAATAATGTTGTTGTTCGCATAGCTGAGTTCGGCGGCAATGTTTTCACCCGTTTCTTCACAGCGGAAAAAGTCCGTGCAAGAGCCGTCAGCGTCCTTTATCTCCTTTTCAAACTTAAAATCGGGATAAAACTCCTTTATGTCATTTTTCAGCTTCGCAAATATTTCGGAATTTGCGTGTGTGCTTATTTTATATGTGTATTTCATTTTTTACCCCTTATATTAAAATTTTTAACTGAAGATCTGCGGAATTCCCAAAACGATGACCATGCCCAGTAACTCCAAAGCTATATACGGAACGGAAGCAATGTTGAGCGCATAAACGATCAGCCTGTACCTGTTATAAACCGCACCTTTCTTTTTCAGCTTTGCCATAATAAATCCCAGCACCGCCGCCATTGCGATATAACCAACAATATCGGGTATAAATATTATAATATCCAATATATTGTCCGTGTAAAAAGACACTGTTTCGTCCAAGAAATCCTCGATAAATATCAGAGCGGCTATCTTCACCGCTATAAAAACCAATGCATATATTTTCGTTTTGGCGTAATTCTCCCCGCCTGCGATATCCTTCTCATATTTCTTCACATAAAAAACAGATATCATAAAGATCACGAACTGTATCAGAAATGCAGCAGCCATTGTCCCGAACTTATATCTGTACGCCGCAACAGTCATAACGCACACTGCGGCAATATTGAATATCAACAGCAAAATGAACCAACGCTTTTTAAATTTCCTGTCCCCCTCGATATACATTTTTTCAAACATTTTATTTTCCGACAAAATAACACCCCTTTATCCTTTTTTGTCAATAATTTTTCTCGGAATAACTCCTTTGTCTGCCCGTCCCCCGACGAGCTTTTCATTTTTGTGCGAAAAAATCTCCCAAATGTCGTTCCGTACAGAATTCTGCACACTTTTTCCCTTTGATATTTCAGCTTGTTTCCATTATACACCAAGAAGCCGTCCTTTGTCAACAAAAAATACATTTTTTCTACATTTATTAAAAGTCAAATTGAATATGTTAAACGTTTAACAATCTTTTATTTGTTGTACGGGTTGTAAAATTTTCATAAGTCATTGATTTTTGGTGAAGCCTGTGCTATAATTTATCTTGAATAACTCCGCAAAGATCATCATTTCACAAAGCAGACAGAATTTGCGGTGTAACCATATCAACAATTTTTATGAGGTGAAATATTATGAACGAAAAAGAACTTTATGAACTCTGGTGCGAAAAGGCTGTTGACGACCCCGACCTCAGGACTGAACTTACATCAATCGCAGGCGACGATGAGGCTATCAAGGACAGATTTTACCGTGACCTCGAATTCGGCACGGGCGGACTTCGCGGCGTTATCGGCGCAGGCGCTTACAGAATGAACATCTACACTATCAGACGTGCAACTCAGGGCCTTGCTGACTATGTTAAAGAAGCTTTCCCCTCCAATCCGTCCGTTGCTATCGCTTACGACAGCAGAATAAAGTCCGATGTTTTTGCTAAGACCGCTGCTTCCGTTCTCGCTGCAAACGGCATCAAGGTACATATCTACTCCGAGCTTATGCCTACACCGATGCTCTCCTACGCTGTAAGAGCATTGAAGTGCAGTGCAGGTATCGTTATCACCGCAAGCCATAACCCTGCAAAGTACAACGGCTACAAGGTTTACGGCTCTGACGGCTGCCAGCTCACACTCGGCGCAGCAGAGATCGTTCTTAAGAACATCAACAACGTTTCTATGTTCGGCGGCGCAAAGTACATCGACTTCGAGCAGGGCGTTAAGGACGGCTCTATCAATTATATCGGCAAGGACGTTATCGACAGCTATCTCGACAACGTTTCAAAGCAGGGTATCCACACAGACCTCGTTGCTTCAAGCGGACTTAAGGTCGTTTACACACCGCTCAACGGCACAGGCAACAAGCCCGTTCGTGCTATCCTCGACAAGATCGGCATCAAGGAAGTTACAGTCGTTCCCGAGCAGGAATATCCTAACGGCAACTTCACGACCTGCCCATTCCCGAACCCCGAGATCAAGGAAGCACTCGCACTCGGTCTTAAGCTCTGCGAAACAGTAAAGCCTGACCTTCTCCTTGCAACCGACCCTGACTGCGACCGTGTTGGTATCGCAGTTCCGTCCGATAACGGCTATGTCCTCTTCTCGGGCAACGAAGTCGGCGCAATGCTCCTCGAATATATCTGCAGCGAAAGAACAAAGCTCGGCACAATGCCTGCCGATCCTGTTGCAGTTAAGACTATCGTTACAACAGACATCGCACAGAAGATCGCCGACAACTACGGCGTTAAGATGATAAACGTCCTCACGGGCTTCAAGTTCATCGGCGAGCAGATCGGCTTCCTCGAAGCTAAGGGCGAAGAGAACCGCTACATCTTCGGCTTTGAAGAAAGCTACGGCTACCTCGCAGGCTCTTATGTAAGAGATAAGGACGCTGTTGTAGCTTCAATGCTCATCTGCGAAATGGCAGCATTCTACCGTACTCAGGGCATCTCCCTGCTTCAGGCAAGAGAGAATATGTATAAGAAGTACGGCGTTTATAAGCACTCCCAGCAGTCGTTCACCTGCGAGGGCGCAAGCGGCATGGAAAGAATGAAGGAGATCATGAGCGACCTCCGCACAAATACACCTAAGGAGATCGGCGGACTTGCAGTAACACGCTTCGACGACTATATGGCAAGCACCTCCACCGATACAGCAACAGGAGCAAAGACAATGCTCACACTTCCTAAGTCCGATGTTCTCACATTCGTACTTACAGACGGCGCATCTGTTGTTATCCGTCCGTCCGGCACAGAGCCTAAGATCAAGGCTTACTACACAACAACAGGCACAACTCAGGCAGAAGCTGAAGCACTCGAAACAAAGATCGCCGACAGCTTCAAGGCTATTCTTGGATTCTAAGATAGTTATAACAGCCGCTGCAATGCATACCGCAGCGGCTGTTTTAAATATGCTTGACATATTTGTATCTTTAATGTATAATAATAGCGGAGAGCAGTATCGCTCTGAATGTTTTGTATGGTTGTACGTTCTATTGGCGCTCACCGCCATTAAGTGCAGACTAAAAACAATCATTAAAAATTTATCCCCTTGCAGTTTATGCAAGGGGATTTTTTGTTATAAACGCAAGGGCGGATAAAAAATACCCACCCATACGATAAGTTTTGACCAAAATTTTCCGAAACACAAATAATTCCGCATTCCGAATTCCTAATTCCGAATTTTATTTCAGCCTTTCGATATAATCATATATCATCTGCATAGCCTGCGCCCTTGTGAGAACCTTGTTCGGCGAGTAGTTGCCGTTCTTGTCCGCACTTGCAAAGCCGAGTGCCTTTGCTATCGCAATGTAGCCTACATAATCGTCCGATACAGCAACGTCCTTGAACGGCGCACGGTAGATGCCCTTTAACTCAGCATAATCAGAACCGCCGTATACATTGACGAATACCTTTGCGGCTTCCTTTTTGGTGAGCGTAACAGCCTTTTCTTCTTTCTGGTAGTCGCCGTCCTCAATATAGTAAGGCACATAGTTGCGTGTTGCCTTGTAAACGACTGCCGCAAACTCCTTGTCAGTAAGCTTTGCGTTCGGGTCAAATTTTCCGTTCTTGGTCTCAAGCGTGATGCCGTATCTTGCAAGCGTGTTTATAGCATTTTCCTGTGCAATGCCCTTTATGTCGGTGTAGTTGGTGTCCTCGTACTTCTCGGCAGGGAGCAGAGTGCCGTCCCAGCTTACAATGCGGTACTTGCTGTCGAGGATATAGCCATTGATGTCATAAAGAAGATAAGTCTTGACTGTTCCGTCTTTCTTGTAGTAGCCGTCATAGTAATATCTGAGCTTTATCTGCTTGAAAAGCTGCTCGAATGCCTTGTCATTGTCGAACTTTGGCACGGACGGGAATTTTACGTCTGTGTATCTGTATGAGATCGAGTTGACATCTCCCGAGAAGTCTACATTTATCCTTATGATGTCGCCCTCGACCTGCACTCCGTTCACATAACGGTTGTAATAGTATGTTCTGCTGCTTTCGATGTATATTTTCTTACCGTCGCGGTCGGTGTAAAAATGGCATGGCTCGCTGTTGCTTTCATCAGCCTTATATTCGCCGAAAATATCACCGTAAAAATGCTTTGCGGCTGCCGCTGCGATCTTCGCATTTGCCTTAACGGGGTATTCCTTGCTGCTGTCAAAAGAGATGTCACGGGACTTACTGAAATTATCGACCTTGCCCGTTTTTGCATTGACTTTTACGGACATATAGAAATACGGTTCTTTTGGGTTCGTATTTATATCTACGCCAACATCTTCCACCGCTATGTCCGTATCGTCCTGAACGTCCACGTCATCTACAGCCTCATCTACATCAATTCCGACATCAACGATGGCATCGTCACCGCCGTGATAATCGATAACATAGTAGTATTCACCCGTGTCCTCGTCTTTGTAAAGATTTGCATTGTCAAGCGAAACATAATCGGGCATTTTCGTGTATTTGTCCTTGTTGAGAAGTGCCGTTATCTCGTCCTTTTTGAGCATACCTTCATCGGCTTCGATCTCTTTAAGCTCTGCCGCAGTAAAAATAACGCCTGCGTCTGCCGCATCATCATCATAATCAGCAGCAACAGCCTCCTCTCCGGCATCAGTCATTGAGTTGAAATAGTAGCTGCTGAAATTTCTGATACCCTTATCATTATCCATATCGTTCCAGATGGTTGAGGGCTTGCCCGTTACGGCGTCGATCTCATCGGTAAAGCTCGGCAGATACAAAAGAACAGCTTTCTGCTCGGTCTTTTCTGTTTTTTCATTGTATTTGTCGACGATGCGGTATATCGGCGTGAGCGTTGTGAGCGACTTGTACTTTGCTCTTGCTTCATCGGCGGTAAGCTTTGAAGCCGTGCTGCCGAACTTTGTGCCGTTCCAGAACCACTCGATCCTCATTGAAACAAGGTCGCCCGTGTTTTTGTTTACAGTGACAGTACCGCCGTTGCCCTCGACTGCAACGCCGTTCTCCATACGGTCAAAATTTATCGTTGCAGTATCACCGAAAAGATCGATGCTGTCAATGCTGTATTTGCCCTTGTCCGCAAGATCGGGGTCAAGCATTTTGAATGCCTTTTTCGCATAGTCGATAAGCTGTGCATCGGTAAGCTTTGCAAAGCTCTGCTTTACCTCCTTGCCGTCGTTTCGACCGTCATAATAGTTGTATGAAAGTATAATGCCGTTCGCATAAGTAATTTCAATGATCTCTCTGTTTTTCTCGTCACGCCATGTAAAGCTGAACATCTCTGTTCCGTATGATGTTGACATACTGTAATCGAACTCAGTCAGTCTGTCGGGTATCTTTACCCTCTTTTTTACAGCGGTGAGAGCGGTTTTCATAGCCTGCTGCTTCTTTGCCTCCGCCTGCGAAGCCGAGCTTGACGATGTGCTGTTTGAAGCCGCCAATACGGGAACTGCGCCTGCGCTGACGGTCATCATCACTGCCATTGCGGCGGCAGCGAGCTTTGCGATAGTGTTTGTTTTCATTTTATGCTCCTTTCATTTGTCCAAGTCTTTTTGTTAAAAGATCATCTTTGAAAAAATTATCCCCGGAAATACATTGAAACATTTTTCAACGGTTTCCGAGGATATTTGCATAGGAAACCTTAATGAACATTTCCCGATTATTAGCCGAACAATACCTCCTGCGGACAATTTTGTTGTGAACAGTTATAGCCCGATGCTGTATTTTCAGCGAATAAATGTGTAAAGCGATCCGCAAAACTTCTAAAGCAAAATCCCACAATTGATTTATCCGTTCTGCGGATCATTTCACCCTTTACACTTACAATACAATTCAGAAGCTCAAATTTTTTCATTTTCTGAAAAATTTTTCTGAGGTTTGTATATCTTTACAAAAATAAGTGAAATCCTTGTCGCATTTATACAAAATCAAAGCGAGCATTTTTCCTTTATCATCGAAACAACGAGCGCTATCGCACCCTCAAGATCAAGCTCCGAGGTGTCCGCAAGAACAGCATCATCAGCCTGCTTTAAAGGCGAAACATCACGGTGCATATCGTTGTAGTCACGCTGTTTGATATCTGCAAGAACCTGCTCATAGGTCGGGCAGTTCGGCTTTTCGGCAAGCTCCTTAAAGCGGCGGTCTGCACGGACTTCCGCAGAAGCCGTGAGGAAAATTTTAAGGTCGGCGTTCGGCAGCACCACCGTTCCGATGTCACGTCCGTCCATTATTACGTTGTTTTCGGCAGCAATGCTCTGCTGCAAGTCGAAAAGGAACTTCCGCACCTCGGGTATAGCCGAAACTGCCGATGCACCCATTGAAACCTCGGGAGTGCGAATGAAATCGGAAACGTCCTTTTCGCCCGAAAAAACGTGCTGAACGCCGTCAATGAAGCGAAGCGAGAAAAAGCCAACGCCGAATTTGCCGAGTTCGGCAGCGACCTTATCCTTGTCGCTCGGCGAAATGCCCCTCGATATCATCTCAAAAGCGACCGCTCTGTAAAGTGCGCCCGTGTCAACATAAATGAAACCAAGCTGCTTTGCGGCAGCCTTCGCTATCGTGCTTTTTCCTGCCCCTGCAGGTCCGTCTATTGCAATGTTATATACCATTTTAAACAATCCTCTCATTAGGGCGTATCTGAAAACTCAAAAGAGTTGTATCATTTAGACAAAAGCCAAATGG
>UQQA01000070.1 GCA_900543105.1 uncultured Ruminococcus sp. | reverse complement strand
CAACAAAATTATGCTCGAAAATCCGCACACATTTCTTATGAAGACAGGTTCTAAATTACAAGGCGGTGCTGAACTCTTATGAAAAACCCGAACAGGTTGAAGCTTTCAAATATAATCAAGCATATAAAAACCGTTACAAGACACCGTGCGCTCGTTTGCAGACACTGTTTCAGGGCAGGGATCTATCTTCAGGGACTTACGCACGATCTTTCAAAATTTTCGCCCGAGGAATTCTGGATAAGCTGCCGAATGTACCAAGGCACACGCAGTCCGAACGAAGCAGAGCGTGAGCTGAAAGGCTACAGCAGTGCGTGGATCCACCACAAAGGCGTGAACAAGCACCATTTCGAGCATTGGACGGACTACGACCCCGTTACAAAAAAAGTCGAACCCGTAAAAATGCCTATCGAATATGTTATTGAGATGTTCTGCGACCGTGTGGCTGCGAGCAAGGTATACATGGGCAAGAATTACAATGACAACTCACCGCTTGAATACTTTGAACACGCAAAAGGCAGAAGAGTTATCCACCCCGAGACCTCCGACCTGCTCGAAAAGCTTCTTATAATGCTTGCCGAGAAAGGCGAGGACTACACCTTTGCATACATTCGCCGCCACATGAAGAATCTGAAGCGTTTATACAGGAAAAATAAGTAAGTGCAAAGTCAGGCTTGAAAACAGTCTGACTTTTTTATTTTTCGGCAAGGACTTCGTTATACTCACTCTCGGTGATGCTGCCTGCGGAAAGCATAGATTTGAGGACTTCCTCACCTCGCTTTTCAACTTCATCGGGTGCAAAACGCACCGAATATTTTGTCGGAGCATTTGGTATTCCCGCAAGCTCGGCACACTCAAAGCGAGTAAGCTCGGACGGCGTTTTTCCGAAAAGCCCTTCAGCGGCTGCGCCTATGCCGTGATAGCCGTCACCGAAGTAGATGCTGTTGACGTAAAGCTCGAGAATTTCATTTTTGGTAAATTCACGTTCGAGTGCGAACGCTGCGAAAATCTCAGCCGCCTTTCGGTCAACGGTCTTTTCCTGTGTGAAAAGCTCGTTCTTTGCAAGCTGCTGTGTTATCGTGCTGCCGCCTTGGACGGGCGCACCTGCTTTCACATCGGCAATGAGCGCACGGAGCATCGAAGTCACCTTTATTCCGCTGTGCCTGTAGAAATCCCTGTCCTCTGTTGCGACTACGGCTTTAAGGTAGAAATCGGGCAATTCCTCTATCGGAGTGAAAAGCGGTTCGCTGCGTATCTCGCCTGCGACCGCGGACAGAGATCTATAGTCGGTTCGGGTCTTATACAACATAAAGCCGCGCACGCCGACAACGCCGAGCAGTATGAGCATTATCACTGCGGCGAGTATTATCAGATTCATTAATATATTGAGCAATCGTTTAAACATAGCCTGTCCTTTCATTATGTCGGGGGAAAAAGATCCTTTAGTTAAATTTAACACAAAAACCTGCAAATTACAATAGGTTTTACGGTTAAAATTCAGTTACAATTTTATGTGCGGAAATTCACAAAAAACCGATTGACATTTCTTCGCCAATCTGTTAGAATATCCTCAAACATTGAAGCACTTATTTTTAACGATGGAGGTTACAACCTATGGGTATGATTTGGACACTCGACTGGGCGGATTACACCAAGACCGCACGTCAGATGGTCGCAGAGGGCTGCGTTCTGCTCAAAAACGACAACAATGCACTTCCTCTCGAAAGCGGCTGCAGAGTTTCGGTTTTCGGACGCATACAGTCACACTATTATAAAAGCGGCACGGGTTCGGGCGGCATGGTGAACGTTTCAAAGGTCATCGGTATCCTTGACGGACTTCGCGAGGACAAGGACGTTTCCGTGAACGAGGAACTCGCTTCGGTTTATGCCGAATGGGAAAAGGAAAATCCTTACGACAACGGAATCGGCTGGGGCGCAGAGCCTTGGTCGCAGAAAGAAATGCCGCTCGACGATGAAACCGCTTCGGCGGCTGCGGCTGTTTCGGACGCTGCTGTTGTTATCATCGGCAGAACTGCGGGCGAAGATATGGACAGCAGGAACGAGGAGGGCGGCTATCTCCTCACGGCTCTTGAAAAACAAATGCTTGAAAAGGTACGAAAAGCGTTCAGGCGAATGATAGTTGTTCTCAATGTCGGCTCGATAATCGATATGAGATTCGTTGACGAGTTTTCACCCGACGCTGTTCTGTACGCTTGGCAGGGCGGAATGGTCGGCGGCAGCGGCACGGCTGATATCCTCACGGGCAAGGTTTCCCCCTCGGGCAAGCTGACCGACACTATTGCATACGATCTGAGCGATTATCCCTCGCATGAAAACTTCGGTGATGATGAACGCAACTTCTACAAGGAAGATATTTATGTCGGCTACCGCTACTTTGAGACCTTCGCACCCGAAAAGGTAAGATACCCGTTCGGATTCGGACTTTCCTATACAAGCTTTGACGTTGAAACTGTCGGCGCAGATGCAGGAAAGGACAAGATCCGCTTCCGCATAATCGTCAGAAACACAGGCAAAGTCAGCGGCAAGGAGGTCGTTCAGGTCTACGCCGAAGCACCCCAGGGCAAGCTCGGCAAGCCGCTGCGTTCGCTCATCTCATTCCGAAAAACCGATCTGCTCGAACCGGGCGAGGAGCAGGAGCTTCTGCTCGAAATTGACTATTCCTACCTCGCATCTTACGATGATTCGGGCGTGACGGGCAACAAGTCCTGCTATGTTCTTGAAGAGGGACTTTACAATATTTATGTCGGCACAGATGTCAGAAGTGCCGAAAAGAAGCTTGATTTCAGCTTTGCAAAGACTATCGTTACCGAGCGCCTTGAAGAAGCGCTTGCGCCCGTTGAGCCTTTCGAGCGTCTGAAGCCTGTCGTTTCCGCTGACGGAAAGGTGACAAAAACATACGAGGCTGTTCCGCTCAAAACCGTTGACGAAGAACAGCGCAGACTTGCCGATCTTCCGAAAGAAATTCCTTACACGGGATTTAAAAACGTTGACCTGCTCTCTGTTTTCTGGAACGTCACGCCTATGGACGATTACATTGCTCAGCTGAATGACGAGGATCTCGCCTGCATAGTCAGAGGCGAGGGTATGGGCAGCCCGAAAGTCACCCCCGGCACGGCGGCTGCATTCGGCGGCATAAGCGACAGCCTGCGCAAAACGGGACTTCCTATCGGCTGCTGCGACGACGGACCTTCGGGTATGCGTCTTGACAGCGGTGCAAAGGCTTTCAGCCTGCCGAACGGAACGATGATAGCCTGCACATTCAACCCCGATCTTATCGAGCTGCTCTTCGTTTATGTTTCAATGGAACTCATTTACAACAAGGTCGAATGTCTGCTCGGTCCCGGAATGAACATTCACCGCTATCCTCTCAACGGACGAAACTTTGAATATTTCTCCGAAGACCCATACCTCACGGGCATCATCGCAAGTGCGGAGCTTCGCGGACTTCACAATATGAACGTTACGGGAACGATAAAGCATTTCTGCGGAAACAATCAGGAACACCGCCGCCACTTCATCGACACTGTTGCTTCGGAAAGAGCACTCCGTGAGATCTACCTGCGCGGATTTGAAATGGCTGTCAAGAACGGCAAGGCTACCTCGGTAATGACGACCTACGGCTCGGTGAACGGACTCTGGACGGCAGGAAACTATGACCTTACAACGACCATTCTCCGCAAGGAGTGGGGATTTGAGGGCATCGTTATGACCGACTGGTTCGCTTCGATAAACGAGCGCGGAAAGCCGCAGGACACGACCAACCTCGCCGCAATGATACGTGCGCAGAACGACCTTTATATGGTTGTCCCCGATGCGACATACAACTCAACGGGCGACAATCTCCTTGAAGCTCTCGCCGACGGCAGGCTCACGAGGGGCGAACTCCAGCGTTCGGCTGCGAATATCACACGTTTCCTCATCAACTCCGCTGCGCACGACCGTGACCTCAACATTCCCGACACGGTGAAGATAATAAACCGTCCGCAGGAGGATCTTGATGTTGTTATCGGCGATGATGTTCCGTTCCTCAAAATCGAAAATGAGATAGAGATAGACCTCACCGAAAAGGAATCGAACGTCGGAACGAGCTATATTTATCAGCTTGAATTTGCAAAAGCGGGCGAATATGTCGTTTCCCTGACGGGCAGCTCGGAACTCAGCGAGCTTGCACAGATACCGTGTACGCTTTATATCGGCGGACTTCCGATGGGCGTGTTCGTTTTCAACGGCACTAACGGTAAGGAAGTAACTGTTGACAGACCTATAAAGGTTTACGGCACAACGGCTGTTATGCGCCTTTACATCAGCCACAACGGCTTGAAGCTCAAAAATATGCGCCTGAAATATGACAAGCCGTTCGACAAAAGTTTCCTTGATGAGCTTTCGGACTGACGCATAAGTTTTACTAAGCTGAATTTTTGAAATATCAAACAAATTCCCTTGCGTATTTTGCAGGGGAATTTGTTTTTTTCGAAAAAAATCTAAAAAATTTTGAAAAATCCCTTTTCATTTCCTGCAAAATGTGTTATAATGGTCAAGTAAGCTGCTTTTGCGGCAGAAAATTTTGTTCAGGGCAAAATGTTAAGTTATAAATTGGAGGAAGTAAAATGAGTAAAATTCGTATTGGCATCGTTGGCTACGGCAACCTCGGCAGAGGAACCGAACTTGCTATCAGACAGACCCCAGACACAGAGCTTGCCTGCGTTTTCACAAGACGTGACCCGTCGGCTCTCAAAATTCTCACGGAAAATGTTCCCGTATATTCTATCAACGACCTTGAAGCACACAAGAATGACGTTGATATCCTTATCCTCTGCGGCGGAAGTGCAACAGACCTCCCCGTTCAGGGTCCGAAGCTCGCCGAAATGTTCAACACTATTGACAGCTTCGATACACACGCAAAGATCCCCGAATACTTCGATGCAGTTGATGCAGCTGCAAAGAAAGGCGGTAATGTAAGCATCATCTCCGTGGGCTGGGATCCGGGTATGTTCTCCGTAAACAGACTTTATGCAAGCTGTATCCTCCCCGAGGGCGAAAACTACACATTCTGGGGCAAGGGCGTAAGCCAGGGTCACTCCGACGCTATCCGCCGCATCGAGGGCGTTGCCGATGCACGTCAGTACACTATCCCCGTAGAATCCGCAGTTGAAGCTGTAAGAAGCGGCTCTAACCCGACCCTTACGACCCGTCAGAAGCATACAAGAGAATGCTTCGTAGTTGCAAAGGACGGCGCTGACAAAGCTCTTATCGAAAAGACTATCAAGGAAATGCCCAACTACTTCGCCGATTACGATACAACAGTTCACTTCATCACAGCAGAAGAAATGAAGCGCGACCACAGCGGACTTCCGCACGGCGGCTTCGTTATCCGCAGCGGCAAAACGGGCGTGAATAAGGAGACATCACACGTTATCGAGTATTCACTCAAGCTTGGCTCTAATCCCGAGTTCACATCGAGCATTCTCGTTGCATACGCAAGAGCAGCAGTAAGACTTTCAAGAGAGGGTCAGACAGGCGCAAGAACAGTATTCGATATCGCACCTGCATACCTCTCCCCCAAGAGCGGCGCAGAACTCCGTAAGGAAATGCTCTAAAAATAAAGCAACAAAACAAAGCAAGCAGCTGGTCAAGCTGAGCACAGCTTGCGAGGGGTCAAGGGGGCGAGGAGCCGCCCTTGTCGCTCTCCGCAGAGAGCGAAATACCCTAAACTTAACAGTTAAATCTTTGCCGCAATAGCGAAATATCTATAAATTAAAAAGGCGCAATTCACATCAAAAAGGCAAAACAAAACGTGAGAAATCCGTTTTAAAAACCTAAAAATGTGAATTGCGCCATTCTGTTTTCCTTAAACAAACTATACTCGGCGTGAAATGCGCAGAGCGAAGCGATAAGCATTTCGAGCCGACAACGTTTGAACAGCGGTGGGATATGAACATAGTTCTTTTATTTTATAAACGCCTTGCGGCGCGGAACGGGAAACCCGTCCCCTACGAAATTTTTTCAAACCCGTCAATCTGCACCATAAAGCTCCCCCAAAAAGAAAATTTCTTCTTGGGGGAGCTTTCACGTCAGAACATTTAAAACAATATATAATATCATCAGATGCGCAGGATAAAAAGCATAGCAGAACCACTTGAACCACCGCGAATGATAACCTCGCCCGCCTTTGTAAAGCCATATCGGGATAAGCGCAAGCAGCGCCAGACCCTGCTGTGCAAGCTCAAATTCGTGTCCTGCGAAAGTGAACGTGTAGTACATTCCTTTGAGCATACCGATGTTTATCACGGCAAGACATACGAACTGCGCCGCGAAGTTCTGCCACTTCCGCTCACGGAAAAAGTAAAACACAAGCACCGTCAGTATGCCTGCACCGTAGTAATCGACCATTGCAAGCGTTCCCACAGCATAGCTCACAAGCACTGTGACCGCCGCCAGCACCCAGCCGAGAAAACGCTTTTTCAGCTTTCGCGTCTTTTCGATGAGAATTATTGTGAGCAGAGCAATGAGAAAAGTCCACAGTACATTCTGATGAAACGGATAGAACACCGTTCCGCCGTAGAAAAGGTCGAACGGAACTTCGGTTATCACTGCACATATCAGAAGCCGAAGAACGTATTTTTTCACGTTTGAAGTATGAGAATAACCCTCCGCTATCATAAATGCAAATATCGGAAATGCAAGCCTGCCGATGCAGCTGAGCCACTCCGCCGCAGGGAAAAGCGTCGCCCAGAGGTGGTCACAGAGCATAAAAAGCATCGCAAGGATATGGAGAGTGAACGAGGTCAAGCCATTTATTTTTTTCGTCATCGTAAAAGCTCCTCGGGGACTACAGCCGCCATTTTTTCATAAGCCTTTGCACTCGGGTGGAGGTGGTCGCCGCTGTCATAGCCGGGGGCAAAAGCGGCAGGATTTTCGGGGTCACGAAGTGCCGCATCGAAGTCAACACAGCCGTCGATCTCGTCCGTAGTCCTTATCCAATCGTTGAACTCACAGCGGAGCTTGTCACGGAAATCGGCATAGGTTCGCCAGCCGTAGATAGGAAGAAGCGTTCCTGCATAGACTTTGAGATCCTGCTCACGGGCGGTCTTTATATAACCCCTCATACCCTCGATGAGGTCGTCCGCAGTCGGGAGATCGCTCCACGGACGGAATTTGTTCTCCATTACGCCGACGGGGTGGATAATGTCGTTGATACCGTGCTGAATGAGAACACCGTCTGCACCTGCGACCTTGATCTCACGGGGAAAACGCACCGAGCCTTTCAAGCCGTAGGAATCGTAGGTGATGTTGTCATACTGACGGAGGATTCTTGTGCCGCTCGCCGCACGTCTTATAACGGAGCGGTGCGTCAGACCGAGCGCCGCTGTGCGGATAAGCAGATAATCGGGCCAGCTCTGTGCCGTGATAGAGTCGCCGAAGCATATCAGCGCCTTGTTCTCGTCACTCGTGAGAACGTCAACGCCCGAAAGGAAATAGTATGTGTTCGTTGTTTTCGAGGTGTCCTCCGGGAGTTCCTTTTCCTGCGTACAGTCGCCGATAGCGAAGAACGCTCTCGAAAGCGGACCCGTGATAACAACGCCCGAGCGCATCTCTGTAAAGCCTTTGAGATAGAATGAAACTGCGATATCATCACCTGCGCCGACGGTGAATTCTATCTCATCGCTGTATAAGTCCTCGCCTGCGTGAAGAATAACATCGGGTCTGCCGCCGAATGTAACTGGGGTCGATGTTTCGGGGTGGATAAGACTTCCGCCTGCGCCGAGGGCAACGCTCACACGGTTGAGGATAACGTCCTCGCCCGAGCAGAAGTTATCGAAATGCAGACGGATTTTATTTCCTGCAAAGGGTATGCTGACGGGATAGCGAAGCGTCAGATCCTTTGCGTAGTTCTCGGGTCTGCGCTCTGCGATAGAGATAGCGTTTCCCCATGCGCAGACCCATTTAAGGTTTTCCATAGTTTTCTCCTTTAAACTGCAAAATCAAAAGCCGCATACTTTTCGTGCGGCTTTTGTCTTTATCGGTCTTGTCTTTATCAGAATAAATTGTTGCGTATCTCCTTTGATGCATAAGCACCCTCAAGGGTCTGTCCGGGAACATCGGGGTGAAGTCCGTCACGGAGATACTTGCCCGTGCCGCCGATGACCTCGAACTTTTCGCATATACCACTGTTGTGGAAGCAATCGATAACCTGCGCACTCATTGCACCTGCGACCTTGCGCATAATTTCGATCTGCTTTTCGATCTTTGCGTTATGCTCGGGCGTTGCGGTCTGAATTGGCGTAAGCACGAAAACTCTCGCCTGCGGATACTCCTCCATAATCGTCTGCAAGCACCAGCGCATAGCTCCCGCCTCGGTGAAAAGATCGATATTTTCATTGTTTTCAAGCGACTTTCCCGTAAGAGCCTTTTCGGGGTTGCCGAGGTCGCCGATGAGGTCGTTCGTACCCATTGCGAATGCGAAAACATCGGGAATGGGGTGTTCGCCGCTCTTTACCTCTGCAATAAAACGCTGGATATGTACAACTGCGCAGTTGTTTGCACGCTTCTGCAATTCAACGAGGTCGTCCGTAGGCTCCCAGCCATCGCTTATTCCCGCAAAATCAGGGGCATTGAAATCCTGCGTTTCAACGCTGCCCTTTTCGCAGGTCAGAACTCTCTTATACCAAACGGAGCTGCCGACCGCAACATTGTGGTGCGAAGCAAAGCCGAGGTTCTTGTAAACATGATAAGACCACTGGTTGCCCTGCGTGATGCTGTCGCCGTCAACGCCGAAATGAAGCTTTGAAAAATCGATATCAAACATAGTTATAACTCCTATCCAATGTTTTTCCTAATATAATTATAGCCGAAATGCGGAAAATGTCAACCGTTATTTTATGCGGCAGGCTTTGAGCAAAGCTTTCCGTTCGTCCGTGATACGGTAACTTTCAACAGCCTTTTGTATCGACTTGTTGTGCGTCCATTTCGGCAGCTTTTTCGCCTTTATCACCTCAAATGCGGCATCATACTGCTTCGCAAGTGCGGTTGCCATATACCATGCCTGCATCATTCGGATATAATATTCTTTCGAATCCACCGAAATGACAAGCTCCATTTGCCACGGCTCAAATCCTTCATCGAGGAAATGCCGCATCAGCATTCCTATCGCAAAACGAACGGTGTAGGTTTCGTCCGATTTTATCCACCTTTTTATATATTCAAGCAGTTCAGGCTTGTTTTTGGCAAAGACTTTCGGCGAGATCCCGTCGCATACCGCCCAGTTGTTTATATACGGCAAAAAGCGTTCGGTTTCCGCTATCGCTTTGTCAAAATCCTTTTCAAGCGTAATTATAAAGCCGTGGAGAGTGTTTTCCTCCTGATATTTATGCGGAAGTGCGAAAAGGAACGCTTCAATACGCTCATCTTTCGCATATTTTTTTGCAAGCCTGCGAAGCTCGGGACTGCGAACACCGATGAAGCTGTTTTTGTCAAGCGTCGGCACGAGCGAGGCGTTGAAATCACGGTATTTTTCGTCTTGAAGCGCAAAAAGCTCGGTTTCTATCTCGTTTATGATATCACTCATAAATTTCTCCTATGTTTTTGGTATAAAAATAGCATTGCTGTCAAAACTATGCTTTGAAAAGGCTTTTGCCTTATAATAAGTTACCTATTTAATGAAAGGTGGACATAACCAATGAAAAAATTCTTCAGCAAAGAAAATCTCGGCGGAAAAGGTTTCATATCCGCTTTGTGCGTTTGTATCCTTGCAGCCGGCGGTATCGGACTTTATTCCTACCGAAAGGCGGCGGACAAGCTCAATGAGGAGCTTATCGATATGAACAAGCCGAGCGTTACCGAAAAAGCAGACAGTGCGGAGCAGGCAAACGCCGAGCAGGAACAGATCAAAAAGACCGAGAAATCGCCCGAGGAAACCACGACCGCTGAGCCTGCCGAAACCGAGCAGACGCAGAAAAGCAGTGCATACAATGTTTTCGTCCGTCCCGTGAACGGCGAGATCGTCTGCGAATTTTCGGGCGGCGAGCTTGTCAAGTCGAAAACGCTCAATGTCTGGAAAACTCACGACGGCGTTGACATCGCAGGCAAAATGGGCGAAAAAGTCAAGAGCATGACCTCGGGCACGGTAACGCAGGTCTACAACGACCCTATGCTCGGCGCGACCGTTGAGATCGACCACGGCAGCGGACTTATCGGATTTTACTCCAATCTTTCGGAGGATATTGCCGTGACCTCGGGGCAGACCGTTTCCGCAGGAACTGTTATCGGCAGCATCGGTGACACCGCCGAGGGTGAGATCGATGATGAAACACACCTTCACTTCGCACTCAAAAAGAACGGCGAGTGGATCGACCCTATCGCTCTTATCTCGGGTGAGGGAAGCTAATGCTACTATAATTAATGCCGTTTGGATCAACGCCAAACGGCAGTTTTTTTATTCGGGTATTCTCCAGTCAATCGGCTCGATGCCCTTTGAAACAAGGAACTCGTTCGTCCTTGAAAAATGTCTGTTGCCGAAAAATCCGTTGTAAGCGGAAAGCGGACTTGGGTGCGGAGATTCAAGAATAAGATGCGCAGGGTTCGTTATGAGCGACTTTTTCGAGCGCGCATTTCCTCCCCAAAGTATAAAAACCATTGGCTTTTCTCGCTCATTGAGAAGCTGTATAACTCGGTCGGTGAAAATTTCCCAGCCTTTGCCCTTGTGCGAATTCGGCTGTCCCTCACGGACGGTCAGCACCGTGTTCATAAGCAGAACGCCATGCTGCGCCCACGAGATAAGCTCGCCGTGATGCGGAGGATCAATGCCGAGGTCGCTTTTCAGCTCCTTGAAAATATTCTGGAGCGAGGGTGGCTGAGGTGTGCCTTTCTGCACGGAAAAGCAAAGTCCATGCGCCTGACCCGGCTGGTGATAAGGGTCTTGACCGAGGATCACCGCTTTAACATCGCTGTAAGATGTATATTTCAGCGCATTGAAAATGTTGTACATATTCGGATAAATTCTGTATTGCGAATACTCGCTGATAAGGAACTGCCGGAGTTTGAGGTAGTATTCCTTGTCGAATTCGCCTTTCAAAAGCTCGTCCCATTCGTTTCCTATATTGACCATTTTTATTTCCTCAATTTGTTCTGATTTGTACAAAGGCAGCGTCAAGAAGCGCTATTGTATCGTTCCAGCGTATATCGGACGCAGACGCGCCGAAAACTATGCACACAACATCGTGGTCGAAACGCCTTGCGGTCGCAACAACGCAGTAGCCTGCTTCATCGGTCATACCCGTTTTCATTCCGTTTGCGTACATATAATAGCAATCGCTGTAATCGTGGATAAGCTTGTTGGAATTTTCCCACGAAGCGCCCTCGCCCGAAAGAAACGTCACATACTCGCTCGGCGTTGAAGCCGATTCGAGGAGCAGAGGGAACTGCTGCGCATAGAGCGTTACACGGAGCATATCCTTGACGGTGGTGTAATGGTCGTCATCATGGAAGCCGTCGGGCGCGGAGAAATGGGTGCTTTCACAGCCGATGTTTTTCAGCGTTTTGTTCATTTCGTCCATAAAAAGCTTCAAAGCACCATCGGCGGAGAGGTTTTCGTCCTCGCCGAGAACACGACCGATATTCGCCGCCGCACAGTATGAAGCGTCATTGCCAGAGGGGAGCATCATTCCGTCAACGATCATTTTCAGATTAAGCTCGTTTCCGACGCTGAGCATCGCAAGGCTTGAACCCTCGTTGACCATATTCTGCTCATCACCGACCTTAAAAACCATATCGTCTGCCGCATTTTTAATAGTTACGGCGGAGGTGAGAATTTTCGTTGTGCTCGCAGGGTAGCATTTTTCGTCCGCATTTTTCGCATAAAGCACCTTATTTGCGGTCGAATCGTAGACAATAGCGTACTCCGAGCGGATTATCATATCAATAGGGAGCGTTTCGGGGATATCTATCTTTATTTTGCGTATATTTTCGGCAAGAGGGTCTTCGGGCTCGGCGGCTTCGGTTATCTTCTGCACCTCAACAGCCTCGCCGTTTTCGTCAATGACGGTCTGCGTGCCGCTCCCGTCCTGCGTTTCAAGGCAGACATAGCCGTCCGTCTGAATTTCGAGCGGAACTTCTCTGTTGTTGCCTATCGTTATCAGCACGACAACTCCGACAACGAGCGCCGCAACGCCGAGAAACGAACCTATCTTAGCCTGAGCCGCGCGCTGACGGCGTTTCGCTTCGGGCGAAAGCTGCTTTTTGCGACGCTGAACGGTACTTTTTTTATTCTTCTTTTTATTTGACATTCTATGTACCTCGATAACGGTATAAAACGGAAAACTATACAATTATATTGTACCTTAACGCCGCTCATTTGTCAAGAATAAATATTGCATCAAGCGAAATTTATTAATATTTTGTTAAAACAGACTTGCGCACTTGACTTTATCATAGAATTATAGTATAATATATAGTTGTAATATGCGGATATGGCGGAATCGGCAGACGCGCCAGATTCAGGTTCTGGTGGTAGCAATACCGTGTGTGTTCAAGTCACATTATCCGCACCAAGTACCGAAACACCGTGCTTTGCTGACTTTGCAAGGCACGGTATTTTTTGCTCTTTTGTCCTTTTCCCCTAAAAAATTGCGAAGACTTTTTCAGATGAATTTCAAACGGTCTGATGCTTCCTGCATTTGCTTGTAGTTCAATCATTGCCTGACAGATCTTAAATACACTGCCAAAAGCTCTAATGCCGTTTCTTTTTGGTGTGCGGAACATTGATTTAATTCATCGATAAGCATTTCTTGCTTTTCCCAAAGATATGGGCTGTCCTCCGTCAAAATATCATCGGGAGTGATTTTCAACGCTTCGCAATTTTTCAATATGGTTTCAATACGCATATTTACAGTTCCACGTTCAATATCGGCATAGGTTCTGTCTGAAAGATCGGCTGCTTCGGCAACCTCGCTTTGCGTAAGCCCCGCTTTCTTTCTTATTGCAAGCAAATTATTTCCTATAACTCTAATACTAAACACCAATAAAATACAGGAAAAAATCTGCGCCGAAATCACATA
>UQQA01000069.1 GCA_900543105.1 uncultured Ruminococcus sp. | reverse complement strand
ACAAATTTAAAAATGTATAATAATTGTGTATGAATATGCCCGTTGAGAAAAAACAGAGAGGTGGATAAAATGATATCGTTACGCATTTTTAAGATATTAGCAGCTGCTGCTATGACTTTGACCGTGCTTGGACTGAGCGGCTGCACCGGCGGCGAAAAAACTCTCATAATGGCTACTAACGCCGAATTTCCGCCGTATGAATATTATGAAGACGATAAAATGGTAGGTATCGATGTCGAATTTGCCAAAGCTGTCGCTGCGGATATGGGATATAATCTTGAAATAATCGATATGGACTTCGGCTCGATCATTCCGTCGATACAGAGTGGAAAAGCCGATATAGCCGTTGCCGCAATATCCGTTACCGATGAAAAACTCCAGCAGATAGATTTCAGTGTCCCATACGAAACCGCTTCGCAGCTTATAATCGTGCCGAATGATTCGGAAATTTCGTCTGTTGACGACTTGAAAGGCAAGCGTATCGGTGTTCAGATATACACGACAGGAATGATCTATGCTTCCGAGATAGAAGATGTGACGATCGAAAGCTTCACAAATGCTTCACAGGCTGTTGATGAACTTAAAGCAGGCGAACTTGACGCAGTCGTTGTCGATGGCGAACCGGCTAAGATCTTTGCTGAAAGGGACAGTGAACTTAAACTCATCGATGAGCCTCTCACTGAGGAAGAATACGCTATCGGCGTTGCAAAGGGCAATACGGCACTTCTTAAAAAGATAAATAAGTCGATAGAAAAGCTCAAAGCTTCGGGAAAGTATGACAGCATAAGGGAAGAATATATCAGTGCGGAATGATTTTGTTTAAATAGTGACAAAAATAATACAATTTATATACAAATCCGCTGATATCATTGACTTTTTAGGTAAATGCTGTTATTATTGTAAAGGTAGAAATTTCAGCAGTGAAGGGAGGAAGTATTTATGGGTGAATTTAATCTTTGCTATGGCTGTATGAATCCTAAGGACTGCGATGAAAACGGAGTTTGCAGGATATGCGGCTTTGATGAGAATGCCCCAAGTCTTCCGTCTTATCTTGCGCCCGGAGTGATGCTCCGCGACCGCTATGTTGTGGGAAAGCTGCTTTCCTATAACGGTGAGAGCGCAAATTATATTGGTTTTGATACAATAACACAAAGCAAGGCAGTGATAAAGGAATATATGCCCGATACTCTCTGCGAAAGAGAAGCGGGAAAAAATATCCTTGATGTCGCTCCGCAGTATGTCGCACAGTATAAAACACTGATGTCCGAGTTCGTGGAGCTGAACAAAACGTTGTCAAAAATGCGCAGTCTGAGTCATATTATCCCCGTTGTCGATATGTTCGGCGACAATAACACGGGATATGTTGTGCTTGCATACTTTGAGGGTGTTACGCTTGAAAAGTATATCGACCACAACGGCGGCAGACTTACGTGGGAAACCGTAAGAAGATTCTTTCCGCCGATATTCACAACAGTTTCGCTCGTGCATAACGCAGGACTTGTTCACAGAGGTATCTGTCCCGAGAATATACTTATCGGCGAAAACGGCGATATAAAGCTGACAGGCTTTGCTATTTCCGATGAAAGAACAGCAAATACGGAGATCGCCCCCGAGCTTTACAGCGGTTATGCCGCACCCGAGCAGTACAATTCCTCGGCAAGACAGGGAACATGGACGGACGTTTACGGCGTTTCGGCTATGCTTTATAAGGCTCTGACGGGCGTTACACCGCTTGATGCGGCTTCAAGACTTACCGATGATACTCTTGAAACACCTGCTTCACTCGTCCCCGAAATACCCGAAAGCGTTTCAAACGTTATAATGAGCGGTATGGAACTTGACGGAGAAAAGAGAATACAGACCATTACAGAGCTTGTGACAAAGCTTTTTGAGCAGCCCGAAATAGGCGGTGCGGCTGTAAGACTTTCATCTTCAAGCACACAGACTATAATGATACCGCGCGAAGCACTTCAGCAGGGTCAGCAGCGCTCGTCTTCGGGCGGCAGACCTGCAAAGAAAAAGCAGATGAGCAGACGAGGCGTGTTTATCGCTGTAATGGCAATAATGCTCGGAATAGGAATGTTCCTCCTGCTGATACTTCTTTTCAGCTGGGGTACGGACAATAACAGTGATGTTCCCGAGATAAACCAGATATCCTCCGATACCTCAACGGGTTTGGAAAGCGAGTTGACTTCGATGCCGACACTCACCGAGATGACCGAAAAGACCGAGGCTTTCTCCGAATCGAAAACCGAGGAAAACCGTATGCTCTACGTTATGAACGATATTACGGGTAAAAACTTCGATATCATTCAGCGCTCGGAGAATTACAGCAGCCTTGTTTTCAATCCGATATACGAATACAATGACGAATACGCAAAGGGACTTATCTTCGAGCAGTCGATCGAAAAGGGCGACAACTACGAAGAGGGAACCGAGATCACCGTCAAAGTAAGTATGGGTCCGAAGCTTGTCACGATACCGGACTATATTTCGCTCTCCAAGAAAGACTACTTTGCAATGCTCGGCGAGCTTGGAATAAAGTATGAGGAAAAAGAGATCGAAACGAGCGATGTCAAGGAAGGCTATGTTGTAAAACTCAGCAAGGACGCAGGCGAAACGATAGACGTTGAAAAGGGCGAAGTCCTTACTGTGTTTATCGCAAAAAATCCTCCCGAAACAGAACCGCCCGAAACGACCAAGCCGAAGGAAAAAGACAAGGATAAAGATAAGGACACAAAGACTACCGAACCCACTCTTGAACCCGATGTTTTTGTGACGCTTTTTGATTAATCAGACTCTCTGAATTTTAATGCGCTGGCAGTGTTCAGCGCATTTTGCTTTCTATAAAAATGAACAAAATGTAAAATGTGAAATATATTGTTGACAGAAGTATTGTAATGTGATAAAATATCAAATGTAGTAAATACACTTTAGCACCAAAAAGCTTAAAAGCATAAAAGCTTAAAATCGCTAAAGTATCAAGGAAGGAATGTTTATAAATGTTAGAAAAAAAAGGCGATCTTATGTCATACAGACCTGACATCAAGCTCCTCGATGCAACTATCCGTGACGGCGGACTTGTAAACAATTTCAGATTTTCTGATGAGTTCGTAAAGGAACTTTATAAGACCAACGTCAAAGCAGGCGTTGAATATATGGAATTCGGCTATAAGGCTTCAAAGGATCTCTTCAAGGTAGAAGATTTCGGCAAGTGGAAGTTCTGCGATGAAGAGGATATCCGTGCAATCGTCGGTGAAAACAACACAAACCTTAAGCTCACGGTTATGGCTGATGTCGGACGCTGCGACTACAAAAAGGATATTATCCCTAAGGACGAGAGCGTTATCGATATGATCCGTATCGCTACATACACTCACCAGATGCCCGGCGCTATCGAAATGATAAACTACTGCCACGACCTTGGCTATGAAACAACGGTCAATATTATGGCTATCTCCGCAGCTAAGGAAGAGGACGTAAATAAGTCGCTTGAAATGGTATGCGATTCTCCTGTTGACGTTATCTACCTCGTTGACAGCTATGGCTCACTTTACCCCGAGCAGATCCGCGAAATGACCAAGATGTACTGCGCTGCGGCTGAATCCTGCGGCAAGAAGGTCGGACTTCATATGCACAATAACCAGCAGCTCGCATTCGCAAACACTATCGAGGGCATCGCTTTCGGTGCAAGCTTCGCAGATGCAACAATGAGCGGCATGGGAAGAGGCGCAGGCAACTGCTTTATGGAGCAGATGCTCGCATTCCTCAAGAACCCGAACTACAACCTTTCTCCCGCACTCAAGTTCGTTGAGAAGTATATCTCGCAGGAAAGAGAAAAGGGCTCTGTATGGGGCTACGACGTGCCATATATGCTCACAGGCGTTCTTAACCGCCACCCAAGAGCAGCTATCGCATTCATCAAGGATCAGAAGACCGATTACGATGATTTTTATCAGGATCTTCTCTACGAGCTTTCATAATTGAATAAAAAACCAAGCCGACTGTTTGAACGCAGTCGGCTTTTCTGATGTTTGATGCCATGCTTGATAAAAAAGGCAAAATAAAAAGCCTTGTGAATTAACACAAGGCTTAGTCTGTTTGGTGCGCTGCAAGGGACTCGAACCCCTGACCTACTGGTTCGTAGCCAGTCACTCTATCCAGCTGAGCTAGCAACGCATCTTCAATCAGCGTATTTTATTATAGCACTATGCAAGCTATTTGTCAAGGGCTTTTGCAAAATTTTTCAGAAAAATTTTTGATGAAATTTCTTGTATGAGAAAAACGGCTGTTCTGCGAGCTTTTTCGATTATGATTGACTTTTAAATATAAATGTGATAGAATTAAGAAAACGGACTTGACCTCTTTTTTACAGAAAGGTTGGATAAAAATGAAAAAATCAGTAAAGGTGATACTTTCCGCAGCCGCAGCGATAACGGCAATATGCGCAGTTGCAGCGAAGCTTTTCTGCGATTATTCGCTCAAAGCAGGGGAGAAAGGCTTCACTGTAGATAAACTTCCACAGAATACCAAGAAAGAAACCGATGAAAAGCGTGATATCCTAAAAAACCGCACCAAGGAATATACCGAGTGGTTCAAGGCTCACTCCGAGGACGTTTTCCTGCTCACAAAAAGCGGCATAAAAGTCCACGCCGTTCTGAGTATGGCTGAAAAACATTCGCGCAAGTACATTATAATGTGCCACGGCTACAAGGGCAGCGCATATAACCTCGGTTTTCAGGCTTATAACTTTACCAAAATGGGATATAATGTCCTTGCAATCGACGGCAGAGCATCGGGCAGAACAGAGGGCAGCTATATCGGTATGGGATATCTCGAAAAATCCGACCTCAAAGGCTATGTGAACTTTATTCTTGCCCGTGATCCGCAGGCGCAGATCGCTCTGTACGGCATCTCAATGGGCGCAGCCGAGGTAATGATGGCTTCCGCAGACGGTCTGCCGCAGAACGTCAAGGCGATCGTCGAGGACAGCGGCTATTCCGATGTAAAGTCGGTGCTGAAACGTCAGACGCACGATACGCTGCATATTTTCCCCGACCCGATAGTGTTCCTTGCTTCGCTTTATGCAAAGTTCGTCATCGGTCTTGACTTCAAAAAGGCGAGCGCCGTTGAAGCCATAAAAAATACGAATATCCCGATACTCTTTATTCAGGGCACGGAGGATAAGTGCGTACCGTTTGAAATGTTCGATACCTTGTATAAGAGCTGCGCAAGCGAAAAGGAAACCTACGTTGTCGAGGGCGCAGACCATATGCAGTGTGATGTGATCTGTCCCGAAAAATACTACCGTACGGTCGATGATTTCCTCAGCAAATATATAAAGTAAAAAATAAATGCGTTTTCATTGCAAATTGCTTTGAAAACGCATTTTTATTTCTTCGGAAATAATTATTCAATTCCTTTTTCGGCAAATCCGCATATCTCGGCGAAGAAACCGAGTTCGGAAAGCTTTTTCCTACAGCTTTCAGCATTTTCACGCTCGGAGAATAAACCGAATACAGCCGAACCGCTTCCGCTCATCTGTGAGAGCGAAGCACCGCTGCTTTTCATCTCCGAAATTATAGCTTCGACCTCGGGATTTCCCGAAACAGCCTCAAAATCGTTGGTGCAAAGCCTTGCCCAGCTTTCAAAGCCGCCGCTGAAGTCGGAAACTTCCCACGGGGAATGATTTATCTCTGCACTGTCGATCTTGGCATAGGCTTCTTTAGTGGAAACACCGAGCTTTCCCTTTGCGATAAGAACACATTCACATTCAAGCGGCGAAAGGGGAGTTATCACTTCTCCGATGCCCTCGCAAAGCGCCGTTCCACCCATAATGCAGAACGGAACGTCTGCACCGACCGAAGCGCCTGTCTCACAAAGAGCTTTCTGCGAAAGATCACAGCAGAAAAGCTTGTCCAAGCAGCATATAACAGCGGCGGCATCAGCACTTCCTCCGCCGAGTCCCGCTTCGGACGGGATATGCTTTTCAACAGTTATCTTAACGCCTTTGTCGGCAATATCAGCGAAGCGGAAAAATTCACGGGCGGCTTTGTATGCGATATTCTGCTCGCCCGAGGGTATCCCTCCGCCGCAGATCACTTCAATTTCGGCTGAATCTGTTTTTTCAACGGTAACAACATCGTGAAGTGAAATGCTCTGCATAATGCTCCGCAGGGTATGATAGCCGTTCGGAAGTCTGCCCGTGATATTGAGGGTCAGATTTATCTTTGCATTCGCCTTTACAGAAAGCTTATCCATTGTTCTTTTTGAGGTCGTCGAGGTATTCTTTTATCGATTCAACAGCGGTTTTAAGGTGCTGGAGCGAATAAGCGTAGGAAACTCTTATGTAACCCTCGCCGCAATCTCCGAACGCATCGCCCGGAACGACTGCTACCTTGTGCTTGTAAAGCAGATCCTCGCAGAACTGCTGGCTCGTAAGTCCCGTTGACTTTATGCAGGGGAAAACATAGAACGCGCCGCCCGGTTCAAAGCAGGTAAGGCCAAGCTCGTTGAAAGCATTGACAATGTATCTGCGGCGCATATCGTATTCTTTTACCATTGCCTGAACGTCGTCATCGCACTTTTCAAGCGCATCAACAGCGGCATACTGCGAAACTGTAGGGGAACACATTATTGCGTACTGGTGGATCTTGAGCATCTGCGAAACGAGAGGCTTCGGACCTGCAAGATATCCAAGTCGCCAGCCTGTCATTGCGAATGCCTTTGAAAAGCCGTTTACATAGATAGTTCTTTCCTGCATACCGTCGATCTCGGCAATGGAAACGTGCTTGCCGTGATAGGAAAGCTCGGAGTAAATTTCGTCCGTGAGAACGAGGATATTCGTTCCCCTGAGAACGTCGGCAACGGCTTCAAGCTCGGGTCTTGTCATAACTGCACCCGTCGGATTGTTCGGGAACGGCAGGATAAGAAGCTTTGTTTTATCGGTGATCTTTGCACGGAGAGCCTCGGCTGTGAGCTTGAAGTTGTCCTCGGGCTTGGTTTCGATAACAACGGGAACACCGTGCATAAGGTCAACGATAGGCTTGTAGCATACGAAAGATGGCTCAACAACGAGGACTTCATCACCGGGATCAACAACGGCTCTTATGCAGAGGTCGATAGCCTCCGAACCGCCGACAGTTACGATTATCTCGTCCTTAGGGTCATATTTAAGATCATATTTGCGTTCAAGATATTTTGAAATTGCACAGCGGAGTTCAAGAAGTCCTGCATTTGCGGTGTAAACTGTCTTGCCCTGCTGGAGAGTGGTTATAGCCTTGCTGCGTATCGTCCACGGAGTGGCGAAGTCGGGTTCGCCGACACCGAGCGAGATGACCCCCTCCATTGAGTTTGCAATATCAAAAAATTTACGGATTCCCGACGGCTTTATCTCCTTGCACTTGTCGGAAAGTATTCGGTCATAGTCCATCATGGAGAAACGAAACTCCTTTCATCTTTGTCATCGGCATTTATCATAAAGCCCTTATCCTTGTATTTTTTGAGGAAGAAGTGCGTAGATGTTGATACGATGCCCTCAATAGTGGAAAGACGCTGTGCAACGAACAGAGCGATCTCCTTATAGTTTGTGCCGCTTATGGTAACGGCGAGGTCGAATGCGCCCGACATGAGCGTGAGGCTCTCAACTTCTCCGTATGATAAAATTTTCTTGGCAATAGCGTCAAAGCCGAATTCAGCCGTAGGAGTTACCTTTACTGCGATGAATGCGGTAACGTTGTCCTTGTCTGCGAGTTCGTCATTGAGGATGGCGGAATAGCCCTTTATAACGCCGCTGCTTTCATATTCTTTTATCTTTGCCGCGACCGCTTCTTCGGTGCTGCCGGTCATTGAGGCGATTTCCTTGTTGGAAAGCCGAGCGTTCTGCTTGAGGAGTTTTAAAATATTGTCCATTACAACCCATCCTTTTTTTCAGATCTGCAGCAAATTTTATCGGTTTGCTGCGATACATATTATTATAGCACATAAGAAAAGCAAAGTCTACAATTTTTTTTGACATTTTGCAAAGGCTTTTCAAATCGTCATTTCTGACAAAAATTACGGTGCAAGGTGGAAAAAGAGTATAAGTCACAAGTTCGTTAATAATTTAACTTTAAATTTGTTTAAATTTAGTCTATTTTTGCGGAAAAGGTTGTGATATAATATCTTGTATATATTGTTTATAAAATTATTTTCGGAGGTTTCTTTCTATGAGAGCTGTTATAACTGTTGTTGGTAAGGATACAGTCGGTATTCTTGCAAAGGTCAGCGGTATCTGCGCTGAATTCAATGCTAACGTTACCGAAGTGACCCAGAGCGTACTTCAGGATATGTTCGCTATGATAATGCTTGTTGATATCTCGAAGCTTGACAAGAGCTTTGCGGAGCTTGTTGACAGAATGACCGCTCTCGGGGACAGCATGGGTCTTAAAATAAATACAATGCACGAAGAGATCTTCAACACGATGCATACCGTCTGAGTGACGTATTTTTCAGAACTGGAGTTATATTAAATGCTTAATGTACACGATATACTTGAAACAATAAGAATGATACAGGACGAATGTCTTGATATCAGAACGATCACGATGGGCATTTCGCTCCTCGACTGTATCGACAGCGACATCGACAAGGCTTGTGATAAAATTTACGATAAGATCACGACCTGCGCAAAGGATCTCGTTAAGGTCGGCGAGGATATCGAAAAGGAATTCGGCGTTCCTATCATCAATAAGCGTCTTTCCGTTACGCCTATCGCAATGGTTTCCGCTGCCTGCAAGGAAAGCCCTGTAAAGTTTGCGCTTACAATGGAAAAGGCTGCAAAGGCTGTCGGCGTAAACCTCATTGGCGGATATTCCGCACTCGTTCAGAACGGCTTCGCTGCCGGAGATGAAAAGCTCATCAATTCCATACCCGAGGCTCTCGCATCGACAAGCTGCGTTTGCTCTTCGGTAAATATCGGCTCGACAAAGAGCGGTATCAACCTTGATGCCGTAAAGCTTATGGGCGGCATCGTCCGTGAGTGCGCAGAAAAAACTATCGATAACCAGTGCTTCGGTGCTGCAAAGCTCGTTGTTTTCTGCAACTCCGTTGACGATAACCCGTTTATGGCAGGCGCTTACCACGGTGTCGGTGAGCGTGACTGTATGATAAATGTCGGCGTTTCGGGTCCCGGCGTTGTCCGCTCCGCACTTTCCAAGTACCCCGATGCTGATATCACACAGATATCCGATATCATAAAAAAGACTGCATATAAGATAACAAGAGTCGGTCAGCTCGTCGGCACAGAGGCTTCAAAGCGCCTCGGCGTTCCGTTCGGCATCGTTGACCTTTCGCTCGCACCAACTCCGGCAGTCGGCGACTCCGTTGCGCATATCCTCGAGGAGATAGGTCTTGAAAGCTGCGGCTGCTGCGGTACTACTGCTGCGCTCGCACTGCTCAATGATGCGGTTAAAAAGGGCGGCGTAATGGCTTGCTCAAAGGTCGGCGGACTTTCCGGCGCATTTATCCCCGTGTCCGAGGACGCAGGAATGATCGATGCTGCCGTTTGCGGTTCGCTCAGGATAGAAAAGCTCGAAGCTATGACGGCTGTATGCTCCGTTGGTCTTGATATGATAGTAATTCCGGGCGATACGACTGCGGAAGTTATCTCCGCTATCATCGCCGATGAAGCTGCTATCGGTATGGTAAACAACAAGACCACAGCAGTAAGAGTTATCCCTGCTATCGGAATGAATGAGGGCGAGTTCCTCGATTGGGGCGGACTTTTCGGCAAAGGCCCCGTTATGAGCGTAAACAAGTATTCGCCTGCCAAGTTCATCAACAGAGGCGGACAGATCCCTGCCCCCCTCCACAGCCTTAAAAACTAAAGGGAACCTCTAAAAACCTCCCTCACGGCAAATTTTCTACGACTTTGCGCATCTTCCGCGTTAGCGAAACTTGAAATACATCAAGTATTTACTGCGTTTCGCTGCCTTGAAGCTGCGCAAAGTCCCAACGAAAATTTGCTCGTGTTCCGGTTTTTAGAGAACCCCTAAAAAATGCCCATGCTGCCGACAAAACAGCATGGGTTTTGCAGTTGCCGAACACAAAGTCAGACTTAAAGAAAGGAATGATCGTAAGTTATGGACGAAAATATTATCCAGAGCATTCTCGAGATCGATAAAAATGCTTCGGAAAAGCTTGCCGAAGCTGAAAAACAGCGCAATCTTATCATCGCAGGCGCAAAGGAGCAGCAGGAAAAGATCATTGAATCCCGCATAAAGGCTGCCGATGCGACCCTCAAAGAGATCGGAGAGAAGGAAAAAGCTGAAGCCGACAAGAAGCTTGATGCTATCAATGCCGAGGGCGAAAAGGAGATCGAACGTCTTAAAGACGTGTATGAGAACCGTCACGGAAGCTGGGAAGAGGATATCTTCCATGCGATCGTAAACGGCTGATAAAGAGGGATCGTTGTGAGTAACAAAAAGCACGGCTCTTATACCAAGGGCAAATATTATGCGACCGTTGCAAAGATACGTGCAATGTACGGAAAGCGTGTTACCGCAGAGGACTATGCCGAGCTTGTAACAAAGCAGAGCGTTGCCGATATTGCGGATTACCTCAAAAAAAATACGCACTACAGCACGATATTGGCTTCGGTCGATGTAAATACGATACACAGAGGCTTCCTCGAAAGCCTTTTGCAGCGTTATAACTTTGAGCTTTACGGCAGAATAACGGGTTTTGAGCGCATCGGGCGGCAGGAATTTTACAATTTCAAGATAGTTTCCGCCGAGATCGACATAATCCTTAGCTGTATGCGCTTCATCAACGCCGATTCGGAGGGGCAGATCGAAAGCATACCCATTTATCTCAACGGAATGACTTCGTTCGACCTTATCGAAATAGCAAAGGTACGTTCATTCGCCGAGCTGCTCGAATTTTTGAAGAAAACACGCTACTATGAGCTTCTCAAAGACGTTCCGACCGATGAAAACGGACGTATCGACTGCGGCAAGTGCGAATATGTCCTGCGCAGCTACTATTACGAGGGACTTGTTGAAGCTTCAAAGCATTATCGAAAGACCGAGGCGGAAAAGCTTGACCTTATGATACTGACCGATATCGATCTTATCAATATCATCAATGCTTACCGACTGAAAGAATTCTTCGGCAGCGATGAAAAAGAAATATTCGATAAGACCTTCTCCTTTGAGGGAAGAATGTCCAAAGCAAAGCTTGAGGATCTGTATTCATCGGGCAGCGGTGAAGAGTTCATCAAGCGCTTTTCCAAGACCTATTACGGCAGAGTTATCGCCGAAAACGGACTTGACAGCAAGGACGCTGACGATCTTGAGCTTGCAGCGAGCAAGCTTCGCTTCAAGTATGCAAAGGCGGCACTCAGGGATTCGCAGGCGGCATCGGTAAGCGTTTATGCGTTCATGTACCTTATGGGAGTGGAGCTTCACAATCTGATAAGCATTATCGAGGGCGTTCGTTACGGCGTTCCCTCAAAGCAGATAGAATCTTTGATAATAGTATAAAAAGGGGTGAGCTGTTTTTATGTCAATTGAAAAAATGGAATTTGTCAACATTGCGGGTCTGACGAAAGACCTTGATGCGGTGCTTGAAAAGCTTTCCGAATGCGGCTGCTTTCACATCGAATCTGCGGTAGGGGCAAATGCCAAAAGCAAAGGTTTTTCCTCGCTCAAAGAAGAAAACCCTTATAACAGTATCCTGCGAAAGATGACAGAGATCTCCGCATTGGCGAATGTCAGGATCGGCAGCGTTGAAGTCAGCAAGGATTTTAACGAAAACCTCACAAAAGACGGAAAATACGTTGACGGTGTTCTTGAAAAGCTCAAAGAGCTTGCAAAGCAGAGAACCGAAGTCACCGACAGCATCGGCGAGTATGAACGAGCGCTCAATCAGGTGCAGCACCTTAAAGGTCTTGACGCTGATTTTGAAAAGCTTTTTTCCTGCGAGCATATCAAGGTGCGTTTCGGACGGCTCCCTGTCGACAGCTACAACAAACTGCCGTATTATGACGATAAAACGTTCTATTTCGAGTATTTCACCGAGGAGACCGAGTATTACTGGGGACTTTATATCACCCCTGTTTCCTGTGCGGAAGAAGTGGACGGTATTTTCAAGTCGCTCTACTTTGAACGTATAAGGATCGCCGATTTCGTACACGGCACGTCCGAGGACGCTGTTGCGGAGCTTGCCGCAAAGATAAAGGATTTCACCGAAAAAAAAGACGCTCTCGACAAGAGCATTTCCGAGTATACGGACGGCGAGATTAAGCATCTGGACGAGCTTTTCACGCACTATAAATCACGTCACGATAACTTCGACCTGCGAAGCAAAGCGGCCGTTACAAACGGCAAATTCGCAGTTGTCGGCTTCGTACCGAAGAGCGATTCGGATATGTTCCTTAAGCTTTTCGATGATATGGAGGGCGTTTCCGTCGTGATGCAGCCTGCCGATGCGAACGGTCAGCTTGCACCTCCGATAAAGCTCCGCAACAACAAGTTCGCCCAGCCGTTCTCTATGTTCGTTGAAATGTACGGACTTCCTGCATATAACGGCGTTAACCCGACAATGCTCGTTGCCGTCACATATACGCTTTTCTTCGGAATAATGTTCGGCGATGTCGGACACGGACTTGTCATTGCACTTCTGGGCGCATTGCTCTGGAAGTTCAAGCGTTTCTCGCTCGGGCCTATCCTTACAAGAGTAGGTATTTCGGGTGCGATATTCGGATTTATCTATGGAAGCGTGTTCGGTTATGAGCATCTTCTCGATCCCGTTTACGAAGCACTCGGAATAAGCTTCCTGCCGTTCAGGGTAATGGAAAACGTTACGACTATCCTCATCGGAGGAATCGTTATCGGCGTATTCATAATGTTCATCTCGATAATGATAAACATTATCGTCGGCATAAAGAACAAGGAGTATGAAAATGCGCTGTTCAGCAACAACGGCATTGCTGGCTTCGTGTTCTTCGGTTCGATACTTGCCGGTGCGGTTTGCGAGCTTTTCGGCGTGCATATCGTGAATACCGCTTATGTCCTTATCCTTATCGTTCTTCCGCTCATTGCGATGTTCCTGCGTGAACCTCTTTCCTATTGGGTAAGGGGCAGGAAATATCACATGGAGGGCGGAGTAGGCGACTTTATCGCCGCTAACTTCTTTGAAGTTTTTGAGTTCCTGCTCGGATATGCAACGAATACGCTTTCGTTCGTCCGTGTAGGCGGCTTCGTTCTTTCCCATGCGTCCATGATGCTCGTTGTAATGGCTCTTGCGGATCAGGTGGCAGCAGGCGCAGTTCCGATAGTCGTTGTTATCGGCAACGTTTTTGTAATGGGCATTGAAGCCCTCCTCGTAGGTATCCAGTCGCTCCGACTTGAATTCTACGAGATCTTCTCACGGTTTTACACGGGCGGCGGCACACCGTTTACACCCGTTAAAATAAACTATGATGAAACCATAGAATAAAGGGAACCTCTAAAAACCTC
>UQQA01000068.1 GCA_900543105.1 uncultured Ruminococcus sp. | reverse complement strand
GATTTGAACCCTCGCGCCGGTTTCCCGACCTACTCCCTTAGCAGGGGAGCCCCTTAACCACTTGGGTAATTCCGCAGGTTATTTAATGGCGGAGAGGGTGGGATTCGAACCCACGGTCCCTTGCGGGATCACTGGTTTTCAAGACCAGCTCCTTAAACCACTCGGACACCTCTCCATAATATTTTTTTGTGCCGAGGCTATCACAGAAATCTATCGTTAATACAGCATTTCCGCAATCGACTTGTTTATTATATCACAACTAAATATATTTGTCAAGCCTTTTTTTGAAATTTAACAGGATTTTTTTCAAAAATATTCCGTCCCCGATATTCACGGGGACGGAAAAATATTTAACAGTATTTGCGGAGAACGTCAGCCGCTTCATCAAGTACAGCAACGGCTTTGCCAAGGTGGGTCTTTACAACTTCGTTATTGCTGTTTTCAGTCATTTCCTTAGCCTGAGCGAGAGCATCTCTGCTTGCTTCGACCTGAGTCTGATAAAGGCTGTCAAAACGCTTGATGGCATTTTCAGCCATTTTTTTGTATGCACTCTTGAGATCCTTTACGGCATTGGAACGCACATCATCAAAGTTTTCAAGCGCTGTATCGATAATGTTCGTCGTTCTTCTTCTGCCGAGAAGATTCTTGAATGAACTCATCGTTTCGGAGGGGTAGCTGCCGTTTTCGTCAGCGCCTGCGGCGTTTATGACGGACTGGCTGACGAGTACGAAGCTGTCGGATAATCCGTTTCCTGCGGTCGCTTCTTCGGCGAGGTTGGCAAGTCCGAGCTTGCGCGCAAGTTCACGTCCCATATTGCTGAGAACTTCGTTGAGCGCCTTTTCGTGTATCTCAATGCACTTTTTGTAAGCCTCACCGACCTTATCAACGAGGAACGAGTAGAAGTGCTTTTCAACATCCTCGGGATTGCCCTGATTTCTTGCTTCGTAAATATCTTCACGAAGCTTGGAGAAGAAGCCGTACATCCACTGCTCTGCCTGCTGCTGCATTTCGGTAACACTGAGAACGATCTTCGGGCGGCGTTCTTCGATTGCCTGCGCGAGCGAGTGACATTCCCGATCGATCTTTTCGGAAAGGTCAACAAGCTTCTGTTTGTCGAGTGCGATCATATCATAGACCATGTGTATTCTTGAAGCCGTATCGTTGAGCATAAGGTTGAGCATGGTTATAACACGCTGTGTGCGGATAAAATCCTTCTGTAGAATTATCTCACGTTTGAGCGACATCTCGAACTTGAGAAATTCATTTTCGTAGAATTCCTGAAGTCCTGTGAGGTCGGGGCGGTTAAGACCTATCTTGCGGCGGTATTCGTCGATGCCGCTCACGCCGTAAACGAAAGCATTCGGGACGATACGTTCGCAGCACTCGCTGACACGGTTGATGATCTTTTCGATATCTCTCATACTGCCCATAGCGTCGATCATATTGACGAGAACGAACAGCTTGCTGAAGCTCATCGGCTGAATATGCGTTGCAAGGAAAACCTGTTCCGATTCGGAGAAAGGGGAGAGCGCAGACGCAACATAAACGATAGCGTCAGCGTTTACAAGGTAGTCCTGAACCTGCTTGTCGAGGCAGTCAAGGTCGGAAAGACCTGGCGTGTCAACAATGCGTATCTCTTTGAGTATCTCTGCATTATCGCGGATATCGATGTATTCAAGGCTATCGGGGAAAGCTCTTGTGAGCTTTTCAAGGCGCTCTCTCTGTAGATCGTCTGCGGTGAGCATAATGCGCTGTCCGTTGGAAAGAACAGCCTCCGCAGTCGGAGTTTCACCGTAGCTTATCGAATTTATGGTAAATGTTTCGGGGGCAACGTTTACGGGCGCGATGGATTTGCCGAGGATAGCGTTGATGATAGTGCTTTTTCCTCGCTTGAAATCGCCGAGAACAACGAGTGAGAACGGCTCTGTGCGGCGCTTTGTGATAGCTTTGTCCCACTGTTTGAGATTGTCGGTGAATTCTTCGCCAAGAATACGGCAAACGGGCTTGTTGGCGAGGATTTCACGCATATAATTCTGTATTTTTTCAATGTCGGGTTCAACGTCAGCATAAGTCAGAGTATTATTCGTATTTTCGGACATATCAAACACCCGCCTTTCCTGAATCCGAGCCGAGGATTATTTCACAGCGCACTTCAAGTGCCTGCTTGTTGACGGTGTGAAGATCATCACCGCCGATGTCATTTCTCCAGCTGTAAAGAGTTTCGCAGTTGAGAAATTCCATTCCCGCAAAATAGCGGCGTTCGAGAAAATTCGTGCTGCTGTCGAGAGAAATGCTTCGCGCAGGTGTAACGTGGAGCGTTTCATACATTTTTTCAGCCTTATCCTTGTCAAAGATCTGACCTGTGCGGCTGTAAATATCGTTAAGTCCCTTTTCGCGGAGAGAAATGAAAACGGACGAGAAATCCTGCGGCCTGTCAAGGCAGATGATGCCTGCACGGTCAGCGGTCACACAGGAAAGCGTTAGCCAATCCATCATTACCGATGCAAGCTGTTTTCTGTTGTCGGTGACGGGGTTGACAACTTCACTGTCCATAATGATGCCGAAGCTCGGTGCAGCCTGATAGTAGATGCAGTGGTTGTTCTGAATGTGACCGCATTCGCAGCCGATGAGGTATGAAAGCTCATCTTTCGTGCATTTTTCGCACAGACCCGATGTGAGAACGATAACGGGCGAGGTATTTTCAGCGGAGATAGAGTATATCTCCATCTTGTTCGGTGCATTTCTTACGAAGACTTTCGGAATGTCTATCATAAGTCGTTCTGCGCAGGTCTTTGCAATTGCCCATATTTCGGGGTAGCTGCCCTGCGAAACTTCGCTGGCGGTCTTGAATATCTGTTTGAATTTGTTCGGTATCTCGACCGTGACAAGGTTTTTGTAAATTTTGTTCCAGCCTGAATATGTGATGAACTTCTGACGAACGGAAAAATCCGCATCAAATCCGTAGTCCATTCTTCCGCCGACGATGTGATCCTTTGATTTTCTTGTTCTTGCGGCGAGATAGTTCGTAAAGCTGGTATCTATATCGAGCAGGGGATTCTGCTTTTCGAGTGAATCGAGAACATCGTTCATCGCTTTTATCCTCCATTATATGGTTACTGTCGGGACCTTTTATGATGCCTTTGAAGCATCACGATATCCCGTTTTTTTACTGATATCTAATCAGAATGTGTGCAAAAGATCAAGCAAAATCCCGCAGCTGCTGAAAACAGGTTTAAATGGATCTTGCGCCGATTCTTTGTCTACACACTCATTGGAGATCAGTATTATTCATCGTTTGTAAGAGCATGATGAAGATTGTATGTTTCCGCAAGCAGAGAACCGGTGTATTCCGCAATGTTCTGAAGCTTGACTTTTTCGTTTTCGGAAACGGTCTTGCGTTCTGCTTTGAGCTGATTGAGGTTGTCAAGCGTTTTCTGTGTATCCTTGAGGATAATTTCGGTCTCGTCCTCGATCTTCTTTTTAAGTCCCTCGAACGATGCGAATACCTGCTGACGAACGGTTTCGGAGAAGTCGCTGGAGATGCGCATTTCGTGGAACTGCTTTGAAACGGAGTTCTTGAAGCTGTTCTTGTATTTGTCTATTCTTTCCTGAACGAGAAGCTTATCAACGGAGAGCTTGCCCGTGAACGTTCCCGCAAGACCTGCGATAGCCATAATGCAGAGTGTAACAGGGCCTGCCGCAGCAATGCCGAGGAAGCCTGCAAGGTATGCGGCAGCATAGAATGTTGCGCAGAAGCCCACGAAGCCCGATGCACCGCCGAGAAGTGCACCCTTTACGCCTGCCTCACGGAAGCCGACAAAGAGTCCGCCCGTTCCGACAGAACCGATAGCAACGCCGATGATCGAATCAACGATGCCGCCGTTGCGCGAGTGACGCTGAGGAACGGCAAACATCTCCTGAATACGCGCAACCGATGCGAAGAATTCGTCCTCGAATGACTGCAAACGTTCTGCTTCGTCACTCAGAGCGATGTTGATCTCGTTCTGTATCTGCTCACAGATGATCTGAGCCTTGTTTTCGATATTTTCCTTTATCTTTTCGGTAAGCTTTGCATAAACGATCTTCAGCTTGTCACGCTTTAAGTCATCAGCGGACATAGGATAATCGTCGATAACCTGCATTGCGGTTTCTTCTATCTGGCTCCAGTAGCCGTCAAGGATAGGCTTCAAGCCGTCATAAACCTTGTTTGCGGCATCGTTGATGCGGACGAATTCGGCACGTTTCTTTGTTCTGATAGCGTCGATCTCTTCGATAGCGGCATTGTATTTCTCCATGAATTCATCGGTTTCCATCATGAGTGAATTTTCGCGGAGAACAATGGAGTTGATGATCTCCGAACCGCTGCTGATTATCTTTGTCGCAAGTATCTGGAGGGTGATAGAACCTCTTTCCTGGGTGAGCATACGTTCAAGAGCGGCTTCAAATGTCGGGAAGTTGCTCTCTCTGAGCATTTCTTCGTTGTGAGCCTGCTTTGCAAGAAGTGCTTTCTTTGCATAAACGCCGATTACCTTCGGTTTGCCGATCTTGCGCTTGTAAACGGCGAATTCCTTGGAATCCTCGCCCATAACGGTCTTGGCTTTTTCCATAACATAAGAGCCGATACGCTTTTCGACCGTTTCAACTATTCTGTCCTCGTCCTCCTTGGAGAACGTGCCGAAGCAGTTTACGGCGAAGATTATCCGTCCCATATCGCTCGTAAGCATTTTCTTTTCAAGGAATTCCTTTTCAAACTGTGAGAAAGGCGAGTTCGCACTGATAACGAAAACGGCCGCGTCGATCTCGGGGAGGATAGAAAGCGTAACGTTCGTCATCTGCTCGTCGTCGTTAAGACCCGGAGTGTCGATGATGTCAACATTGTTTTTGCAGAAGTCGGTAGCATAGTGAACGGTAGCCTGCTTGACGCTCTCCGCACGTTTTTCCGATTCGTAGGAAAGCTTTGTTACATAGTCGGCAAGCTTGTTGATATCAACGGTTTCTTTTTCGCCTGTCTTGTATTCGACCTCGACATAAGGCGTGTCGCTGTATGTAACACGGTTGAGCGTAGCCGTTGCGGGAAGAACGTCCGCAGGAAGGACTTCCTGACCGAGAAGTGCGTTGATGAGCGTGCTTTTTCCACGCTTGAATTCGCCGACGATAGCAACTTCAAAATGCTCCTTGGCGGTCTTTTCAATAGTGTCGGCAATGGATCTTGCGGTGTTGTTCAGTTCCAGCTCTTCACTGAATTCTTTCAGCTGGCAAAGGCAGTCTGTAAGCTCGCCGACTGTTTGTTTAAAAGCCGCATAGCTGCCGTAGTTAATAACATTTTCTCCCATAGCAACCTCCTTGATTCTATATCACGGGAATTTTTGAAAGAACTATTAAGAATATAATGACAGTGTTTAATTATAGATGCAAATTACCCAATAACTAACATTTATTATATCACATTACTATATAAAATGTCAACAATTATTATAAATTTTGCAAAATATTATGGAAAATTAAAAAAAGGTGTGCTATACTTATATATAATTATTCAAAATCGAAAGGAAACAGCGCGAAATATGAATTTCAGACCATGTATAGATATCCATAACGGCAAGGTCAAGCAGATAGTCGGGGGAAGCCTTGCGGATAAGGGCAATTCTGCCTCGGAGAATTTCGTTTCCGACTGCGGAGCGGATTTTTATGCCCGTCTTTATAAAGAAAAAGGCTTGAAAGGCGGACATATCATAATCCTCAACGCCGCCGGCAGCGAATATTACGAAGCTGACCGAAAGCAGGCTTTTTCCGCTCTGCACGAATATGAGGGCGGTCTGCAGGTCGGCGGGGGAGTAAATGCCGACAACGCCGCCGAGTATATTGAAAACGGAGCTTCGCATATAATAGTCACGTCGTATGTTTTCAAGGACGGAAAGGTGGATTTCGGCAACCTCGATAAGCTTACAAAGGCTGTCGGAAAGGAACATATCGTCCTCGACCTTTCCTGCCGAAAAAAGGGCGAAGATTACTACGTTGTCACCGACAGGTGGCAGAAATTCACCGATATGAAGCTCTCACCCGAGGTGTTTGACAGGCTTTCGTCCTACTGCGATGAGTTCCTTGTGCATGCTGTCGATGTCGAGGGCAAGGCAAGGGGAGTGGAGGAAAAGCTTGCGGAAATGCTCGGTGAATGGGGAAAGATAACCCTTACCTACGCAGGCGGCATAGGCTCCTTTGACGACCTTGACACGCTGAAAAGACTCGGCAAGGGTAAGCTCAACTTCACAGTCGGAAGTGCGCTCGATATTTTCGGCGGAACTATGGATTTTGAAAAAGTTGTACAATATCATTGACAAATTTAACAAAATTTTGTATAATTAATAAAATAAGATGATAAAAAGGAGTGTACAGCCAATGATGATCCAATCCCTCAACGGACCCTGGAGAGTGAACTCCGCCGATGAAAAAATAAAGCTTTCCGTAAACGTACCCGGAACGGTTTACAGCTCAATGCTTGAAAATAAAATGATCGAAGACCCGTTTTACCGTCTTAATCAGTATGATGCGCTGAAAATTTCGGATAACGACTTCATTTTTGCTTATGATTTTATCCCCGATGAATCAATGCTGAAAAACGACCGTATTTTTCTTCGTTTTGACGGCATAGATACAATTGCGGAAGTTTATCTCAACGATACTGCGATAGGCTCTTCCGACAATATGCACAGGACGTATAAATTCGATGTCACCGACTGCATAAGACGGGGAACGAATTCGCTCCGTGTCTATATCCATTCGCCGATAAAATATATCAAGGATAAAAATGACGAGCGTGACCTCTGGGGAGTGGCGTCAACGATGAAAGGCTACCCGCATATCCGAAAGGCACACTATATGTACGGCTGGGACTGGGGTCCGATACTCCCCGATGTCGGAATCTGGCGCGATGTAAGCCTTGTCGGTGAGAAATACGGCTGTATCAAAAATATCCGCATAAAGCAGGAGCACAAACAAAGCTCGGTGAAGCTTTACATCGACACCGAGATCGAAAACCTCACGGGCGATGACCTCCGTATGGAGTGTGTTGTCACTGACCCCGACGGCGTTAATACTATTATAAAGACAGATCAGCCCAAACAGCATAATTCCGCTGTCTGCGTTATCCTCAACCCAAAGCTCTGGCACGTCAGAGGCTTTGGAAAGCAGTATCTTTACGAAGTCAAGGTAAAGCTTCTCCACAAAGGTGAGGTTATCGACAAAAAGGAGCTTAAAATAGGTCTGCGCACGATAGAGGTTTCACGTCAGAAAGACAATATCGGCGAAGAATTCTGCTTTAAGGTAAACGGAACGAAAATTTTCGCAATGGGCGCAAACTATATCCCCGAGGATAACCTCCTCGGCAGGAGAAGCCGTGAGCGCACGGAAAAGCTTCTCAGGGACTGCGCCGCTGCGAACTACAATATGATAAGAGTATGGGGCGGCGGATTTTACCCCGATGATTACTTCTATGATATCTGCGATGAACTTGGTTTGCTTGTATGGCAGGATATGATGTTCGCCTGCTCGGTCTATGACGGAAACAACCACGAATTCTGCGCAACGGTCGAGCAGGAGCTTATTGACAACGTTCGCCGCATCGATCACCACGCCTGTCTTGCAATGTGGTGCGGAAACAACGAGATCGAATCCGCTTGGCAGTACTGGGGACTTCCCGATGAGCCTGACCTTAAACAAGGCTATCTGAATATGTTCGAGAATATCGCCCCGAAAGTTATCGCACAGTACGATACGGGACATTTCTACTGGCCGTCCTCACCGTCCTCGGGCGGCGGCTTCAATGACAGCGGCGCTAAAAACAAGGGCGATATCCATTACTGGGAAGTATGGCATAGCTTGAAGCCTTTCACAGAGTATAAAAAGTATCTTTTCCGTTTCTGCTCGGAATACGGCTTTGAGTCTATTCCTTGTATGAAAACGGTGCGTTCCTTTGCCGAGGAAAAGGATCTGAACCTTATGTCGCCCGTTATGGAAGCGCATCAGAAGTGCGAAGCGGGAAACGAAAAGCTTATGTATTACCTTGCGCAGATGGTGCATTATCCGTACAGCTTCGAGAACCTCGTCTATGCAACACAGCTCGTTCAGGCTGACGCTATCCGTCTTAACGTTGAGCAGATGCGCCGCCACAGAGGCATCTGTATGGGTTCGCTCTACTGGCAGGTCAATGACTGCAACCCCGTTATCTCGTGGTCATCGATAGACTATTTCGGCAGGTGGAAAGCTCTCCACTATTACGCAAGAAAATTCTATGCGCCGATAATATGCTCGATAGACGACAGCGACAAGGATAACCTCATACTGAACGTTTCCAACGAAAAAATGACCGAATTCAACGGCCATATCAAGTGGAAAATAAGAAGAAACACAACCGAAGTCATTGCCGAGGGTGATTCGGGCGAATTCACAGTTCCGCCGCTTTCCGCAATGAATGTCTGCAATATCACAAAGGAAATGACGGGACTTACCTTAGCCGACCATTTCAACTGCACGCTCGAATACTCGCTTATGTACAAGGACGCAATAATCAGCAGTTCGACATTCCTTTTCGTCCTGCCGAAGCAGTTCGAGTTCCTGCCGCCCGAGATAGAGGTCAGATGTGATACGCTCGGCGATAAATACTGCCTTACATTCAGCTCGCAGGCTTATGCAAAGGGCGTTTATATCGACTTTGATGAGTTCGATGTCGTTTTCGGCGATAACTGGTTCGACATAAACGGTCAGGACGTGAGCATACTGCTCAAAAAGGACGTTCTTCCGCCGTACTTTACACCCGAACTTGTAAAGGAAAAGCTTCGCATAAAATCTTATGCGGATATCGCATTGTCTTAACGGAGTATAATTAATGAACACAGAGTTAAAAGAAGAATTTCTCAGCATCTATAACGAAAATATCAAAAGGGACGGAGCGGATAACTTCCTCAATTATCTGCTCAAGACCGATTTCTTCACCGCCCCTGCAAGCACACGCTTCCACGGCTCGCACGAGGGAGGTCTGCTTGAACACAGCCTTAACGTGTATCATTGCCTTAAAGATTATCTTGAACGCGACAGGACGAAACAGCTTTACAGAATGAATTACAGCGAAGAAACTATCGCTTTGTGCGCGCTTCTCCACGATGTCTGCAAGGTGAATTTCTATAAGACGGACTACCGCAATGCCAAGAATGAACGGGGTGAGTGGGAGAAAGTCCCATACTATACCATTGATGATACGCTCCCTTACGGCCACGGCGAAAAGTCGGTATACATAATATCGGGCTTTATGCGCCTTACGAGGGAAGAAGCCTTTGCGATAAGGTATCACATGGGCTTCTCGGGGGTAGAGGATAAGAACAGCATCGGAAAAGCTTTTGAAATGTTTCCGCTTGCGTTCGCACTTTCTGTCGCAGATATGGAAGCATCGTATTATCTTGAATCATAAATAAAGGAAAAGGGGTCTTGTAAAATGGCAGATATTGTTGCAGTCGGCGAGATGCTCGTTGACTTTACGCAGAAAGTTTCCGAAACGGGTGAGATAACCTATACGCAGAATGCAGGCGGCTCATCGGCAAATGTCGCAGTTATGGCGGCAAAGCTCGGTGTTCCCACAGGCTTCATCGGAAAAGTCGGAAAGGATATGTTCGGACGCTACCTTAAAAACGTCCTCGATGAAAACAACGTAAACACAAAGGGACTTATCCTCGATGATAAATATTCAACTCCGCTCGCATTCGTAAGCAGGAATGAGAACGGCGAAAGAGAATATTATTTCGTAAGGAACGACAGCGAGGACGCTTCGCTCACTTATGGCGAAGTGAATAAAAAGCTTATCGATAACTGCAAAATTTTCCACTTCGGTTCAAGACTGCTCACCTCCGAACCGTCACGCTCGGCTGTGATGCTCTGCGCCGAATATGCGAAGAATCAGGGCAAGATAATAAGCTTTGACCCGAAATTCCGCCGCAGTCAGTGGGCATCGCAGGACGAAGCCGTCAGAACCATTCAGAACGTGATGAAGTGCGTTGATATCCTCAAAGTCTCCGAGGATGAGCTTCTCCTCGTTTCGGGCTTTGGGAATATGGCAACAGCTATCGCAAAGCTTATCGGACTTGGCGTAAAGGTTATCTGCATCACGCAGGGCGCAAAGGGCTGTATAGTCGCAACAAAAACGGGCATAAACAACGTCCCCTCGTTCAAAACAGAACTTGTCGATACAATGGGAGCAGGTGACAGCTTCTTTGGAGCGTTCCTTTCCCGTATCGCAAAGTCTTCAAAACCGCTTTCGGCACTCGAAACGGAAGACCTTATCGGAATTTCAGTCTATGCCAATGCCTGCGGCGCACTCAGCGCAAGAAAGCTCGGCGCTATCGCCGCAATGCCGACCGATGAAGAGATAAGAGCGCTTATCGAGCAGAATAAAAAACAGTAATTTTCACTTTTTCATATATTACCATAGTGTAAAATGCCTGTTTTCGGGCAAATGCTATTGACAAATCATTGTCATAAGCCTATAATTAATAGGTCATTGAAAAATTGAAAGGAAAACTGTTTTTATGAAGCTTGAATCATTCAAAAGTATATTTTTTAAGGCATTGATGTCGGGATTTATGATCGGTATCGGCGGAACTGTCTACCTTATGTGCGATAATAAGTATATGGGCGGATTTCTGTTCAGCTTCGGACTTTTCACAATAATCCAGCTTGGCTTTGCGCTCTATACGGGTAAAGTCGGATATATCCCCGAAAGAAAGCCAATATATATCCGTGAAGTGCTTATAACTCTACTCGGAAATATTGTCGGAACGGGCGTTACAGCACTTATGATCTCTGCAACAAGAATAGGCGCAAAGGTGCATGAAAACGCAGTTGCCGCAATGGATACCAAAATGAGCGACGGTATCATCAGCAGACTTATCCTCGGTTTCTTCTGCGGAACATTGATGTACCTCGCAGTTGAGAACGGAAAGAACTGCCGTATAAAAGGACATGACGTTTCAATGATCTTCGGAACAGCAGTCCCCGTAATGCTCTTCATTTTCTGCGGATTTAACCACTCGATAGCGGATTGCTTCTATTATTTCTCAGCAGGCGCAACAGTAAGCGGCGCACTCTATATCCTCGAAGTAGCAGTAGGAAACGCACTCGGCGGAATGTTTATACCATTTATGAAAAAGCTTTTTGATAAATCCGAAGAATTACAAACACCAACAAAGTAACAGAGTTGCGAAGCCAACCAGCTGGTCGAGCTGAGCATAGCTCGTCAGGTGTCCAGAGGGCGGAAGCCCTTGGTCGCTCTCCGCAGAGAGCGAAATACCCTAAACTAACAGCTAAGGCATAGTCGCAATAGAAAAATATCTAACAGCAAAAAAGGCGCAATTCACATCAAAAATGGAAAACGAAAATGAGAAATCGGTTTCGTAAACCATAAAAAGTGAATTGCGCCTATTCTATTTTCCTAAAATAAACTATCCTCGGCGAATAAACGTGAGGAGCAAAGCGACGAGCGTTTTTAGCCGACTACGTTTGAACAGCGTTGGGATATGAACAGGAATACACCCAAAGCCGTAGGGTCGGATTCCATATCCGACCGTTTTATGTGTTTTCCCGTTCATATTTCATAGCTGTTCATACAGTGTTTAAGCCTATATATTCTCACTCCGTTCGCATATATAGGCTTAAAGGAAAAACCGTTCCGTACATAAAGAATTGGCGCAATTCACATTATTGGCTTTACGAAACTGTGTTTATCATATTTCGTTTGTCCTTTTTTGTGTGAATTGCGCCTTTTTAGCTGTTAAAGATTTCGCTGTTGCGGCAATGCCTTTAGCCATAGTTTAAGGAGTTTCGCTCTCTGCGGAGAGCGACCAAAGGGCTTCCGCCCTCTGGACACCTGACGAGCTGTGCTCAGCTCGACCAGCTGGTTGGCTTCGCAGGTCTCATACAAATGTAAGCTATGCAAATAATTACGCATTACGCATTAAATTCAGTCTTTCGATTTATAATAGAGCATACAATGGCAGAATCCCTCAAAATTTGGGTCTGCTATCTGGTCACGAAACTCTTTGCACATACATCGGTTTTCTTCTGTATGCTGTAATCTGCATGGGCAGTAGCCGCCCGTTCTTTTCAGTCCCTCTTTTATTTTTGCAACTATTTCTGCATTATCGTTGAGCTTTACTGCCATTGCTCTTCCTCCCGTTCGTTTGGTTCAAGTGGAAGCTCGTCCTTTTCCTTTGGCGGGACATATCCCTCGGGGAGCTGTTCCTTTACCGCAACGAGCAGCTTTATTTTTTTGCCCTCGTCGGAAAACATTTTCTCATGTTCAGTCTCAAAATTCGGAGCATAGTCGGAGTTATGGAGATCCCTTGTGATGAATTTTACCGAGAATCCCGAATGTTCAAAGTAGGGGAGCGATTCCTCGAAAAGCTCGTCATCGTCCGTCTTGAAATGTATCTCTCCGCCGTCACGCAGGAACGTTCTGTACTGCATAAGCTGGCGTGTGTGTGTAAGACGGCGCTTCTTATGGCGCTTTCTCGGCCAAGGATTGCAGAAATTAATATGTATGCGGTCGATCTTATCGTTTTCGTCAAAAGCAGTGGTTATCTTTTCGATATTCTGCGAAACGAGCTTGATGTTGTTTATTTCCAGTCCCTTTTCTTCAAAACCGGCGGTTATGGTTCGTCTTGCAACGGCGAGCATCTCGCTTTTTATGTCCATTGCGAGCCAGTTCACATCGGGATAATACTGCGCAGCCTGAACGACGAAGCCGCCCTTTCCGCAGCCGAGTTCGGCGTAGATAGGCTTATCGTTTCCGAAAACGGTGTTCCATTTTCCCTTGTATTCCTCGGCGTGTTCAATGTAAAACGGGCAGACCGCAAGTTCGGGACGCGCCCATTTTTTTCTTCTCATTCTCATAATTATGTATTTCCTTTATTCTTTTTTGAATGACAGTTCGAGGCTGTCGATATTGGTTTCAAGGCGTGTGTATTTTACTCCTGCGGCATCAAGCATACGCTTTGAAGCAATTGTAGCTTCGCTGTCGGCATACTTGTCATAGAGGTAAACGACTTCCTTTATGCCCGACTGGATAATTGCCTTTGCACATTCGTTGCAGGGGAAAAGGTCAACGTATATCTTTGCGCCTTTGAGTGATTTTCCGTTGGAATTGAGTATCGCATTGAGTTCTGCGTGAACGACAAAGCGGTACTTCGTGTCTGCGCCCTCTCTTGCCCACGGGAATTCATCGTCCGAGCAGCCTATCGGAAAGCCGTTGTAACCCGTTGAAAGAATGATATTGTCGCTGCTGACGATACAAGCGCCGACCTGCGTGTTCGGGTCTTTGCTGCGCTTTGCTGCGAGGAGAGATACGCCCATAAAGTATTCGTCCCATGAAATATAGCCGCTGCGTTTCATAAAAAATTCGTCCTTTCGGTAGAGGATAAAGTAGCGTTCTACATCATTATAGCATATTGCTTAAAAAAAATCAAATTTTTTTATGCATAAAATTTGTATTTACTGTTGATTTTAGATTAGAAATAT
>UQQA01000067.1 GCA_900543105.1 uncultured Ruminococcus sp. | reverse complement strand
GAATGTATTCCGTAGTATTACACTGCGTTTCGCTGCCTTGAAGCTGCGCAAAGTCTTAACGAAAATTTGCTCGTGTTCCGGTTTTTAGAGAACCCCTAAAGAATTTTGGAGGAATTTATTATGTTGTATGCTTTTTTACTTCCCGCAGTTGTACTTGCACTTCTTTTTGTACCCGTTGTTGTGGCTATCAAGAAGAAAAAGGGCGAACAGTCCCTCAAAAAGGCTTTTGCCGCTAATATCTGCTCTTTCTTCGCAGTAATGCTCATCTGCGCTGCACTTCCTTTCGGAATGAAGGCTTATGCCGAAAGCGAACCTGACGCAGCAGCTGCAACAGCAGTTACAGAAGAAGCCGACACAGCAGAGGACAGCAGCTCCGATACGAGCGGACTTCTCTACATAGCATCTGCACTTGCAGTCGGTCTTGGCGCTATCGGCGGCGGTATCGCTATCGCAGCAGCAGCTCCTGCAGCTATCGGTGCAGTAAGCGAGAATCCTAAGACATTCTCAAACGCACTTATCTTCGCAGCTCTCGGTGAGGCCTGCGCACTTTACGGCTTCGTAGTAGCACTTCTTATGCTCTTTATCTGAGTTTCTGCGGCGGAAAGGAGGACGTACAGTATGCGTCTTTATCTTATAAGCGATAATGTTGATACCCAGATGGGAATGCGCCTTGCAGGCATCGAGGGCGTTGTCGTTCACGAGCCTGCCGAGGTCAAGAAAACGCTCCTTGCGGCAATGGACAACAAGGAGATCGCCGTTATTCTTATGACGGAGAAGCTTGTCCGCCTTTGTCAGGAGCTTGTCTACGATCTGAAGCTCAACCGCAGATCACCGCTTATTGTTGAAGTTCCCGACCGACACGCCACTTCAAATGTTACCGAGAATATTTCTAAGTATATTGAATCCGCGATCGGATTGAAGCTTTGATTTTGGAAGGATTTTTTAATATGAGTACAGAAAATGAGAAGCTGCAGAAATTCATCTGCGCCGTCAATGATGAGATCGACGAAAAGGTTTCGGCTATTCTTGATGATGCTGAAAGCACGAAGAAAAGTATTCTTTCCGCTGCCGAGGAGGAATCCGAAGAAGCTGCCGATAAATATATGAATTCAAGCAGAAAGAAAAGTGGAAATAAATATGTCCGTGATATCTCGAAGGCTGAACTTGAAATGAAAAAGAGCGTTCTGCGCTGCCGTGAGGAACTTTCCGACAAGGTTTTTTCCAAGGTTGAAGAAAAGCTTTCGGAATACCGTTCCACTAACGCTTATGCCGATACGCTTATCAAAAAGCTGCTCGTTCTTAATGTCGGAAAAGGCTCGGAGATACGTCTTGCACCCGATGATATGAAGCTTGCCGACGTTCTCAAAAAGGTCGTCAAGGCAGATGATGTTTCATTCATTCCCGACAGCTCGATAAAGTTAGGCGGTTTTTCCGTTTATTCCAAGGAAAAGGGCACTATCATCGACAAGACCTTTGACCTTGCGGTCGAGGAGCAGAAGAGCCTGTTCGTCAGCAGCAACGCCTTTGCGGAATAAGGGGAGGAATAGGATTGAATACAGTTTTTTCCATTAACGGCCCTGTTGTAAAGGTCAAGGACACAACGGATTTCTCCATGCTTGAAATGGTATATGTCGGCGCAAAGAAGCTTGTCGGCGAAGTTATCAATATGTCAAGCGAAGAAACCACTATACAGGTCTATGAATCAACAACGGGACTGAAACCGGGCGAACCCGTAACGGGCAGCGGAATGCCGATGTCCGCAGTTCTGGGTCCGGGAATCATCTCGAATATATTCGACGGTATCGAACGTCCGCTGAAAAAGCTTGAAGAGATCAGTGGCGCATTCATCGGTGAGGGAAGTACGGTTTCCTCCCTCGATACCGAGAAAAAATACAGCGTTACAATGAAGGTAAAGGTCGGGGACAGCATAAAGGGCGGAGATATCTACGCCGTTTGCCCCGAAACACCCGTTATCGAGCATAGATGTATGCTTTCGCCTTATTTAAAGGGCGAGATCACTTGGGTCGCTGAAAACGGCGACTACAGAATAAATGACGTTGTAGCAAAGCTTAAAAAGGAAGATGGCACGGAGGTCGAGCTTACGCTCTGCCAGAAATGGCCTATCAAGCAGGCTCGTCCTTTTGCTGACCGTCTGCCGATAAATAAGCCGCTTATCACGGGTCAGCGTGTTATCGATACCGTTCTCCCGATAGCAAAGGGCGGCACGGCTGCTATACCTGGCGGCTTCGGCACGGGCAAAACTATGACACAGCACCAGCTTGCAAAATGGTGCGATGCTGATATCATCGTTTATATCGGCTGCGGCGAGCGCGGAAACGAAATGACGCAGGTTCTTGAAGAATTCTCCGAGCTCGTTGACCCGAGAACGGGAAAGGCTCTTACCGACAGGACCGTACTTATCGCAAATACATCGAATATGCCTGTTGCTGCCCGTGAAGCTTCGATATATACGGGCATCACACTTGCGGAATATTACCGTGATATGGGTTATCATATCGCAATTATGGCTGACTCGACCTCACGTTGGGCGGAGGCTCTCCGTGAAATAAGCGGCAGACTTGAAGAAATGCCTGCCGAAGAAGGTTTCCCGGCATATCTTCCGTCAAGAATTTCCGAATTCTACGAACGTGCAGGCTACGTCCGCAGCCTCAACGGTTCGGAGGGTTCCGTTACTATCATCGGTGCGGTATCTCCGCAGGGTTCGGACTTCTCCGAGCCTGTTACGCAGAACACAAAGCGTTTCGTAAGATGCTTCTGGGCGCTCGACAAGGCTCTTGCTTATGCACGTCATTATCCTGCTATCAACTGGAACGACAGTTATTCGGAGTATATGGACGACCTCAGCGAATACTACGAGGAAAACGTCAACCCCGAATTTATGAAGTGCCGTCTTGAGATAACCAAGATACTCCACGAAGAAAACAAGCTTATGGAGATCGTAAAGCTTATCGGTTCGGACGTTCTTCCCGAAGACCAGAAGCTTATCATCGAGATCGCACGTGTTGTCCGTGTCGGATTTTTGCAGCAGAACGCTTATCATAAGGACGATACCTATGTTCCGCTTGAAAAGCAGTACCTTATGATGAAAGCTATACTCTGCCTTTACGAAGAGTCGAAAAAAGCTGTCGCTTCAGGCGTAACTGCCGCAGCTCTTCTTGAAACGGGACTTTTTGAAAAGGTCATTAAGGTAAAATACGATATACCTAACGATAAACCCGAAATGTTCCGCCTGCTGAACGTTGAGATCGAGCAGGGAATAAAGAAACTTGTTCAGGAGGTCGTCTGATATGGGCTTACAGTATGTAGGATTGAAAGAAATTAACGGACCTCTTGTTGTCCTCGATAATGTTGACAATGCTTCGTTTGATGAAGTCGTTGAAATTCGTCTTGATGACGGCACACAGCGACTTGGACGAGTTGTTGAGATCTCGGGCAAGCGGGTCGTTCTTCAGGTCTTTGAGGGTACAAAGGGACTTTCAATGACCAATACACGCACAAAGTTCACGGGAAAGCCGATGGAGCTTGCACTTTCGGGCGAAATTCTCGGCAGAGTTTTCAGCGGCGCAGGAAAACCTATCGACGGTCTCGGAGATATCTTCCCCGAAAAGACAGCCGATATCAACGGTCACCCGCTCAACCCCGTTTCCCGTACATATCCGAGAAACTATATCAACACGGGTATCTCCTCTATCGATGCGCTCATGACGCTTATCAGAGGTCAGAAGCTCCCTATCTTCTCGGGTTCGGGTCTTTCGCACAATAAGCTTGCCGTTCAGATCGTTCGTCAGGCTAAGATAGCCGAAGATAACGGTCAGGGCTTCGCTGTCGTTTTTGCAGCAATGGGTGTTAAGAACGACGTTGCCGACTACTTCCGCAGAAGCTTTGAGGAAAGCGGCGTTCTCCAGCGAGTTGTAATGTTCCTCAACCTCTCGAACGACCCTATCATCGAGAGAATCCTTACGCCGAGATGTGCGCTCACAGCAGCAGAATATCTTGCGTATGAAAAGAATATGCATATCCTCGTTATCCTTACGGATATGACTTCTTATGCCGAAGCTGTCCGTGAGTTCTCCTCATCAAAGGGAGAAATTCCTGCAAGAAAGGGTTATCCCGGATACCTTTATTCCGACCTTGCTTCAATATATGAACGTGCAGGCGTTATCAACGGCTCGGAGGGTTCTATCACGCAGATACCTATCCTCACAATGCCGAACGATGATATCACTCACCCTGTTCCTGACCTTACGGGTTATATCACAGAGGGTCAGATAGTTCTTGACAGAGGACTTGAACAGTCGGGCGTTTATCCGCCTATCTCAGTCCTTCCGTCACTTTCACGTCTTATGAAGGACGGCATCGGCGAAGGCTATACAAGAGCCGACCACTCGGCAGTTTCCAACCAGCTTTTTGCCGCTTATGCAAAGGTAAGCGACGCAAGAGCGCTTGCCTCTGTAATCGGTGAGGACGAGCTTTCCGAATTGGATAAAGCGTATATGCGCTTCGGACGTATGTTTGAGAAATATTTCGTTTCACAGGGCGAAGAGGAGAACCGTTCTATCGATGAAACCCTCGATCTCGGCTGGAATCTGCTTTCGCTCCTGCCCAAGTCCGCTCTTGACCGTGTGGACGAAAAGCTTCTCGAAGAAAAATACAACGACAAAGCGGAAGAATTGTTCCAATAATGCAGAAAGAAACGAAAGGAGGCGGTCGGAATGGCTGAACAGGTTTTCCCCACCAAAGGCAACCTGCTTAATATGCAGAAATCGCTTGCGCTCGCACAGCTTGGCTATGAGCTTCTCGACAAAAAGAGAAATATCCTTATCCGTGAGCTTATGCAGATGGTCGATACGGCGAAAGAACTGCGTGAGAGCATCGGCGTGACCTATATCGAGGCGTATTCCGCACTCCAGATGGCGAATATCACGCACGGCGTTGTTGAAAATATCGCCGAGGGTATGCCCGTTGAAAATACGGTCAGCGTTTCTTACCGAAGCGTAATGGGCTGCGAGCTTCCGAAGCTTTCGGTCGAAAAAAAGAAGCTTTCGCTCGATTATGGCTTTTTGAATACCGACAGCAACGTTGACAAGGCTTATATCAGCTTCGTCAGGGTAAAGGAAATGACGGTAACGCTTGCCGAAGTTGAAAACAGCATCTACCGTCTTACGAATTCGATAAGAAAAACGCAGACGAGAGCAAATGCGCTCCAGAATATCGTTATCCCGAAGTATCAGAGTACGGTAAAGTACATTTCGGGCAGCCTTGACGAAAAGGAACGTGAGGAGTTCTCACGAATGAAAGTCATCAAGGCGCAGAAAATGCGCAAACGTGCAAAATACAGAGTTAAAAAGTAATACTAATTCTTGATCAACCTATAGACAAACTCTCGGCTATAATAAGTTCATTCTGCGTCAAGCTCCCTTGTCAGGCGACAGCCTGTCTGCGGTCGCTTTCCTTGACTGAACTTATTCTATCTGTCGATTTTGTCTATAGAACGATCGAGAATTAGTATAAAAAACGCTGTACGGCAATGTGAAAAGAGCCGTACAGCGTTTTCTTTTTAAAGGTATGCTTTAAGTCTGTCGATATACTGCTGCTCCTTGGCGAGAAGCTGTTTGGTTTCATTTTTTAGGCTGCCCGATATCTCCTTTGCGGAGTTGAGAGCCTTGTTGATGTTGATCACACCCATATTCGTTCCCTGAATGAGCATTTCCGCAAGGTGCTGTGATGAGCTGTCCGATGCGGTCTTTACAGCAATGCTGATGCTTCCCATTGCCTTTGCGGCAGGAGAGACAGGCTTTCCCTTCATGTGAAGCACCTGCATCTGACGGCAAACCGTGTTATGCTGTTTTTCATATTCCGAAAGCTGGCGGCGAAGCTCCGTGCGCAGCGAATCGTTCCGCACAGAGGGGAATATCTGCCGAATCGCCGACGAGCCCATTTCGGAATTCTGCAAAACAGCGGTCAAAAGCTTTTCTTTGTCAGTCATTTCAATACCTCTGCAAACCCCGTGTTTATATTATTTGAATATCGTCAAAAAATATTTGTGCCAGATATTGAAAATAAGCCGGAGTTGTTGTATAATAAACTAAATGGGGTAAATTCAATATCTGAAAGGATCAGAATAAATGTCCGAAAGCTTCAAAACGGAGAATATTTTCAAAAGAATTTTAAAAGGCATAGGCTACAGCATTATCGCCGAATTTATGTCAATGTTTCTGGTAATATCAATGATCGCAATGAACGGAATGTTCGGCGGCTCGGTCGTGCTTAAAGTAATAATCGGGATATGTACGCTCGTCCTCACGCTCGGACTTTACTTCAACTGGGCGTTCAATGCGGCGAAAAAAGACCGCGATGCCGTGACTTATCACAATATCCCTTATGATAAGTATATGCCCGTGAAAATGGCGATCGGCGGTCCGATAATTTCTATTGTTATGTATATAATTCTTGTGCTGTCGAAGATAGGCGTTATCCGTGATATGTTCAATTTTTTCCTGCTTGCGGATCTTTTCACCGTTCCTTTCGTTGACAGCTTTACATCGGAAAGGACTATTGAAGTTCTCTCGGTTTGGGGATTGATCGGACTTGGTCTGCTCGTCCTCAGCCAGTGCGCAGTCATTATTGCGACATATATTTTGACATATAAAGATGTGGATATAGTCAATTTTATGTATAAAAATTAAATGTGTATAAATAAATGCAATAATTGTTGTAAAAATCAGCTAAGAAATTGTGCAATTTTTGTATTATGTTCCAATAAAAACGAAAAAATATTTACTAAAAAATTAATATGTGGTATAATACAAAAGAGAAATTTTCGTCATGAATGGATACCATTCAGTTGGGATAAAAAGGGGCTATTATATGTCAGAATCTAAAAAAAGACATTTAAAAACCGTTCAGAATAAGGTCTTGCTTTATTTTATAGTATCGCTTGCAGTGCTGTTGGCGGCGTTTACAGTCATCGTTTATATTCTTGCGAGCATAAAAACGGAAACAAGCAGCATGGTAATGATGAACAATTCCGCCACTGTCATTTCCGATATCGTCAGGGACTATATGTCGCCGAAGCTCGATGCGGTCAGAACCGCCGCAGGTGAAAAGGCGGTCGTTGATTTCCTCGGCGAGGGCGCGGAGAGCGAACAGACGGCAAAGAAAAACAGCAATTTTGAAGCCGTTACCGAAACGCTTTATGATATGACAGTTGAAAATTCCGATGTTTTGTCATCGTGGGTGATATTTGAAAATGACAGAGCGCTTGTTTCCAATGAGGGTGCATATATAGGCATGGAGGAGCTTCAGCTCGACAGCCTTTACTGGTATAACGATATCTCTGTCCGCGGAATGAACGATTATACATACTGCACATCGCTTACAGCTTCGCTTATCTACCCCGAAAAGGACGTTGTATCGGTCATTGCCCCCGTTTATTCTTCCGAGAATATCATCGGATATATCGGCATGGATATCGAAAAGTCGGGATTTACAAAGATCATCGAACAGTACACTCTCAGCAGCAGCTGTTACCCGATAATCACCTGCAATTACGGCAGCATCGTTTATTCTCCGTCAAGTCAGGAGTTTGCGAACAGCTATGATATCAACTCTGCTCCGCTGCTCAATATACTTGTTCAGTCATCAGCTCTCGACAGTGGACTGGATAGCTATTCAAACGGTCTTGGCATACACAATAAGACGTTTTTCTTCGTTGATAAATCTGTCGTTCCGAATTGGAATATGGTCATTCTCTTCGATAAAGCGGCAATGGACGGCGGAGTTTATGGCATCTTCACAGGCTCAATAATCGTTCTTGCATGTCTGCTCGTTCTGCTCGGAATATGCGTCAAGAACAAGCAGAAGTATGAATACAAGCTCCTCGATAAGATAACCGAATCGGTCGATAATATTTCCTCGGAAAATTTCAAATATGTTATCGATACATCTGTCGCCCCCGACAATAATCTGCTCAAAACGGCGGAACAGCTCAACAAAATTTCGTCAACGTTTGCCGCAAAGAATGAGATAATCATTCAATACAGCCTTAACGATACGCTTACGGGTATACCGAACAGAAACACGCTGTACTATCATCTTGAATCTATCATAAGCAGAAATAAATCGAGCGAAACTATCTCGGACGGCAGATTTGCCGTGATGTTTGTTGACCTCGACAACTTCAAGTGGCTCAACGAGAACCTCGGACATAATTTCGGCGATGCAGTTCTCTGCACATTTGCAACGTTGCTCTCCACTTCACTCAGCAAGATAGGCAGAGTGTTCCGTTTCAGCGGCGATGAATTCATCGTCATTGTCGAATTCGGCGACGATTATCAGAAGATATACAAAGCCATCGACACGATGCAGTCTGTATTCTCCAAGCAGATAAAGGTAATGTCCGACAATATCTACATCAAGTTCTCAGTCGGCGTTTCGATCTATCCCGACGATGATGATTCGGCTGATATGCTGCTTCGTGATGCTGATATGGCTCTCCATAAGGCAAAGGACAGCGGCAAGGACAGAGTTTCATTCTATACGAATGCCGCAAAGCGTCAGCATTTCAGCAAGGCTGCGATCTCACAGCAGATATCCGAAGCGATAAAGAACGGCGAACTTTACCTAAATTATCAGCCTATCATTTCGAGCGACACCTGCGATATCCACGGCTTTGAAGTCCTTGTCCGCTGGGACAGTCCTGTTTTCGGACATATACCACCGCAGGAGTTCATCAATGTTGCGGAGGAAACGGGAGATATCGTTCAGATCGGTATGTGGATATTTGAAAGCGCCTGCCGATTCCTCAAAACGCTCTGCGAAAATTACCGCGATGACATCATTATGTCTATCAATGTTTCGCCGATACAGCTGAAAAGAGCGGATTTTCTCGATTCGATAAAGCACGTTATTGAAATAACACAGCTTGACACAAAGAATATCCAAGTCGAGATCACAGAGTCAACGCTCATCGACTTCCTCGATAATGACAACAGCGTTATTGAGGAGCTTAACAAAATGGGAATTTCGCTCGCCCTCGATGATTTCGGAACGGGTTATTCGTCGCTTAACTACCTCAAGAATTTCCCGATAAAGTGCCTCAAGATCGATAAGTCGTTCGTTGACGAGATCAACAACAACAAGCGCGATCAGGCTATCACCGATTCGATAATCGACCTTGTTCACAGCCTTGGCATCAAGACCGTTGCGGAGGGAATCGAAACTGTCGGTCAGTACAACTTCTTAAAGGATATGAAGTGCGACTACATTCAGGGCTTCCTTATGAGCAAGCCGCTCAATGAGGAAGATGCGCTCGAATTCGTTGAACGCTATGATGATCTCCATAAACCCGACAAGTACATTATGGAAGAACACGAAAAACAGCTTGCTGTTGAGCGTGAGGATAAACTCAAACAACAGCAGACTCAGAAAAAAGATATGCACAGTGAGCTTGTTGACGGAACAATTTCAAAGTAAAATTATCGGTGTAAAGAATACTCTCTTTACACCGATTTCTTTTTTGAAAAGCCGCCAAAAAGCTCCTTTATCCCGATTATGATAATAAAGCCGCCGAAAATTTTGCCGAGTACTACCGAACCGAGACAGTCTGCGGCAAAAGCACCGAGTACGGCGAACGCTGTTCCTGCAATTAGCGAGGGAACTATCTTTTTCCATTCGATAAGCTTGTTCTTCGTGTGGATAATTACAGAGAGAAGCGCGATAGGGATAAAGTAGATAAGGTTTATTCCCTGTGCCGAAAGCTGAGAAAAGCCTGCGAAAAACGTCAGATAGAGTATAAGTATCATTCCGCCGCCGACACCCATCGCGGCGAAAATTCCCGTCAGAAATGCGGCAATATAGCTCAGTATCATTTGAATATCATCCTTCCGCCTGCGATTATAAGAAAAATGCCGAAAAGGATTTTCAGCGGCTTGGCAGGTATTTTTTTGAGAAATATGCTCCCGATGACAGCCCCGACCAGTCCGAACGGTATAAGCGGAAGCGCATCTTTGAAATCGAACGATCCCTTAAAAGTGTAAAATATCACCGAAACGACCGACAGCGGCAGTGTGAGCGCAAGTGAAGTCGCGTGTGATTTTTTCTGTTCTATATCAGCCTTTTCAAGCATCGGCACGGCGATAATTCCTCCACCCGAGCCGAAAAGACCGTTTGCAAAGCCCGTCAGCACCCCCAGAAAAGAATAGAAAATCTTACCTTTTTTCTTCATAGCTTCAACTCCTCAAATGTAATTCTATTTTTTGCCGTAAAAAAAGAAATATTCGCTTTAAAAAAATAAAATGCATAAATTACCGATAATTATGTCAGTGTATTAATTGACTTTTTTCCGTCAATGATATATAATTATTATAAGTTTTTTCATACGGAGTAAGGTTTTGCAAGATTTGAAAGGAAATCAGATGTCTTTTTATCCACATAATGTAAAGCGTAAAGCTTTTACAGCTGCATTTGCCGCTTTAATGCTATGCACGAATTTTTCAGCCTGCAAAAAGGTTTCCGAAGAACCGCGTGATGCGAATATTCAAACGGCGAACAGTGTTATTCTCACCGAAGAAACAACGCAGACAGCAGGAATTACCGGAGAAACTGAGGTCACTGAGGTAGTTTCGTCCGTGACAGAAGAAGCACCGAATGAGCCGGAAAGTAAAACAACTTTACAGCAGGAAGAACCCGAAACCGTCACCGAAACAGTAACGGCTGAAAGCGAGCCGCCCGAAGATGATCTCATTGAAAACGAATTGAACGGCGAGAATGTGACTGTCAAGGCTGAAAATGAGCCAACGAAGCAGACAAAGGCTTCGGAAACGGCGACAGAAAAGAAGACCAAGGCTTCGGAAGCAACGACCGCTGAGGGAACTGCTGTGACCGAGCTTACGCTTCAATCGGAAAGTCCTGCCGAAACCGCTTCATACAGCTATGGCACAAACGGTTATTCCGCTCTAAACTACAGCGAACAAAAGGGAATATGGCTATCCTACCTCGAATATTCGTCTGCAATGATGAACAAGTCGGCAAAAGCGTTCCGCTCGACTATCGGCGAGTATTTCGACAATGTAAAGGCATTGAGCTTTAATACCGTTTATGTTCAGGTCAGAGCATTCGGCGATGCTTATTACCGCTCGGAGCTTTTCCCGACGGGTGACCGCTACAACGGGACTATCGGAGCAAAGCTTTCCTACGACCCGCTTGAAATTATGGTAGAGGAAGCGCACAGCAGAAATCTTTCCGTTCACGCTTGGATAAATCCGATGCGCCTTATGACCGACAGCCAGCTCAAAAGCCTGTCCGATTCCTACACTATAAAAAAATGGTACAACGACAGCGACAAATGCGGAAAATACATCGTCAAATCGGACGGAAGATGGTATCTGAACCCTGCTTATCCCGAGGTCGAAAAGCTTATCTCCGACGGAATTTCCGAGATAGTTTCGGGCTATGACATTGACGGTATCCAGATCGACGATTATTTTTATCCGACAACGGCGGCTTCGTTTGACAGCACCGCTTACAATGCTTCGGGAACGGCAAAGAGCCTTTCGTCATGGCGAACGGACAACATAAACGATATGGTAAAGCGAATGAACAAGACCGTTCACAGCGCAAATCCGAGCGTACTGTTCGGCATCTCGCCGCAGGGCAGTGTAAGCAACAACTATGATACGCTTTATGCCGACGTTAAAACATGGTGCAGATCGACCGACTACTGCGACTATATTCTTCCGCAGGTCTACTTCGGGTTTGATAACGCCGCACTGCCGTATGAAGAAACTATCGCACTCTGGAGCAGTATGACTTCATCGGGTAATGTGAAGCTTGTTATCGGACTTGCAGGCTACAAGATCGGTGCGGCTGACGCATATGCAGGCACGAACGGCAAAAACGAGTGGATGAACAATTCCGACATAATTTCAAGGCAGATGAAAGCCGCCAAAGATCTTGGCAACTACGGCGGCGTTGCTATATTCAGATACGGTTCGATATTTGAACCCGATTCATCGGTTGCAAAGCAGGTCAAAGCTGAACTTGCAAACATAAAAAAATAAATGAGGGAATACTATGAAATTCCAAAAGCTTATTTCGCTGATAATGTCGGCAGTCATGGTCGTAATGCTCTGCTCAACGGCTGCATTCGCGGCTAAAAAGGGAGTCGCTCTTAACAAGACTTCCGCTTCGGTCATGGTAGGGAAGAGTATAACTCTCAAACCGACTGTAACAGGTGTAAAGAACTATACTTTACAGTGGTCGACGAGCGATAAAACGATAGCTACCGTTACAAAATCGGGTAAAGTCACTGGTGTAAAGGCTGGCAGCGTTACAGTTACTGTTAAGATCAAGGATACGAAATACAAAGCTTCCTGCAAGGTGACGGTCAAAAAGTCTGCTTCGTCAGGCTCTGATACAACGAAGAATACGATATCTTCTTCGGGTGATGCACTTGATTTTGTGAAAAACATAAAGATAGGCTGGAATCTCGGAAATACGCTCGACTGCACGGGAAGCTGGATAAACGGCGATCTTGCTCACGAAACGGCATGGGGAAATCCAAAGACTACCGAAGATATGATAAAGGCTGTAAAAAAGGCAGGCTTCAATGCAGTTCGTATCCCTACAAGCTGGGGCGAGCATCTCGACAGCAAAAACAATATCAGCAAGCAGTGGCTTGACCGAGTTCAGACGGTCGTTGACTATGCTTACAAAAACGATATGTATGTCATTCTCAATACTCACCATGAGGGCTGGTGGTTCGTTCCGAGCAAGGACAGCAAGGAAACTTCCGAACGTTTTACATCAATATGGAAACAGATATCGGAACGATTTAAGGATTATGACGAACACCTTATTTTTGAGGGACTCAACGAACCGAGAACCGAGGGAAGCGCAAAAGAATGGAGCGGCGGAACGGCAGAGGAGCGTAAAGTCATCAACAAATACAATAAGCTTTTTGTCGAAACCGTCAGAAAGAGCGGCGGAAACAACAAGCTTCGCTATCTTATGATAACTCCCTATGCCGCAAACTGTGACGGCGCGGCAATAAATGAGCTTGAAGTTCCCGATGACAGCCGTGTTATAATCTCGGTCCATGCATATCTGCCTTACGATATGGCATTGAACACCGGTTCAACAGTTTCAACTTTCACCGATAATGATAAGAAAGTGATCGATTCGATGCTCAAAGGACTGAGCGATAAATTCATCAGCAAGGGGATTCCCGTTATCGTCGGCGAATCCGGTTCTCTGAACAAGAAAAATGACGATGAAAGAGCAAAGCTTGCAAAATACTATGTTTCGGCTGCGAAAAAGGCAGGCATTCCATGCTTCTGGTGGGATAACGGAAACGACAGCAGCTCCGGCGAAGCTTTTCTTTTGCTTAACAGAAATATGGCAAAAATGGAACATGATAAAATAGTAAAGGCTTTGATGGAAGGCTTGAAATAATACATAAACGGTGCAGTTTTTAAATTTATACTAAACACCATTTAAAATTTGGGAAAAATCAAGCCGACAATCTCGCATATATAGGATTTCGGCGCAGATTTTTTCTTGTATTTTATTGGTGTTTAGTATTAA
>UQQA01000066.1 GCA_900543105.1 uncultured Ruminococcus sp. | reverse complement strand
CAGTTTATCGATCAGAAATTCGATGCACGGCTGTACTGTGCTTCTACCCTGCTTCGCCAGCTCGGATAGAATTTCTGATCGATAAACTGCGTTACATATTCGGGAGCTACCCAGTGTGCGCCCAGCTTAACGGAAATATCCTTTGCTTCAACACGCTTCGGCATAGCCGCTTCAAGTGCTTCTCTGTGCTTGCTTACGTCCATATTATCGGGAGCATATTCAAGCTGACGGAGCTTTGTGCGAATGTTTCCCGTCAGATACTCATCGGCGGTCACATACTTTTCTTCCTCCTGCGGCAGTCGGTAAATCTGTCCCTCAAGCTCGGATATAAGGGTTTCCTTGCTCATTCCGCAAAGCTCGGTCATATACTCAAAATTCACTCTTGCTTTTTCGGATACGGACAAAATAAGCGCTTCTTCTGCGGTTTCAACGTGGGTGACAACGTTATTCGGCTTTACGGTATCGTGGAAGAAAATATCCGCCTTTTCATACTCACCTGTGTCCTTGTTTTTGCTTTCAAGTGCGGTCAGAAAGTTGTATCCGTCATCGCCCTTAAATGCACGAATATTCTTCTTATCATCGAAGTGTCCGAATTTCTCCACAAAGGCATCGTACTTTTCATTCAGCTTTGCACGGCACTCGGCAATGTCCGTATCATAAGCACTGTCAGCATTATCAAGCTGCATATCGAGAAGCTCACGAACGGTATCTCGGAGTTCAACCATTGCCAATGCTCTTTTTAAAGCTTCCCCTTTAAGATTTGCCTTGGCCATTGTATCACCTTCCTCACGGAAATACACACTTCCATTCACGGCATAATAGCTATATACCCTTGAATTTGCAGGAGCAGGGATAATATTCTCCGCTTCTTTTTTCTTTGTGCCTTTTTCGGCTCTCGGTGTATATGTGCCTTGAATATTCTGCACCGCTTCTGCCAGCTGCTGTTTAAGGTCTGCACCCTCAAAGGGAATAACCTGTGTGTTTTCGGTAGGACCGTACTTCTGATTTGCTTCGGTAATTGTGCCGAGAACCATTTCAGGGTGATTTGCAAAATATCCGTTTACACGGAATCCCTCGGCGGTTTCAGCCTTGTTAAGCCATTCAATTTCATCGGGATTTATTTCAATGGCTCTTTCACGCTTTTGGAAGAAAAGAATATCCGATGTTACCTCTGTTCCTGCGTTAGCCTTAAAAGCATTGTTAGGCAGACGGATTGCACCCAGAAGCTCCGCTCTCTGTGCAATATACTTACGCATTTCGGGGTTTTCCTTATCCATTGTTCCCTTTGAGGTAACAACGGCAAGCACACCGCCGGGTCGAACCTTGTCGATAGACTTCGCAATGAAATAATCGTGAATATAGAACTTGTGCTTATCATAGTCCTTGTCGGATAGCTTGTAGTCACCGAAAGGAACGTTGCCCACAACAGCATCAAAGCTGTCATTTTCAAACTTGGTCTTTTCAAATCCCTTAATCTGAATGTCCGCATCAGGATAAAGCTGCTGTGCGATTCTTCCCGTAAGACTGTCAAGCTCAACGCCGTGAAGCTCACTTCCTCGCATTTTTTCGGGCATTGCACCGAAAAAGTTTCCGATACCCATAGCAGGCTCAAGGATTTTTCCCTGCTCAAAGCCGAGGTTTGCAAGTTCCTCATAAATGGCATTGATAATAACGGGAGAGGTAAAATGTGCATTTAACGTTGAACGCCTTGCATCAATAAATTCCTCATCTGTAAGTAGAGTTTTCAGCTCTGCATATTCGTTGCTCCAGTCCTTGTTATTGGAATCAAAAGCGTTTGGAATTGCTCCCCAGCCTGTGTAACCGGACAAAACAGCTTGTTCATCGGGTGTGGCTGTTCTGTGTTCCGCTTCAATGGCATTAAGTGTGCGGATAGCGGCAGCATTGGCAGCAAATCTCGCTTTTGGTGTTTTCACGCCGAGATTTTCATCGGTAATTACATAATTCTCTGCCTTCGGCTCTTGATGTTCCAGTGGAACATTTTCCGTTTCGGAAGTTTTTTCAAGATGTTCCAGTGGAACATCTGCGGAAACTGTTTCTTCTCCGGTTGCTTCCACAACCTCAAAACCGCTTGAAAGAAATTCGCTCAATGTCATTCGCCTTGTTTCTCCAAGCAAAGTTTCGGTGTCGGCAAGAGATATAACGCCGCTGTCAATATCGGCAACAGAATACACCTGTCCGTCAAGCTCCACCAAATCACCGATTTTCGGGGAATAGTCTGCTGTCTTAACAGCTTCGGGAGCATCTGCAACACGCTGATACTTTGCCGTATCAAGGAGATTTGAATAATTCTCGTTCTTTGTAATGGAAACATTTCCGCTTACGCTTGTTATGGCACACTGGTCGGTGTACCAAGGCATCACTCCCGTAAGAGATGTAAGCTCCCAGACTTCGCCGCTATTGTCACGGAACTTGTCACCCAGCTTCGGCTCATAGGGTTCTGCTTCTTTCTCAGCAGCCTGTTCTTTCTGTGAAAGCACACGTTCCTCATCTATGATTTTGTTTGCAAAAAGATTTATAAGTCCGGGGTGAGAGTTAAGGTGCGTATCCGCACATAGCTTCTTTCTCTCGCTTTCGGAAAGACCTGAAAGTACATCGTTTGCCCATTCAACGTTGGATTTATCAATTCGTCCGTCAAAGGAAAGATTGGATAATCTTGCCGCAACAACAAGCTCGATTCTTTCAAAGACAAATTCTTTCAGCACATCGGAAAGCACACCGTCTGTGTCAAGTCTGCTGTTTCTGTAATTATCCGCAATAGCAGTTACAATAGCATCTTCACATCTCTTGTTTTCTTTCATATTTGCAAAGTATTTATCTCTTTCGCCAAGCTCACTTGCTTCTTCGATGCTCTTGCCGTAAAGAGGCATTTTTTCGTTTTCTTCAAGATGTTCCACCGGAACATTTCTATCTCCAAGAGTAAATTCAAAAAGCAAGCCATTAAGTCTTTTGGTATTGCCCTCGTTATCCGTAACAGAAATTGAAATACCCGATTTCTTTCTTGACTTGTCCATATACCCGTTTATTTCATCAAGCATATCCTGAGATGTTACGATTGTATATCCCTCATCACTATCGGGCATTACACCGTTATCGTATGTAAAATCCTTGTATCTGCTGATTTCGGACTTATCCAAATCCGTAAAAAGTATGGTATTCTTAACGTGCGTGGAATTGTCGGGTTCATCACCTCTGCGGTCGTATTCCTCGGTAATCTCCACCTCCGTGAGCCTTGAAAGGTCGATAGTTTCCTTTTTCAATTCAAAGAAAAGGTCGGTAACATCTGCCATTCCAACTGTGTCAACGAAATGTGCGGAGCTGCCCTCTTTATCCTCCAAAACCACCACATCGCTGACCGACAGGCTGCGTCCCTTGAAATCTTCGGGACGGTCGCTGTTAAACTTTTTGAAAATATCTTCAAGAATTCCCTCTTTAAAAGGGAATTTGGTCACATCGGCAATATTGCCGCCGTAAACCTCGTCATAATTTTTCCTATCAAAGGACAGATTAAACCTCGGCATATCGTCCCAGCGTGTAAAGCGGAGATTGTGATACTCCTCCCCATTTTTCAGCTGATAAATCTTGTATGTGGGTTCGTTTTCCTTTTCGGCTCTGTCCTCAATTCCCGACAGGTTTCTGAATGACTTGACCGCATCAAGGAGAGAAGCCGCCTGCTCCTGCATTTCCTCGCTTACATCTTCGGAACTGCGAACATTTTCCAGATAATCTTCAACGGCTGTGAAATTTCCCGTGTAAAGTGCTTTCAGAGTGTTCTGATATTCGTTCAGACCTTTGTTGTAGTCCTCCCACTCATCATAGTTTCCCGATTCAAGTGACAGATAATAGGGCTGTCCCACCTCATTGGGAACGTTGGAGAAAACACGGTTCATATCCCAGATTTCCGAAGCAATTTCATCGGCAATTCTGAATGTCTTTACATCTTCCTTGTCCGCATAAAAATCATCGGACAGATTTTCAAAAATGCTATGCTCATTCTCCCCGTTTTCTTCCATAGGAGGAATTTCCGTGCCGCTGTGGTAAACGGTAATTCCCTGCTCCCACATAATAACAGCAGTATCATCGTCAATGGCGGTAAGATTTTCGGGGATTTCAACAGAATTATCTTCTGCTATTTTTCTATCCTCTGCGGTTTCATAAACCTCCACCGCAAAGCCGTTTGAAACGGCACTCCGAATGTCAATCGCAACATCGTCAACATCAACGGCAGTATCGGAATTTTCATCGCTCTGCCAAGCTCGCTCAATGGTTTTGTTATTGCTGCTGTAATAGAACATCAGCACATCATCGGGTGTCTGAACGGCAATGCTGTCAATGTCCCTCATATCAATATCAACATCAATTTCGGGAATAACAAGGTGAAATTTTTCACTCTCCGCTTTTTCAAGAGCTTCATTGCCTACCGTTACCATATCATCAAAGTCAAGGCAGGTCAAAGCAACTTCCGTCATTTCCTCAAGACTGTCATATTTTTCTGTTGTAATCTCCACTCCGTCAAGTGTATAGCTGATTGAAAAGTCCAAGAGATTTGCGGTAACGCTGAAATCGTGGTCGGCATCATCTCCGAGGGAAGTATATCCCAGCGGAACATTTTCCAAGTCCTTGTAGGTGTCCTCCGAGGGTTCAGTGCCATACTCTTTTTCAAGAAAATCGGTTATATATCCCTTTGCTTCGACAAGCAGCTTTTCAGCTTGCCTGCTTTCAAGCATTTCATCGGGAGTTGCAATAACATAGCTGTTTATTTCAAGATTCGTTGTCTGCGGATGGTTCATTACTGCCTTGAGATTTGCATTGATAAAGTCAATATCACTGGAATATGCCATTTCCGATTCAAGCTCCGAATTGCCTATCATACAGTATTCAACGTACGCTCTTACCTCGTCAGGCTGATTTTTTGCAATATAGTCCTGATATTCCTCCAAGCCGTGAATATCGTCCTTTTCAATGTATTCTCCTACCGCAAATACAAGCTCATTGTTTATGGTAACAACCGAAAATGTCAGGTTATTCTCAGCAAGGCTCAGAGCTTCGGCAACCTCGTCCTTTGGCACTTCGGACTCAAAATGTTCCACCGGAACATTTCCCCTCTGCTGCGAAAGCAAAATTCGGTCTGCCCTGTCCTGCATAACCATAAGCACATCATCATAGCTTTCTGCGGAATCATTCTTCACCCATTCAAGATAGATTTCATCAAGGATATTATCCATTGAAAGAAGTGCGGAAAGCTGTGCTTCCGTAAGGTCGGGTTCTTCATTGGTTATGTATTCGTTTATCTGCTTGCAGGCAGTCACTCTGTATGCGGCTTCGATAATCTCATCAAACGGACGGGATTTCATCTCGGAAATATACGCGTCAAGCTCCGCATTTACCCTCTTTTTAAGCTGTTCAGAGGGAGATAATTCTGCCGTATCATCGAAATGTTCCACCGGAACATCTGCAACAGGTTCGGAGATTACTTCCTCAAAATCCGTAAGGTCAATGCCTTTTTCTTCTGCATACTGCTCCGCATTTTCCCTGCTGTCAAAGACGGGAACGGAAATATTTTCATCAACATAAACATTCTTTTCATCGGCAGTCACGCTGTCAACCTCGGAAATATAGAAAGGCTCGTCCGCTTCGGAAATACTGTCCACACGATATGCGGTGGGGTGAAAAAATTCGCTGCTCGCATCACCGAACATTTCACGGACCATATCCATACTGCGGAAGCCTACAATCTCACCGCTTGCATTGTTGCGGATATTTACAAAACCGTTCGTGTCCGCAAGGCGTTCATATCCTGCCTTGTAAAGCTCGTTTATGATGTCTGCGTTGCGGATATTATCAATCATACGATTGACCATTTCCGCATTTTTTCTTCCGCTTACGGTAATGGTGGCAGAGTTTTCAAGTATTCTTCCCGAAAAGCGTATGCTTGCATCTCCCGAAAGGAGATTTGCGACCTGCAAAGCGGTACCGGGGTCGGTATTGATAAAATTTCTGTCCCGTATTTTTGAATACTCAATATTTCCGATAATACGCTGCGTATTCTGCGGTGCGGTTTTGTATTCTGCGGCAATGGCAAAGGCTCTCTGCGAATCTGCCTTGCTGACGGTAACAGTATTTCTGTAACCGCCGTATGCTGCGGAAAACATAATGCCCTCCGCTTTCAGCCTTTCCATTACGCTGTGAATGTTCTGTCCGTTAAGGTCGATATATGAACAGCTGCCCTTTATGCTGTTGTAGTAGTCCTTGTTTACATATTCGGTCATTTTGCAGTCCTCCTTACGAAAGCATATTCAGAATATCGGTCAGGGTCATATCTTCGGGGATTTTCATAAGGAATTTTGCTATCTCCCGATATGACAGATTTTTTACGGCACAAGCCTTGTCAAGCTCCGCTGCCTCCTCTGCGTGAAGCTCGTTTTCGATTTCCTCGATCTGTGCGGATATATCCTGCGTTTTCCTTGTTGCGGTTTCCTGTGCCAGAACCGCCTTGCCATACTTGTCCTTCAATGCGTTCAGCTTTTCCAGACGCTTATCGGTTTTGGATTTCTTTTCGGCTGCCTTTTCAAAATGTTCCGGTGGAACATCTGCGGTTTCGGGTACGATTTTTTCGGTAAAACCTGTTGTTAAATCATTCATCTTGCAACCTCCGCTACTCTGATTTGATTTTCATTCATTCTTTGAATTGCATTATTCGCCCAGCTTTTCACAGCGTTTACCTTGCCCTTAAAAGGAACGGTTTTTCTTGCCGTAAGCAGCTCGTTAAAATCCTTTACACCGTAATGTCTGCACTCGGTAAATACCTTTACCTGTGAGCCAAACCGTCCTGCGAACTTCTCCCCTGCCGTGTCATTGTCCACACATAATGTAACAGGCATATTCTTTTCAAGGAGCTTTTCCACCACATTCGGTTTAAGTCCTGCCATTGCAGCAAACTTGCAGTCGGTCATATCGGGGTGCAGTGACATAAAGCTCATAAGGTCGATCGCACTTTCAAACACAAATGCTTTCTGCGGATTGCCTTTGTCATAGGAAAAATAACTTTCCGTTGTTCCGGGAGCAACTCCCTTGTAGTTTTTCAGCTTGGAATGAACATCATTTTCAACCGCATCTCGGTCAATATTGCTTTTTAATATTTCAGAGATGGCATTGCTTATGACATTAAAATCCTTGCTGTCGGCAACAATATTTGCGTTTTTCTCATAAACATACCCTGCAAATTTCACGTCCGCATTTTTCAGCTTTCGGTCAAGAAGCTCCGCTATGTACGGCTCTGTGGGGATAACCTTTCTGTCGATAAAATCCGAATATTTTGAATTTCCCACTGTATAGCTCTTTCCGCCTGTTCCGTGTATCTCCGCACCGCAGGGCTTGCCGTTCTCACTGTGAAGAAAAACGGCATTGCCCTTTGTGTCCTGAAAGAGAACTCCTGCACGGATAAAGGCATTTACAACTTCGGGATTTATGTATCGTGTTTTCGTAAGATAGCTGTACGCTTTTCTGTTATCCGCACCCTTTTGGGGCATTTCAAATTCGGGTTTGGGTTCGGGTTTCGGTACGACTTTCGTTTGAACATATCGTGGTGTTGATGTATGTCCTGTCTTTCCCTCACCTCTGCCCTGTTCACCGTCAAGTGCAGTCTGCACAGCTTCCTTAAACGGCATATTCAGTACCTTCATCAGACAGCTCACAAGTCCGATGCCGCCCGTCTGCTGTGAATGAACATAAAACTGATTGGGGACAACCGTGTCCTTAACATAGAATCCGCCAAAGCCTGCGATATGGGTTTCGGAGCGAATCTGTTTGCAGTCATACCCTGCCGAACGGAAATACTCGGAAATGCTTCGCTCGTTTGCCCTTTTTATCTGTTCTTCGGTATAAAACATTATCTCGCCACCTCGTCCCTTTTAAGACTTGCTTCTTTTACCTTTTCGATTGTCTTTTCCGCCCATTCTTTCATAGCGGCAACCTTTTCCGCAAAGGTGTTTCCCTTTGTCTGATTGTCGGTTGTGTAGTAAGGCAATTCTTTAGGGAAAACTGCGGTAATATCCGCCACCGCTTTATCAAGAGGAATATTTGCGGTAAAATCATTGTTGTATGCCGTAAGTGTGTTTTCATCAATATTTATCTCAACGGCAAGCGTGTTCCTGCTCTGATTCTCACTTGCAAAATCCGCTTCGGAAATATGCTCTCCTGCCATATCCGATATAGCCTTAAACGGCTTATCCTCGGCACAGCAAAGAAGAATATCCTCAATAGGCTTGTCCGTTTTCATAAAATCAACGCAGCCGTTCTGTTCAACGGAAATGAGCGTTTCGGGAGTTGCAGCCGACATAACATCAAAAATATTTTCTTCCTGTGTGCGGTTATCCTGCTCAAGGTCGGTCAAATCCGTTTCGGCAACAGTCACAGCATTTTTCTTTTCCGAAAACTCCTCTGCCTTATCCGCAATAAAATCCGCAAGAGCCGATATATCGGGCATATTTTCGGAAGTCTGCACCGCATAAGTGCGGAGTGCGTCAATAATATCCGAAAGTCCCTGTTCTTCCGTGGGATTTGCAAAGCTGTCGGAAATCATTTCTTCAATGCCCTTTATGTCATCGGGAGCTTCAAGTCCCTCTGCCTTTACAAAAACCTCTGCCGTTTTCATCGCAAGATAGGAAACATAGTTCTGTTCGTCTGCACATACTACCTTGTTCCTGCCGGTTTCCTTTGCGGTATATGCCGCCGCATCTGCCGTTTTGTACGCAGTATCGAAAAGTGCTTCCGCATTTTCCTTTGTAAAGGGAACATCAGGTTTCATTTCGTGTATGCCGATTGAAATGCTTACCGAAACATCGTGAACACCCTTGTCCTTGCCCTCAACCGTATTAACGATTCCCTCAACATTTTTGCGGAGGGTTTCAGCCATATCAATAGCCTGTTCGGGAGTATCGGTTATGAGGACTGTAACCATTTCCTCACCGCCTATTCGGAAACAATTGCTTGCACCCTCCTTTGCAATATCCTTTATGGCATCGGCTGTGCTTTGGAGAATAATATCTCCTGCCGTGTGTCCATATGTATCATTTACATTTTTAAAATGGTCAATATCACTCATAAGGATATTTACGCTCTTGCCCTCTGACATTGCCTTGACAACAGTATTCACAAGGTATTCGTCAAGTCCCTGCCGGTTATACATCTGTGTCAGACGGTCGGTAATTCTGCCTTGATGCTCGTATTCCTTTAAAAGTCCAAGCTGCATACCGCCCACAAGCGAACTGCCCTTTGCGAACACTCGGTCAATATCGAATTTGCACTCATTATCCCTGTTTTCCGTTACAACAACACCCAGCGATTTTCCGTTTTCGGCAACAAGAGGGATATATGTCTTATCTCCGTTCTCGCTTATTTCCTGACTGTCGAAAACATCTTTAAGGACCTTGTTTTCCTCGCTCGTCTGCCAGCTTCGTCCCTCGTCCTCGGAGAAAAACTTCTTGCTTGCACTGTCCATACAATAGAAAGCCGCATTTTCGCTTCCTGTAATATGCTTTGCCACGCTTTCGGTTTCCATCATCACTTCTTCAACGGTCTGACATTCCGTGAGAGCTGCAATAAAACGGTTGATAACATTGATTTCGTTTCTGAATTCAATGTCATTGTTTTTCAGCTCGCTAACTTCCTCACGGAGAGATACATTTTCTTTTTCAAGAAATTCAAGCCTGCTTAAAATCTCGTTAAGGTCGATTTCTCTGTTTTCTGCCATAGACTTTTGCCTCCTCCGTTATATAAGATAGCTGTCGGAATCCTGTGCATAGCTGTCTGCACTGTCAATAGCCTTTTGAAGCGTTTCAACCGTTCCTGCGAAAAGGTCAAAATCACGCCTTGTGATTATCGTCCACTGTGCATCTGTGCCGAACTCCTCACGTTCTTCATCAAGGGTGGGATATGCACCCTCCGAATCGGCAAAATACTTCTCAAAAAAGTCATTTGTATGCTGTCTGCCGTCCCTGCCGTATATGTTTATAACTGCTGTTTCAAGGGTTTCACGAATTAACACTCTCACTTTTCTTGTCCTCCTTTACACCTGTTTCTCTGCTTGCTTTATATTTAGCCTGCTGTTCCTTAAAATCCATTTCGCTCTTGGCGTATGATTTCAGCTCGCTTAACTTCTGGAGCATACGGTTTCCGTTCTTTTTAAGCGAATACTGCTCCTCAATCATTCGCCGTGCATAATCACGGTCGCCTTCGGCAATTTTAGCCATTTCCGAATCGGGAACGATAATGCAGTCACCCTTTTTCTGTATGAGCTTTGACCTTGACCATTCCATAACCGTGGTCCAGACATTGTTATAGTCAAAAGGAATCCTGCGGAATTTATCGTTATCAAGGAGTATCTTCCTGCCTTTGGCAGAATCATAGAGATACACATATTTCTTTCCGCAGAAGGTTACTTCAATAACGGTTTTATCCGCCGTTTCGTTTTCGGAAATAAACCTGTCCATTGCAGTATTGATTAAAACCTCATCATCAATCTGTTCTTCCTTTCCCACATCGGCAAGGCAGATTTCCTTTGTGACATCGTACTTGTCATCAATGATAATTTGCTTATCAAGGTATTTCGTAGTTCCGTAATCGAACCAGTTCACATCATCACCGCATATATTCCTCTTGCGTGAAATTGCGGAAACTGTGACTTTCAGCTTGTTATTCAGAACATACTCGTCATATTTCCTTGAAAAATTTTCATCAAAGGGTATGCCCTCCGCCTTTGCGTAGGTTATAAACTCCACCGAATACGGCTTGCTGTAAATCTGCTGAATGTAATAGGCATTTTTCAGATTTACAAGGAAAAGAATATCGGGAAGCTCGTTTGTATTCCCCTTGTTCAGCTCCTCATCAATCTTTTTCTGATTGATGTCACCCGTATTTCGCTCGCTTGGGAACACCTCAACCGCACCGCCCCGAATACCGCCCATAGGTTCTTTAACATTTGCAAGAACGGTTAAAAATGCAACATCTTTCACATACACAAAGCCTTTCCGTATTGTTGTATAGGGACCTTCGCAAAGACTTCTCGCCATTTCAAAATTCACCGTCTGAATTTCGGGATGCTTTCTTGATTCAATGGTGCAAAGCAAAATATTTTCGATATACTCACGGCTGACCTGTTCCTTTTCGTCTTTTCCCGATTGCTCTATGACAAAGCTCTCTGCCGATAAAATCTCGTCCTCATATTTTTTTGCATCTCTCGCCAAAGAAGCCATCTGTTCAAAACGGATATACCCTGCTCCGAACAGAATAAGGAGATGTGCAAGTGCATTTGAATACGGCTCGCTCGATACGGAGTCTTTTTCCTGCTCATTCATACACACAACCTCGGTATCATCGGGAATCCGGACACCGCATATCTTCGCAAGAAAGGCACATCGCCAGATATAGGGAATTATCAGGTCGTCAGCCGCACAGTATTCATATACCTTTTTCGCATTCTCGCTCATTTATTTCCCCTCCGCACGGATATTTATGTACTTTCCCGTATCCTCCATAATGTAGGATTTCCTCACCGTTTCGCCGTTCAGCTTTTTCTTTGCCTTGCGGATAGTCCGTCCCGCAATAAGGTCGGCGGCATTTTCGGCAGTTACCGTAATTCCGTTGTACCTGTCCTCTTTCCAAAGGGTAAAGCCGCAGCCTTCTCTGCCCGATTCGCAGTAAAAATTCTTTTTGCCCTCGAATATTCGCTTTCCGCATCTCGGACAGATTCCGATTGGCTCTCTCATCGGTGAATTTGGATTTACGCATTTAAGCGGCTTTCTGCTGCGGTCGGGTGCTGTTTCAAGTGAGATAACAGAGGTTACAAAATCCTTTACCTCATTGAAAAACTGCTCTGTGCCAATGTCCTTTTCCTTGACATCGGTAAAAAACTGCTCCCATTCGGCTGTTCTTTCAACGGATTTCACGCTGTCGGGAATAGAAGCTATAAAATTCCTGCCGAACTGTGTTGATACGATATTTCTGTATGAACGTTCCGCATATCCTGCCTTTATAAGCTCCTCGATAACATCGGCTCTTGTGGCTTCCGTTCCGATACCCTTTCCCGATACTGCGTATTTGAGGAATTTATCGTCAATGCGGTTATCAATGTTTGCCATAACGGAAAGCAGGCTTGCATCGGTAAAATGCTTGGGTGGCTGAGTTTCAATTTCCTTTACCTTTATATCCTTGGCAATAAAGGAGCTGCCCTGTGCATAGCGTTCATCGGGAGTATTATCCGCACTTTCCTCTTTTTCCGTGTCATAGGCTTTCCAACCCGGTTCAACGGGAATTTCCTTTTTCAGCTTGTAGATAATGCCGTTGCAGGAAAAGGTGTAGTTTGCTTCTTCATACCTGTAAGGCTTGTCCGCCGCACAAAGCAGACGGTTTACTGCAAGACCGTAAACATTCCTTTCGGTTTCCGAAAGTCCGGTTATTCCCTCGGTTCTTGCTTCGGGAATGATAGCGTGGTGATCGTGTCCGTCCATTCTGCTGTTGTTTATAACCCTGTCATCAAGGTTAAGACCCTGTGCAATGAGCCTGTCTGCCCTCTCCACATATTCGGGAACAGCCGCCAGACAGTCAACCGTGCGGATAACGCCGCTTTTCATATCCTCGGAGATATATGTGCAGTCCGTTCTCGGATATGTTATGAGCTTCTTTTCGTAAAGGCTCTGTGCGGCATCAAGTGTCTGCTTTGCCGTGTAGCCGTAAACCTTATTTGCTTCCTGCTGCAATGATGTGAGATTATGCAGAAGCGGTCGGTTCTTGCTTTTGTTCTCTCTGACAGCGGATACAACGGACACATTTCTGCCGTTTGCGTAATTCATCTGTCTTTCCGCTTCTTCACGGCTTTCATAAACGCTTTCCGACAACGCACCATTGGGCATTTCAAGGCGGTATGAAACGCTCTTTTTGAAATTTTCAATTTCATTATCCCTCTGAACAATAATTGACAGCACGGGCGTTTTCACTCTGCCGATATGATGAGCATAATTGTCAAGAACGCCATACAAACGTGACAGATTCATTCCGATTATCCAGTCTGCCTTCTGTCTTGCAAGCGCCGCCTTGTACTCACCGTCAAAATCGCTGTCGGGAGGAAGATTTTTCATCTTTTCTCTTATCGCTTTATCGGTCATTGAATTGCACCAAAGGCGTTTTACCGGCTTCTTACAGTTATTGGCTTCATAGATATGACGGAAAATGAGTTCGCCCTCTCGCCCTGCATCGGTGGCACAGATAAGCTCGTCCACCTCGTCAAGGTTTATGAGTTCGGAGATAAGCGAGCGAACATCTGCCGTATCATTGCCGCCGGGGAATATCCTGAAATCAGGAAACATAGGCAGTTCATCAAGTTTGTATTTCTTTGAAAAGCCGTAATCAGTAGGTTCTCCCAAACCGTAAAGGTGTCCTCTCGCACTGACAACGTAATAGCCGCTGCCTTTGTAGCAATAGGCTGTTCCGTTTCCGTGTATCTTCTCTCTTGCTCCCACAACGTGTGCCAGAATAGCACCTGTTGAGGGCTTCTCGGTTATTATCAGTTTCATAAAATCTTCCTTTCGACATAATAAAATATATTTCTCTTGACTTACACGGTAGAATGTAGTATAATATCATTAAGAGGTGATAA
>UQQA01000065.1 GCA_900543105.1 uncultured Ruminococcus sp. | reverse complement strand
ATCGTCCTTTGCCTTTTCAAGTTCATTTTCGGTATAATAAATAAACGAACTTTTCTTAACAAAGCTGTCAACCGACAAAGGTGAGAAAAATCTTGCCGTGCCGCTTGTCGGAAGAACGTGGTTAGGACCTGCATAGTAGTCGCCGAGCGGTTCGGGAGCATACTTTCCGAGGAAGATAGAGCCAACATTGTCGAGCTGACCGAGATACTGCATAGGATTGTCTACCTGCATCTCAAGGTGTTCGGGAGCAAGACCGTTTGCAAGCTCGATAGCGTCCGAAATGCTCTTTGCAATGATAACAGCACCGTAGTTATCGAGCGACTGGTCGATAATAGCCTTACGGGAAAGCGACTCTTTCTGACGTTCGATCTCAGCAATTGTCTTATCGGCAATTTCTTCGCTTGTTGTGATAAGAATTGCAGATGCGAGAACATCGTGTTCAGCCTGCGACATAAGGTCAGCGGCGAGATACTTCGGGTCAGCGGTTTCATCAGCTACAACAAGAATTTCGCTCGGACCTGCGACCATATCGATATCTACCATACCGAAAAGAAGTTTCTTCGCTGTTGCAACAAAGATATTTCCGGGTCCGACGATCTTGTCTACCTTTGGGATCTCCTCTGTGCCGTAAGCGAGTGCAGCAATTGCCTGTGCGCCGCCTGCCATAAATATTCTGTCAACGCCGCAGATAGCAGCCGCAACAAGAATATCCTTGTTAGGTGTGCCGTCTTTCTTCGGCGGTGTTACCATGATAATTTCCTTAACGCCTGCGATTTTTGCAGGAATAGCATTCATAAGTACAGATGACGGATAAGCAGCCGTGCCGCCGGGAACGTAAAGACCAACTCTTTCAAGTCCTCTTACTCTCTGACCGAGGATAACGCCGTTAGAAAGCGGATTGATGAAACCCTGCTCTTTCTGACGGTTATGGAAGTCGGTAATGTTTTCCTGTGCATTGAGAAGAGCATTTACAAATTCGGGATCAGCTTCTGTGAGAGCATCATTGATGACTTCTCTCGGAACTTCATAATACTGTGGGAGCTTGCCGTCAAATTTGAGTGTATAATCTTTTACAGCCTTATCTCCGCCGTTTTTAACGGTTTCAATTATCTCGCTGACAATTTCGCCGACCTTTTTGTCCTTTTCGCCGTTGCGCTTTTCAACTTCTTTGAGGAAGTTCTTTTCATCTGTTCCGTTTGCGATAATTTTCTGAATCATTTTATATGCACTTCTTTCTATCAAAGATTTTCTTCAATCGACTTTATAAGCTCTTCAATTTCCTGCTGACGAATTTTAAGGCTTACTGTATTTACAATAAGACGGGCGGAGATCGGAGCAACATCTTCAAATACTTCAAGTCCGTTTTCTTTAAGTGTTGTTCCCGTTTCAACGATATCAACAATAGCGTCCGCAAGGTCGAGGAGCGGAGCAAGCTCAACACTGCCCTCAATCTTTACGATATCAACGTCCATTCCCTTCTTCTCAAAGAAAGAGCGTGAAACGTTTGGATACTTTGTAGCAATAGTTTTTACGTTGAAGCCCTCATAAAAGTTTGTACCCTTTTTTCCTGCAAGAGCAAATTTGCATCTGCCGAAGCCGAGGTCTGCAACTTCAAAGAATTTGCCGCTCATCTCCATAATAGTGTCTTTTCCGACAACGCCCATATCGCATACACCGTGTTCAACATAAGTGATAACATCGGCAGCCTTTGCGAGAACGACTTCTATCCTGTCACCAACCGGGAGAATAAGCTTTCTGCCCTTATCATGGACAGCCGAGCAGTCATAACCTATCTTTTCGAGAAGTCCGACAGTATCTTTTTCAAGTCTGCCCTTTGTGAGAGCAATACGCAGTTTTCTGTTTTCGTTATTCATTTCTCAGCCCTCCACAGTCATCTCAGTTGTTTTATCGGAAACGCAGATAACTTTCTTTATACCGTATTCACGGGCATAATTCTTCGTTTCTTCGAGCGAATCAAATACGGAATTGAGCGCAATCTTTCCCTCTGAGCCAAGCTTTGAAACAAGCTTCAAGCCTTCTATAACATAACCGTCCTCTGCAAAAACTATCACATCGGCAGCAGGAGCTTTAACAGTTTCTCTTCGCTTTAATACGGTCGATACAGCGTCAACGTTGATTGCAAAACCCGTTGCGGGAACATCATATCCGAATTCGGCAAGAAGATGATTATATCTGCCGCCCGAAAGAACGGCATCGCCATAGCCTTCAAGATACCCCTTGATAACAGCGCCCGTGTAGTAATGCATCTTGTTTACGATACCGAGGTCAACTGTGATCTTTCCGTCGTAACCGAGTGAAAGCAGGCTGGTATAAAGCGCTTTGAGCTCTGCAAGTATCCGATCTATCTCGCTGTCGTTCATAAGCTCCGCAGCTTTGTCGAAAACCTCAACTCCGCCGAAAAGACGGGGAAGCTGTTTGAGTGCATTCGTCACTTCGGTATCACCGATAGAATCGAGCAGATCGTTGAGCGCTGGATAGTTTTTTACTTCGATAAGGCTTCTGATCTCTTCTCTTGTTTCTTCGGTAACAGGGAGCTTTTCCACAAGCTTTCTGAAAAGACCGATGTTTCCGAGTTCAAGACGGAATTTGTCATTATCGCAGGAAGAAAGGACTTCGATAGCTGTTGTTATAACCTCAAGGTCGGCTCTTTTGGAGTCCGAACCGATAAGCTCGATACCCATCTGCTTTATTTCATCACTTCTGCCGCGCATTGAGGATTTGCTGCGATAAACGTTCTGATTATAGAACATTCGGAGCGGAAGCTTTGCTTCACGAAGTCTTGTTGCTGCAACACGTGCGATAGGCATTGTTGAATCGGGGCGAACAACGAGAAGTCTGCCCTTATTGTCAACAAGCTTATACATACTTTCCTGCGGAAAGTAACGTGAACGCAGGTTGAACACATCAAAAAATTCAATGCCTGGTGTTTTTATCTCGCAATAACCCTTGGACTTGAAAATATCGGATATCTTCTTCTCAACACTGTTTCTTATAACGCAGTCCTCAAAAAGAAGATCTTTTGTACCCTCGGGAGTTATCAAATCAAATCTTTTCATAGCTTTAAGCTCCTGTAATTCATCGTGATAAAGTGTTACTATGTTATTATAGTAGCATAGTAACACCGATTTGTCAATAGTTTGCCGAAAATTTTGGACAAAATCGACTTAATATTCCAAAATGACAGCATTTTGCTTGGTAATTTCGCATAGCATAACCTTAAAACAGGCTCATCTGGTCAGATTTCGGCAGATCACCCATTGCTCCGATAGATTCAAGAATTTCAATAACGGTCTTTGTTGCACCGCTTCGCTCCTGCAGTTCATCTATCGAAAGCAACGGACCTTGCTGAACGGCTTCATAAATAGCTGTTCCTGCGTTTGCGCCAATGCCTGCCGCAGCACAGAACGGAAGTCTTATCTTGCCGTCCTCAATTGTGTAATCCGTACCGTGCGACTTGTAAATATTTATCGGCAGGAATTCATAACCACGCTGCATCATCTCATTTATTATCATGAGCATATCCATTGTGGAGGTTTCCTTTGCCGAACGGTCATTGCCTTTTTTCTTGAGTTCGTCAAGACGGTAGCGAACCGCTTCTTTTCCTGCAACTGCCGATTCAGCGTCAAAATCTTCGCCTCGTACGGTAAATATCGTCGCATAGAACGCAAGCGGATAATAGACCTTGAACCAAGCAAGTCGGTTTGCGGAAATAACGTAAGCTGCGGCGTGGGCTTTCGGGAACATATACTTGATCTTCAAGCAGCTGTCAATGTACCACTGCGGAACATCGTGAGCAAGCATATCCTGCTTCATTTCTTCCGTGAGCAGCTTAGGCGCTTTGCCCTTTCGGGTTATCTCCATGATCTTGAACGCCGTTTTCGGTTCAACGCCGTGATAAATAAGATATGTCATAATACCGTCACGGCAGCCGATAACTTCGGAGATCGTACAGGTTCCGTTTTTGATAAGATCCTGCGCATTGCCGAGCCAAACGTCAGTACCGTGTGAAAGTCCCGATATCTGCAAAAGGTCGGAAAATTTCTTCGGCTGTGCGTCCATGAGCATCTGACGGGCAAAGCCTGTACCCATTTCAGGGATAGCAAGCGTTCCCGTCAGGCTATCTATCTGTTCGGGAGTGACGCCCAAAGCTTCCGTCGAGGTGTAAAGGCTCATTACCTTTTCATCGCCCGGGAAGATATCATCGGTCTTAATGCCCGTGAGATCTTCGAGATGCTTATAGAGCGTCGGCACATCGTGTCCGAGTTCGTCAAGTTTCAAGATAGTATCATGAAGTGAATGGAAGTCGAAGTGCGTTGTTATAAAATTGGATTCAGGGTCATCGGCAGGATGCTGAACGGGGGTGAAATCATAAACCTCAAATTTTGACGGTACAACGACCATTCCTCCGGGGTGCTGCGAAGTTGTTCGCTTTATGCCCGTGCAGCCAATAGTAAGTCGGGATATCTCTGCCTTTGTTGCAGTCTGCCCCGTTTCTTCAAGGTAGTGCATAACATAGCCGTAAGCGGTCTTGTCTGCGACCGAGCCGATCGTTCCTGCCTTGAACACATTGTCAACGCCGAACAGCTCTTCCGTATATTTATGTGCAAAGGTCTGATATTCGCCCGAGAAGTTAAGGTCGATATCAGGAGCTTTGTCACCATCAAAGCCGAGGAACGTTTCAAACGGGATATCGTGACCGTTTCGGTTCATAGGGATATTGCAGTTCGGACAATCCTTTGGCGGCAGGTCAAAGCCTGAGCTTATCGAACCGTCCGTGATGAATTCACTGTGTTTGCATTTAGGGCAGATATAATGCGGCGGAAGCGGGTTTACTTCCGAAATTCCTGCCATTGAAGCAACGAATGAAGAACCTACCGAACCTCTCGAACCAACTTGGTATCCGTGTTCGTTTGAGTTTGCAACGAGCTTCTGTGCGATCATATAAAGCACAGAGAAGCCGTGCTTTATAATAGAAGTAAGCTCCTTATCCAGTCGCTTTTCAACCAGTTCGGGAAGCGGATCGCCGTATATCTCCTTGCATTTCGCCCAAGTGATGCGCTGAAGGTCTTCTTCCGCACCCTCGATTTCAGGCGTGAATGTTCCGGGTGGTATCGGTACAATATCGGGGTTTACCATATCCGCAATAAGGTTCGTATTCGTTACAACGACCTCATAAGCCTTTTCCTTTCCAAGATATGCGAATTCTTCAAGCATCTCATCGGTAGTTCTCAGATAAAGCGGCGGCTGATTCGCAGCGTCAGCCATTTTCAGACCGCCCTGCTGTAAGATCCTTCGAAAAATAGCATCGGACTTGTCCATAAAATGAACGTCGCAGGTCGCAACAACGGGTATTCCAAGCTCATCTCCGACCTTAACGACCTTTTTATTGAGTTCCTGCAGGTCTTCAATAGTGTTTATTGACGGCTGATCGGGGTCACGGATCAGGAACTCGTTGTTTCCGACCGGCTGAATTTCAAGATAATCGTAAAAGCCTGCGATTTCCTTTATTTCGTCCCAGGGACGGCCGTCTTTTATCGCAGTGAAAAGCTCACCTGCTTCGCAGGCACTTCCGAGAATAAGACCCTCACGGTGTTTCATTACTTCCGATATAGGAATTCTCGGACGGCGGCGGTAATATTTGAGGTTACTGAATGAAATAAGCTTGTAAAGATTTTTCAGTCCGATAGCATCTTTTACAAGTATTATCTGGTGATACATTTTAAGCAGTCTCGGGTCAACGTCTTTAACGCAGGCGTTTATCTCCGAAATTCGCTGTACACCCTTTTCGGCAACAAGCCTTGCTGCAAGCTTAACAAAAATTCGTGCAAGCATTTTAGCATCGTCATCTGCACGGTGGTGGTCGAATTCACCAAGCTTTAATTCCTTTGCAACACTGTCAAGCTTGTGGCGTTTAAGTTCGGGAAGCATACTTCGGCTCATTACAACAGTATCTACCATTGTGAAATGAAATTCGATACCGTATCGCAGGCAGCCTGCTTCGATAAACGAACAGTCAAAGCCTGCGTTATGCGCTATAAGTACGGGTGCTTCTCCGCAGAATTCGATAAATTGGCGAAGCGCTTCTTCCTGCGAGGGAGCGTCCTTTACATCATCGTTAGTGATGCTTGTGAGCTTCGTTATCCTTTCGGGAATGTCTTTTCCCGGGTTTACAAAGGTCTGAAATGATTCTTCAATTTCAAGGTTGCGGACTTTTACTGCACCTATTTCAATGATTCGTTCAGCTTCGGCATTGAAACCCGTTGTTTCAAGGTCGAACACGATAAGCTCGTCCTTTATGTCCTTGTCACGGAACAAACGGACAGCTTCGGTGCAGTCATTTACGGAATAAGCCTCACAGCCGTAAATCACCTTAAAATCACCGCCGCCTTTGCGTATATCCGCAACGGTAGAGCTTGCTTCGGGGAAAGCCTGAACAACGCCGTGGTCTGTTATTGCGATAGCCTTGTGTCCCCACTTGAATGCACGTTTGATAAGCTTTGAAACGGGAGTTATTGCGTCCATCATCGATATATTCGAGTGCATATGAAGCTCGACGCGCTTTGTTTCGGCGCTGTCTGTTTTTTCAACACGCTGTACTTTCATTATGTCGTTTGCTTTGAAAACAAGCTCATTTTCAAATGTATCAAATTCGGTTCGTCCTCTTACAAGAACAGTTCCGCCCTTTGCAAATTTTGCAAGAATATTTTCATCGTCTTTATTTTCAAAGCTTTTTATCGAGATCGAACTTGTATAGTCTGTGATGCTGAGGCTGACAACACGTTTTTCGCCGTTTTTGGTGCGAATTTCTTTCTCCTTGTAGTCAAAAGCATCACCCCAGATAACTATATTGCTTACCTTTCCCTGAATATCGGCAATATTTACTGGAGGGGCTTCGATCTTTCGTCCTCTCAGAATTTCTGCATTTTCGGAAAGTATCGGCAGATCCTTATAGTCAAGCGTTACGATATTATCAGCGGAAATTTCCGTATCAAATGCTGCAAAAGGATCGGACGGCGGAGCATCGGGTATCGGCATACTTGCCATATAAGCTTCAACGTCACGCTGATAGTTCTCATGCCGATTTTCTGCGGTAGAAAGTGATTTAAGCTCGACAGAATACTCGACCTGAAAGTATTCACGGATAATTCTTGACATTTCACGCTCAAAGCCTGCCTTTATAAGCATATCCGCACCTGCACCTTTGATCGCAATAATGACCTTTTTATCCTTATCATCTATGCTGTACATCGCACCTTTGAAACAGCCGTTTATCAGCGAAATCTTCTTTTTCAGCTGAACAACAAGCTCAGGCAGTGCTTTATCGCTGAAAAGGTTCGGAGCATATCTGCAAATCAGGCTTACGGCAGTATTGAGCGCTTTTCCAAGTCCGTTTTCAAAATCGGCTATGTATTCGCCGCTTTGAAGCTGAGCGAACGAAGCATAAATATATATATCCGAAAAACTCGGTGTATATTGCAGTTTCAGAATATCTCCCCTGCCGATCGAATTCGGTATCAGCTCGGTATATTCCGAAAAAAGCTCTTTTATAAGCAATTATTTCAACTCCTAAATATGCGGTCAGTCGTTTTCAACAGCTTTTATCTCGGCGATAAGCTCTTCAAGGATTTTATCTTCGGGTATCTTTCTTATAACTTCACCCTTTTTGAATAAGACTGCACAGCCGTCACCGCCTGCGATCCCTATATCGGCTTCACGTGCCTCGCCCGGACCGTTGACGACACAGCCCATAACAGCAACTGTTATATCCTTGTCAAGATCTTTTATAGCAGCTTCAACTTTTTGTGCAAGCGAAATAAGGTCGATTCTTGTTCTTCCGCAGGTCGGGCAGGAAACAAGCTTCACGCCGCTTCCCTTGCCAACTGCTTTGAGGATATCCTTTGCCGCGTAAACCTCCTCAACGGGATCAGCGGTGAGCGAAACACGGATAGTTTCGCCGATGCCGTCACAAAGAAGTGAACCGATTCCGACAGCGGATTTAATAAGTCCCATTCGTGCCGTTCCGGCTTCGGTAACTCCCAAATGAAGCGGATAATCACATTTCTGCGCAAGCAGGCGATATGCTTCTATCATCGTTTTAACGTCCGAAGATTTTATCGAAATAACAATATCATCAAAATCGCACTGTTCAAGCAGCGCTGCGTGACCGAGCGCACTTTCTACGAGCGCCTCTGCGGTTGGAGCACCGTATTTTGCAAGAATTTCTCTTTCAAGCGAACCCGAGTTCACGCCTATTCTTATAGGTATATTTTTCTGTCTGCAAATTTCAGCAACAGTTTTTACCCTATCCTGACCGCCGATATTTCCCGGATTTATACGAATTTTATCTATACCGAGTTCAGCGCTTTTCAATGCAAGCCGATAATCAAAATGAATATCTGCAACGAGCGGCACGGAAACCTCTTTTTTTATTGCAGGAATAAGCTCAAGAGCCTTTTCATCGGGAATTGCGGCTCTGATTATGTCACAGCCTGCTTCTTCAAGGCTTTTTGCCTGACGAACGCTTGCTTCTATATCATAAGACGGAGTATTCAGCATCGACTGAACGTAAATTCTCTTTCCGTCAAAGGACAGATCTTTTAATTTTACGGGTTTAACTTTACGCATAAGTTCCTCCGTTTTCAGCGGTTTACGAAAATATTTTTTACATCATTGAATGTTACGGCTATCATCAGCAGCATAAGAAGCGCCAGTCCGACGAAATGAATCATTCCCTCGGTTTCGGCTTTCATCGGCTTTCTGCGTATCGCTTCGATAACAAGAAATACAAAGCGTCCGCCGTCAAGCGCAGGTATAGGGAGAAGATTGAATATTCCGATATTTATAGTAATGAGTGACGCAAGCTGGAGCAGAAAATCCCAGTCAAACCCTGCCTCCGTGACAGATGAACCGATAGTCGTGACTATACCGACAGGCCCCTGCAGGTCGTTCAGACCATATTTTCCCGTAACAAGATCACGGAGCGACATCAGAACGATTCTTCCGCAGTAAACAGCATTATTAAAGGCGTATGGAACGATATTTTTTATCGTTATTTTTTCGGCAAGCACCTTAAAATCATATTTAAGTGTGTATTTTCCCGTTGCTTCATCTGTTATCATCGGAAACTCGACACCGTTAAGTTCGACCGTTTCACCGCTGCGCTTAACAGTAAAATCAACGATGCCGTCATCGTCCGTGCTTAAAAGATAAGTGATATCACGGGCGGTAAATATCTTTGTTCCGTTTATCTTTTCGATAGTATCATCTAACTGCAAACCATAACTCGGACTTACAGCATCTTCATCAAAATAGACTATTCTTGAAGAAACGCCAACGCCGCTCACAAGCATTGCAACGATAGAAATAACAAATCCCAGCACAAGATTCATAAATGCGCCTGCAAGAATTACTGCCATTTTGGCAGGAACAGGTTTTTTTCTGAAAGAATTCGGGTCGTCTGAATCCTCGTCCTCTCCCATAGAGCAAAAACCTCCAAGCGGAAGAAGTCTGAGCGAAAAAGTCGTTTCTTTGCCCTTTTTCTGATATATAACAGGACCCATTCCTATCGCAAATTCTGTCACTCTTACCTTGCATAGCTTTGCCGTGATATAGTGACCGAATTCGTGTACGATAACTATGATGCCGAAGATGAAAATGCCGATGATGATCGATAAAAATGTTTTCATTAAAGCTGTACTCTCCTATAAACGAATTCTCTTGCAGCGGCATCTGCGGCAGCAACATCATCGTATGAAGTAATGTTTGCCAACCTGAATTCTTCAAGCGCTTCCATTGCAAGTTCGCCAATTTTAAGAAATGATATTTTTTCATTAAGGAACAGCCGAATCGCTTCTTCGTTTACGCTATTCACAATGCATGGATAAGCACCGCCAAGCTTTATGGCTTTTATCGCAGCAGAAAGACAATCGAATGTTTCAAAATCGGGTTTGAAGAATGTAAGTGTTCCGCAATCTGTAAGGGACAAAGGCTTTACATCGCAGTCAACTCTGTCAGGATATAAAAGAGCATACTGGATAGGTATTTTCATATCGGGAGTTCCGAGCTGTCCGATGACCGAATAGTCATTATATTCGACAGCCGAATGAAGTATGCTCTCTCGGTTCACGACAATTTCAATCTGCTCGGGAGCAACTCCGAAAAGCCATTTTGCTTCGATGAATTCAAGACCCTTGTTCATAAGAGTTGCCGAATCGATAGTTATTTTGTTTCCCATACTCCAGTTAGGGTGTTTGAGCGCATCGGCAGGAGTAACACCTCTCAGTTCATCTTTTGTTCTGCCGAAGAAAGGACCTCCCGAAGCTGTGAGTATAATTTTGCGAAGTTCTTTACGGTCATTGCCCTGCAGACATTGGAATATAGCCGAATGTTCGCTGTCGATAGGATATATTTTTACACCTTTTTCGGCAGCTGCTTTCATTACAAGCTCACCGCCCGCAACAAGAGTTTCTTTATTTGCAAGAGCAATATCTCTGCCTGCTTCGATTGCTTTGAGCGTTGGCAAAAGTCCGACCATTCCGACTACCGAATTGACGAATTTATCAGCTTCAATAACGGCTGCTTGGCAAAGTCCTTCCATACCGCAGCCTATCTCAACGTCAATATCAGCGGTAAGTGCTTTCAATTCTGAATATTTGCTTTCATCAAAAATGCAGATATATTCCGGTTTGAATTCATGCGCCTGCTCCGCAAGACGTTTTACACTGCTGCCCGCAGCAAGAGCTTTGATTTTGATATTATGCTTTCGGCAAACATCAAGTGTCTGCTCACCTATAGAACCTGTCGAACCGATAAGAGATATTGTTTCCATTTATAAAATAGCTCACTCCCAAAAATCAATTTTAGGGTATGCTTGTTTTGCATACCCTAAACATTAATTGAAAATTGCAAAATATTTAAATGCAAGTGCCATAAATGGCGCAACGACAAGAACACTGTCGAAACGGTCAAGCACTCCGCCGTGACCGGGCATTATTTTACCGAAATCCTTTATATTGTTCTGACGTTTTATAAGCGAAGCCGAAAGGTCACCGACCATACTCAAAAGGCTTGTTATCAGTCCGACAATTCCCGTCCAAACATAGTTCGTAGAAAATTCATAGCCTTTGGAATGCATTATCAGTGTATAAACGACAACGAAAATATAAAGTATGATTATGTTTCCGACAACGCCACCAACAGCACCCTCAATAGTTTTTTTAGGTGATATCTCGGGACAAAGCTTATGCTTTCCGAAGAATGTTCCCACAAAATATGCAGCTCCGTCACTGAGCCAAGCGGCCGCAAGACAAAGCACAACATAAAATGCACCGTGCGTCTTGTCCATTCTGTTGAGGATAACAAGACAGCTCATCGCCGCAGAACTAAGCACCGTTGAAGCTATCATAAAGCAAAGCTTATCAAAGCTTAACGTTTTATGATATGCGATAAATCCGATCAGCATTACCAGCGTACAGGCAGCTGCAACGATATAGATCACATTGATGCTGCAAAAGTTCGTCAAAAACGGCAGTGCCGTCGCATAAGCAAGACAAACTGCACTGTGGACTTTGTATTGCAGGCATTTGCAATTGGAAAGCAGTTCATAAACAATAAGGAATGACAAAACAGCGATCGATATCTCAAAAACGATCGTATCAGCCAAAAGAACTACTATCACACCAATAGTGATCCCGACAATAGCTGTCAAAATTCTTGTAAGCATAATTTAAACTCCAAAATAAACACCATTTATCTGTTCAGAATAACACTCTTATATTATTATAGAACAGTTATGTGCTAAAATATTCATATTATGTCAATTTTATACTCCGCCAAAACGCCGACCTCTTGAAGCATAATCTTCAATCGCTTTATCAAGGTCTTTAGGTAAAAAATCAGGCCAAAGTACATCTGTGAAATAAAGCTCTGCATACGCCGATTGCCATATAAGAAAGTTTGATATTCGCTGTTCGCCGCTTGGACGGATAATCAAGTCAACATCGGGCATAGTTCCTGTGTAAAGGAGACTCGTTATCAGACTTTCATCAATATCGGAAATTCTTATATCCCCGTTTTGAAGCATCTCCGCTGCAGTTTTGACAGAATGGACAATATCATCTCTTCCGCCGTAATTTACAGCTATAGCGAGTGTCATCTCATCAAAATTTTCCGAAGCTTTTTCAAGCTCAATCATTTTGTCCCTCATCTTTGGTTCAAATCGGGATTTATCACCGAGAAAAACAAGTCTTGTTTTATCTTTCGCAAAATCCTTAGCTTCATCAAGATACTGCATAAAAAGCTTCATTATCATATCGACTTCCTGTTTTGGACGTTTCCAGTTTTCGGTTGAAAACGCATAAAAAGTGACATATTTTATCCCGAGCGTTTTGCAGTATCGGGCAATGCGGCGGAACGTCTGCGCACCCTCCGCATGACCTGCGGTTCGTGGAAGTCCCCTTTTCTGCGCCCAACGTCCGTTGCCGTCCATAATAAATCCGATATGCTTCGGAAGTACATTCGCTGTTTTCATCAGATAGACATGATCTCTTTTTCCTTAACGGAAATAACGGAATCAACCTTGTCACAGAATGTATCGGTGACTTTCTGAACGTCCTTTTCGATATCCTTCATATCATCTTCTGTGATCTCGTTATTCTTTTTGAGTGTCTTGAGCTTGTCAAGTGTATCTCTTCTGACATTTCTGATAGTTACCTTAGCTTCTTCGCCGAACTTCTTTACCTGCTTAACGAGTTCCTTACGGCGCTCTTCTGTAGGCTGAGGAAATGCAAGACGGAGAACGTTGCCGTCGTTTGTAGGATTGATGCCGATATCGGAATTGAGGATAGCCTTTTCGATAGCTTTGAGCTGTGTCTTATCCCATGGCTGGATAACAAGGATCCTTGCTTCCGCAACGGAAACAGCAGCCATCTGCTGGATAGGTGTAGGTGTGCCGTAATAGTCAACGAGCACCTTGTCGAGTACAGCAGGGTTAGCTCTTCCTGCTCTTACAGTGGAAAGTTCATGTTCGAGACTGCCGAGGCATTTTTCCATTTTTTCCTGTGCTTTTGTAACGTGTTCGTTCATAATATACTCCTTTACGCGGCTTTTGCCGAATTATTGATTTTTTGTTCTGTCGATAACGATAGTTCCGATCTTCTTGCCGATGCAGGCATCATAGATGTTATCGGGTCTGCTCAGGTCGAATACGATTATAGGCAGGTTGTTGTCCTTACACATTGAAGCAGCTGTGCTGTCCATTACAGCAAGATTCTTTACAAGAATATCGTTGAAGCTGAGTTCATCATATTTTACAGCATCGGGATATTTGTTCGGGTCTTTATCATAAACGCCGTCAACCATTGTTGCTTTAAGAACGATGTCAGCGTTTATTTCAGCAGCACGAAGTGTAGAAGCTGTGTCTGTCGAGAAGAATGGGTTGCCCGTACCGCAGCCGAAGATAACAACTCTTCCCTTTTCAAGGTGACGAACAGCCTTGTTGCGAACATAAGGCTCTGCAACCTGATGCATTGCAATAGCGGTCTGTACACGGACATCGACCCCGAGCGATTCAAGAACGTCTGCAACTGCAAGCGCATTCATCGTTGTTGCGAGCATACCTATAGAGCCGACCATATAGGTATGCTCGCATT